>SHZC01000002.1 GCA_009692505.1 Myxococcales bacterium
CGTGCGTCCTCGCGAGCCGCCCGCGCCGCCGCGTCGATCGCCCCGAGCTGGGGCGTCGTGTCGACCGACTGCCGACCCTGCCGCTGCCCGGCCCAATACCCGGCCGCAAACAAGCCGCCCGTAAACACCAGCGTGGCGACCCCCAGGCTGAAGACCTGTTTGGGATCGAGTCGGATTTCGATCTTGTCTCTCACCCGGTCGAGGTCTCGCATCGGCTTCTCTCCAAAGCAACGGCCACATTTGCCTACATTTCAGGACACTACTGGCTTCTGGCCGAACGGCAAGATTTCGTCGGCGGGACTTGGACCTTAGGGCTTCTGTCTAAACAGCCCGCGCAGATGCTCCAGGGCGGGCTTGCCCCTCGGAGTGTAGTCCGCGTCGAAGGCCCCGCCTACGCCCCACCAGTTCCAAAAGAAGACGCCGGACAACGCGGCCTCGTCTCGCCAGGTCTCCACGAAGGCGCGGTAGCAGTCCGCTTGCAGCGCGAGATCCGGTGCGCTCCCGGCGGCGTAGTCCCAGGGTCGATGGGCCGCGCTGGCCTGGCTGGGGTACCCGACCTCGGTGAACACGACTGGGCGGCCAATCCGCTGGCTGAAGTCGACGACCACGAGGCGAATCCGCGCCCACGCCGCCCGAAGCTCGTCCAGGTCGGGTCTCGCGGGGGGAGGTCGCGTCGTCAGGCGGTGATAGGCCGTCAGACCGACCAAGTCCACCGCGTCCCAGAAGCTCACGTGCTCGAAGTGGTCCCAGTTCGCCGAGTAGAGGATCTGCCCGCGAAACTGCGAGCGCACCTCAGCGATGAGCCCCCGCCACCGACCCTCCTGAGCCTCCATCGAGCCGAGCTCGCTGCCGACGCTGAAGACGGCCGCGCCCTCGTCTCGCGCGAGCTGGGCGGCGTGCAAGATGAACGTCCGATGCGAGGTCCACCAAAGCCCGGGGTTCTCGGGACGAAGCGTGCCGCGCCACATCCCAGGCCCCCGCTGCTCGACCCAGATGATCGGGAAAACGACGACCTTGAGCCCGGCGGCCCGGGCGCGTCGGATCATGCGGCGGATGACCGTCTCGTCCTGGGTCTGCTTCGGGTGCGGAGCGATCAGGTTGCTCGTGACGCTCGCCTGGCTCCACTGCACGACGATCGAGACGTGGCTGGCCCCCGTCTCGGCGATCTCGTCGATCATCCCATCGAACGTCAGCCCGCGCTCCGGCGCCTCGGAGTAGGGCGTGACGGCGATCCCATGGAGCCGCGGGGGCGCCGTCAGGGCGAACAGGATGAGGAGAAGGTTTGAGAGCACGGCAGCGCAGTCTAGGCACTTGTGCGCCCGGAGATCAGCCGATCGTGACCCGCTCGCCCTCACGCGCCATCATCACGGTGAGGCCATCGATGCCTGCGGCCACCGCCCGGCACTCCTCGAGACGTGCGTCGAGGTAGTCGTCGTCGTGGATCGGGTCATGATGAAACAAGTAAAGGCACTTGACGTTCGCGGCGGCGGCGACCCGGATGGCCTCGCTGTACGTCGAGTGACCCCAGCCGATCTTGCCGGCGCGGTACTCCTGCTCGGTGTACATCGCGTCGTAGACGAGGACATCGGCGTCTCGGGCGAGCTCGACGAGGACCGCGTCGACTTCGCCCGAGTGCGGATCGTGCTCGGTGTCGGTCGCGTACACAAAAGACCGCCCGGCGTGTTCCACCCGCATACCGATACATCCGCCGGGGTGCTGCAGGCTCACCGGCCGCACGGTCGCTTCACCGCAGGCGACGTCCTCGCCCGAACGAAGCTCGTGAAACGAGAGGTCGCTGCCCATGACGGAGAGCGGCACCGGGAAGTTGGGATCGGTCATCTGACCTTCGAGGACGGCGCGCACGCTCCGGTCGCCTTTGCTCTGGCCGCGCACCCGGAAGGTGTTTCCCGCGATGAATGCCGGCGTGAAAAACGGGAACCCCTGGATGTGGTCCCAGTGCATATGCGAGAGGAAGATGTCGGCCTCGACGGGCTTGCGCGTGGCCAAAAGCGCGCTTCCCAAGAGCCTCAGCCCCGTCCCGCAATCGAGAATAATGAGTCGACCGGCGGCCCGTACCTCGAGACACGGGGTATTGCCGCCATAACGAACGGTCGCCGCGCCGGGGGTCGCAATGCTTCCGCGCACGCCCCAAAAGCGAACTTCAATCGCAGGCTCGACATGAACGTCGGTCGACATCGTCGAGAGTATATCCGGGGCCGGAGCCGGGGCAAATCTTCACGAAATTGACACGATTGGGCGACCATATCGCGTTGGGCTCGCGTTGCACCCCTGCCCGCTCGGGCGTAGCTTCGCGGCCATGAACCGCGCTGCCATTCGATGCTCCGTCGCCCTCTTGCTCACCGTCGCCCACGCCCCGATCGCGGCGGCTCGGCCCCCCATCGTCGATGTGCACGTGCACACCTCGCCGGAGCAATACGCCTTCACCGATGCCTTGCTCACGGCCAACGGGGTCTCGCGTTTCGTCAACCTCTCCGGCGGGGCCCCGGGGGATGGGCTCGAAGAGGCGCTCGACGCGGCGAAGGACTACGACGGTCGAGTGATCGTCTGCGCGAACCCGGAGTGGGAGAAGCTGACCTCGGGTGGCTTCGGCGAGAGCCAAGCCAGGATGCTCGAGCAGGCCGCGGCCATGGGTGCCCGCTGTCTGAAGATCAGCAAGTCCTTGGGCCTTGGCGTGCCGACGCCCGAAGACGAGACGAAGCTGCTCACCGTCGATGATCCTCGCCTCGATCCGATGTGGGCGGCGGCCGGTCGACTCGGCTTGCCGGTGTTCATTCACACGGGCGATCCTGCGGCGTTCTTCGAGCCCATGTCCCCGGCCAACGAGCGATGGGACGAGCTGTCCGTGCACCCCGCCTGGTCGTTCGCCGAGCCGCAATATCCTCGGCTTGAGGCGCTCATGGCCGCGCGGGATCGGGTGGTCGAGCGGCATCGGGGCACGACGTTTATCGGGGTTCACTTCGGCTGCTGGCCGGAGAACCTCGACTACATCGACAAGGCCCTCTCGGTGCACCCCAACCTCTTCGTCGACATCGCCGCCCGCGTGCCAGAGATTGGCCGGCACTCCGCCGAGAAGCTCCGCGCGGTCTTCCTTCGCCATCAGGATCGCATCCTCTTCGGGACCGATCTCGGCGTGGGCCGGAGCCTGATGTTGGGCTCGACGGGCCGGACCAAGCCCACTATCGCCGACGCGTTTCTCTTTTTTGCCGACCACTTCCGTTTTCTGGAGACGAACGACCGCGGCATCCCCCACCCCACCCCCATCCAGGGTCGCTGGACGGTGGACGCGATTGGCCTGCCCGAGGACGTGCTCGAGAAGGTCTATGCCGGCAACGCGCTGAAGCTGCTCTGGCACGAAGACGGGCCCCAGGGGAAGGATCGGAACGCCGTGATGCATGGCACGTCCGTCGTCGATTTCTTCCCGTGAGCGTCCGTTTCTTCACCGCGTTCGCGGTCCTCGGCGCCTGCCTCCTGGCGTGTGACGCGGCGGCCCCGCAGGGCACTTCCGCCCCAGACGCTTCGCCGGCGGACCCTCCGCAGCCGGACGCGCTCGACGGGTCGACAGACACGGCCCGAGTCGATGCCGAAGACCCAGAGCCGGAGGGGGCCACGCTCGCCTTCGACTTCGGCAGCGTCACCGTCGACGCCTTCGAGGAGCAGGCTGGCTGGTGCGCCGCCTGGACGCTTCAAAACGAGCAGCCCCTCTATGTCGAAGAGCTGCGAATGCGGAACGGCGGCGGCTTCCACCACTCCAATTGGTTTGTGGTGCCGGAGGAGTTCTTCGACGGACCCGATGGGTTCTTTCGCTGCCCACAGCGCGACTTCACCGAGACAAAAGCCGTGCTCCTCGGCACGGCGATCTTCGCCCAGTCCACGCAGTCCCTCTTCGAGCGTCAGCGCCTCGGCGACGGCGTGGTCATCAAGGTGCCGCCGAGGCACCGCATCATCGCGGCGATTCACCTGCTCAACCTCGGCGGTCGGCGGCTCAACACCTCGCTGCAAGCGGGCCTCACGCTGCTGCATCCGGCGGCCGTCCGGACGGTGGCGACGCCGTTCCGGCTCTACTACAACGACCTGCACCTCCCCCCCGAGGCGAGCAGCCGCTTCCAGTCCACCTGCGATCTCAAGACACCCGTGGAGAACGCCGTCGGCGACCCCTTCGAGCTCAAGCTCTTCTACGTCCTGCCGCACTACCACGCCTTTGGCGACGGCTTTGACCTCTCGCTGGCCGGCGGACCTCGGGACGGTGAGTCGCTGTTCCAGGTCTCGGGCTTCGACGCCGACGCCCACGGCGCCTCGTTTGATCCGCCCCTCTCGCTCAAGGACGCCGGCGCGACGGGCCTGCGCTTCTCATGCAGCTACCGCAACCCGACCTCGCGCTCCATCAGCTACGGCCTGGCCGAGGGCGAGATGTGCATGATGTTGGGCTTCGCGGAGCTTGGGGTGCTGCTCGACGCAGGCGTCGAGTCTGGGAGCGCGGGGGTGGAGTCGGGGGGCTCCGGCGATCGACAGCTCTTCGAGGGACCGTGCCGCGTCCTGCCGCTCCCAAAGAAGCCCACGCAGGGGCCCCCGACCGAGGATGAGAGGGCAGCCCCCCTCTACCTGCCGCCGAATGAAGGTCTCCTTCTCGATCCGGTCGAGACGCCCACCTGTCGGGACGCGAACCCTGAGGCCGCCGCGGTCATGGCCCCCACGCTGGCCAATGTAAGCGCGCAGGTCTTCCGACCGTCGTGCGCCTTCTCCTCGTGCCACGGCGGCCTCACCCCAGCGGCCGGCCTCGCCCTCGATCTGACGGGTCAGGCCCTCCGTGACGCGCTCGTCCGCCACGACGTCCAGGCCGAGACCATCCTTCGACTCGTCTCACCGGGTGACGCGCTCGCCAGCTGGCTCTACCAGGTCGTGTCTCTGTGCGGACCGGTCGACGACCGTCGGCGGGTCGCCTCCCACATGCCCAAGAACGCCGCCGTGCTCCTCGACGATCGACTCGTGGCGCTGCTCCGCGACTGGATCGATGCCGGGGCCCTCGCCGACTAGACGTCGTCAGCCGGCGATGCGCTCCACCGAGGTGACGCCGTCGATCTTCTCGATCATCGAGATGACCTTCCGCAGTTGGTCAAGGTTATTGACCAATACGGTGAAGTTGTTCACCGCGCGTTTATCGAGGCTCGTCTTGCAGTTGACCGCGCTGATGTTCACGCCGGCCGAGTGGAAAGACTGGCTGATGCTCGCGAGCAGCCCGGGGGTGTCGACGCTGTAGATGCGGATGTCGACGGGCCGAAGAAGGCGGCTCTGGCTGTCCCAGTGCACATCCATCCGGCGCGCCGGATCGTAGTTGCCGACCTGCACGCAGTCCTTGCGATGAATCGTGATGCCGCGGCCACGCGTGACGAAGCCCACGATAGGGTCGCCGTGGACCGGGGCGCAGCACTTCGGGAAGACCGTCGCGATGTCGTCCATCCCGTCGACGACGATGCCCCCCTCACGTTTGGGCATGAACTTCTTGAAGACCTTGGCAAACGGGTTGCTGTCCGCCTCCTGTGGCCCCTTCTCCAGCTTGTCGGCCGGGACCAGATCCGGCAGCAGCGCGTCGATGCGAATCTTCTCGTAGCCGAGCGCGACGAGGCACTCGGCCTCCGTACGAAACTTATGCTTTGAGAGCACCTCGGCGAGCTTGCCCGAGCGACGCAGCTTGGTCAGGGAGAGGCCATACTTCTTGACCTCCTTCTCGATGAGCTCCTCGCCGATCAGGACCATCCGCTCCCGCGTCTCCTGGCGCAGGTAGTTGCGGATCTTGGCCTTGGCGCGCCCCGATCGTACGAGGGACATCCAGTCCTTGCCGGGCTTGCTGCCGGTGGTCCGGATGATCTCGACGGCGTCGCCGTTCTGGAGTTCGTAGCGCAGCGGGACGATCGAGCCGTTGACCCGCGCGCCCGTCGTCTCATGCCCGAGATCCGTGTGCACGGAGTAGGCGAAGTCGAGCGGCGTCGCCCCCCGCGGGAAGGCCTTGACCTCGCCTTTGGGCGTGAAGACGTAGACCTCATCGGCGAAGAGATCGACCTTGACGATCTCCATGAACTCGGTCGGATCCTGGAGATCCCTCTGCCACTCGAGGAGCTGCCGCAGCCAGGCGAACTTATCGCTCGCGTCGCGGTGGTGCATCCCGTATTGGCCCTCTTTATAGGTCCAGTGGGCCGCGACCCCGAACTCGGCGAACTGGTGCATCTCCTCGGTCCGAATCTGGATCTCGATGCGCTCGCCCTCAGGCCCCATCACAGACGTGTGGAGCGACTGGTAGCCATTGGGCTTCGGCAGCGCGATGTAGTCCTTGAATCGGCCAGGGACGGGCTTCCACAGACTGTGCACCAAGCCGAGCGCCTCGTAACACTCGGAGAGCCGCTCGGTGACGATTCGGAACGCGAGGATGTCGAAGAGGCTGTCGAAGGCCTGCCCCGAGATCTTGATCTTTTGCCGGATGGACCAGAGGTGCTTGGGCCGTCCGTTGAGGTCGCCCTTGACGCCATGTTTCTTCAGCTCGGCGTCGAGCTGTTCATTGACCCGATCGATGTACTGCTCGCGCTCGCGGCGGGTCTTCTTGATGAGGTCGGCCAGCTCCCGATACTCGTCCGCGTAGAGATACTTGAAGCACAGATCCTCGAGCTCGATCTTCAGCCAGTTTACGCCCAGCCGATTGGCCAGGGGCGCGAAGATGTCGAGGGTCTCCTGCGCGATGCGCTTCTGCTTCTCGGGGGGCAGGTGCGAGAGCGTCCGCATATTGTGAAGACGGTCCGCCAGCTTGACCAAGATGACCCGGAGGTCACGGCTCATGGCGATGAGCATCTTGCGGAAGTTCTCGGCGGCCGCCTCCTCCGCGCTGTGAAAGTTGAGCTTCTCCAGCTTCGTGACGCCGTCCACGAGGAAGCAGACGTCCTTGCCGAACTGCGCCTCGATGTCCTCGACCGTCGCGACCGTGTCCTCGACCGTGTCGTGAAGCAGGGCCGCGGCCACGCTCGGCGCGTCGAGCCGAAGCTGCGCCACGATGTGGCTCACCTCAAGGGGGTGAACGAGGTAGGGCTCGCCATTCCGGCGCGTCTGGCCACGATGGGCGGCGGCGCTGAAGACGTAGGCCCGGCGCACCATCTCCACGTCGGCACCTGGGTGATGTTTGCTCAGGAGCTCGGTCACATCGTCGAGGCGAATCATCGTGGTCAGCCTAGTCGATCACGCCAAATCTCTGAAGCCATAGGCGACGCTCAGACGTGCGGGAACGGCCAGAGAGGTAGACGCACTCAATCTCGCGCACGGCGTCTTCGAGCACGTCGTTGATGATGAGATGGTCGAAGGTGTGCGCGACAGCGAGCTCAGCCCGGGCGACACCCATCCGGCGAAGGACCACCTCCCGATCGTCCGTGCCGCGCTTCCGGAGCCGATCGCCCAGGACCTCCATCGAAGGGGGCAGGATAAAGACGCTGACAGACTCGCTGTAGCGGGCCTTGAGCGCCGCCGCCCCGACGACATCGACGTCGAAGAGCAGGTCGCAGCCATCGCGGTGGGCGTCGTCGACCTCGCGAGTGGACGTGCCGTAGAGGTGCCCGGCGTACTCGGCCCACTCCACGAAGTCTCGCCGCGCGATTCGCCCCTCGAAGGAGGCCCGATCGATAAAGTGATAGGCGACGCCGTCCAGCTCGCCCGGCCTCGGGGCGCGGGTCGTGTGGCTCACGCTGAGGCGGAGGGTCGTATGAAGCTCGAGGAGGCGCCGCGCCATCGTCGACTTCCCAGTGCCGCTACAGGCCGCGATGATCAGAAGGGTCAAGGCCTCATTCCACGTTCTGCACCTGCTCGCGCAGACGCTCCAACTCGGCCTTCACCTCGACGACGCACTCGGAGAGCGTGAGGTCGGAGACCTTGCTGCCCACCGTGTTCGCCTCACGAAACATCTCCTGGCACAAGAAGTCCAGCCTCCGTCCGATGCCGTCTTCGGCCGCCGCCGCAGCCCCGGTCACGAGCGCGCGGGTCTGGGCGATGTGGCTGTTCAGGCGGGAGAGCTCCTCGGCGATGTCTACGCGCTCCGCGAAGCTCGCCACCTCATGCAGGATCCGGCTTGGGTCCGACCCGACGCCGATCGTCGCGAGGAGCTCCTTGAGGCGAGCCTCGAGCCGCTGCCGGTAGACCAACGCCTGCTCGGGTGCGCGCTCCGAAATTTGGGCGCACAAGGACTCGACCGAGGCGAGGCGTCGCAGCAGCTCGAGGCTCAGGGCCGCGCCCTCGACCTCGCGCATCTGGACGAGGCCGTCGAGCGCATGGGTCACGGCCAGCAACACGGCTTGGGCTGTGTCCGGCTTCGCCTCCGTGATGAGCTTCGGGGTCACGACGCCGGGAAACGAGAGGAGGGCTCTTGAGTCGACGACGAGGGCCACCCCGAGGTCCGAGGCCACGCGGCGATGGGCCTCGAGCAGGCTCCGGGCGAGCGCCTCGTTGACGACGACCTCCGATGCGATGGGAGCGTCACCGCTCCCGCCCCCCCCAAAGACATTGAGGTCGATGCGGCCTCGTCGGATGCGCGCCGCCACGGCCGCTCGCAGCGCCGGTTCGAGGCCGATGAGCTCGTGGGGCAGTCGGGTCTTGAGGTCGAGGTGGCGGTGGTTCACGGCACGGACCTCGACGAAGTAGGCCGGCTCCCCCGCGCTCCCTGAGCGGCCGAAGCCCGTCATGCTGCGCATCGACATTCCGGCGGACCCGCTTATCGGCCCGACTTGCCGACAGCAGCGACCACGGAGAGCTCGGGCGACAACTCGCGCTGCGGACCCATCGAGTCCCGGCCGGCGCGGACGTGCTCGGAGGCCCTGAGTCGGCCGGCCATCGAAGGCAAGGACATCGCGCTGACGGAGGAGCCGGAGGTGAACCGGGCCCCGTCGACACCGGGAGGCGAGTCCGCGCAGCCCGTGGCCAGGGAGGTCGTAACGAGCAAGAGGGCGAGGAACAGGGTCTTCGTTGCGGTCGACATATACATCTCCAAGTGGGTGCGAGATGTAGGATATAAAACCACCTGCATGTTCAGCAAGAACTTTGCCGGTTTTCGCCGGCGTCACGGGCGGAACGTGGTCACGACCCAAGCGCGCCGGGTCGGTGGGCGCGGCAGGAGGAGCATGGTGGTCCCCGCCGTCGGCCGAAGTGACGCGGGCTCGCGAAGCCCTCCGAGGGACCGTCGCTGCAGGAGTCGGTCACCGCTCAGTTCGAAGAAGCGGAGGTTGCCCGTGTCGTCGTTCAAGCGCCTGGAGACCTGCACCGCGTCCACGGCCCCCGCGTCGAAGAGGACGCGCGCGACGGCGCGGCTCGGGGTCTCGGCGGCGTAGGTGACGATGAGGAGGGCCCCGTTGGCTTCGAGTCCGAGGGCGACGTGGAGGCCGCGCGCGCCGTTGTCCGCGCCGCTGTCCGCGCCGCTCTCCACGCCGATTCGGTCGGGTCCGCCGGGCGGTGGCGGTGTCGTGACGATCTCACCCGCTTCAATCAGCGACACGCCCTGGATCATGTGGGCGGCGAGGGGCTGCTCGGCGGTCCACAGTCCGATGTGCGGCTCTCCGTCGGCGTCGACCCAGAACGTCGACAAGCCGGGGCGCGGCTCCACCCAGGCGTGCTCACCCGAGACGAGCCCCGCGCCTTCGCCCCTCAACCTCAGGCCCACGTCGATGGCCATGACCGGCGCAGCCGCCAACTTCAGCTTCCTTGGGATGCGCGACGTATCCGAGGCCGAAAGCTCGGCCGTACCGGGCACGAAGACGGGCCGCACGCCGTCGAGTCGATGCAGATGGACCGCCCGTCGCGCTTGCTCGACTTGGAAGTCACCGAGGTCTTGCGGTTCGCTCGACGGCTCGGCCGCCTGCGCCACGGTCGTCAAGTAGAAGAAGTCTCGGCCGTCGGTTTCCAGCCATCGACGAGCGCGGAAGTCCATCTCATCGGTCCCGGGCATGGCCACAAGCTCGCCCTTCTGAGGCACGTAGAGCTCGAGCCCGGTATGAATAGGGTTCATGTCGAGGTGCAACGCGAACCGAACCCCCGCGCGCCGCAGGGCCTCACCGAGCTGCTCGGCGGACGTGGCAGAAGCCCACCCAAAGACCACGATGCCGGCCTCCGTGACGCCGAGCGCCGATCGGGGGGTATGCGCCTCATCGAGCCTCGAGACGAGCTGCCCCCACTGCCGAGTGCGCGAGGGGTTGACGATACCCGCGTCGATGAGCGGCGCGAGGTTCTGTCGAAGCGAGAAGACACCCGGAGGAAGGCCCGGAGACGCCCCAGACGGCACGTCCCAGACACCGAAGCGCGCTCGTCCGAGGGCGTCGAGCGCGACGGTCGCCGCGCCCGCCTGCGGGGGGATGACCACGAGCGACCGCTCGACGGTCCCGTATGCCCCGTGCTCGGTCTTGAAGCCCCCGTTGAAGGCCGCCACGACCGACGGGCGGTCGACCTCGGCGATGCGACCGCTGCCCTGAGTCCCGGTCGTGGAGCGCGGGTCCACTGTGCCGGCCACGAAGCGCAACGCGAGGCGGCGGGCGTCGAGCGCGAAGAGGTAGACGCGCTCATAGGGGCGGGCGGGATCCACGCGGACGAAGGTGCGGAGAATGGCCGCGTTCGTTCCTCCCCAGGGATCAACCCAGAGCCCCTCTCCGGGGACGCGCTCGCCTTCGGGGATCGGCAGCGCCGTGGGCGGCCAAGATGCCCAGCGCGCTGCGGGGATCTCGACGCTCTGAGCCACCGGGAGGCGGTCCTCCTGGGTGGGAAAGAGCTGGTGGCGGAGGCGGAGCAGGGCGTCACGCGCTTCGAGCACCATGGCCTCGAGCGCGGCCACGCGGGCAGTCCCCATCACGGCTGAGCTGCGCAGGACGTCCGCGAGGAGGCTCATCATCTCGAGCGGCGGTGCCCCTCCACGCCGCAGCGCGCCCAACTCGCTCGGTTTAAGACTCAGCGCGCCCTCGGGATCAGCCTCGACGCGGAACCACTCCTGGCCGTCGAGAGCGGCGACGAACGTCGAGCCCTCGAAACGGCCGCCGATCTCTGTCCGTGGCGATTTTGACGGTTGGTCAGTCGGTTGGTCAGTCGGTTGGTCAAGTGGCTTGACCAAGAGCAGGTCCCATCGTCCGGGATTGCGCCAGACATCGAAGCTCTGCCAGGCGGAGAGGCGGCCTATCGCGGTCGCCAAGAGCGAGGCGTCCTTCACGCTGTCGTCGATGGAGAAGTCCAGGACACGCACGCCCTCGACTCGACCGACCTTCCCGAAGACGTAGGCCAGGCGCGCGGCGTCCAGAGCCACGACGCGCTCCTCGCCGGAGGTCGTTCGGGTCAGGTTGACGAGCCTGGACGCGGCGAGCGACGCGCGGTTTTCGGAGAGCCTCAGGGTCCATCGAAAGACGTCCGTCGCGGTGTCCCCAGAGGGGCTGGAGGGGCCCGAGTGGCCCGGGGGGACCGCGGCGAAAGCGACGACGAGCCCCCGCCCGGGTCCGAGCGGCGCGTCGGCCGTCTCGGCGACGTAGAGCTCGGCGGGATCGACCGTCATCGAGAAGGTGCCGAGCAGCAGGGCGGAGATCGCCCGCGCGTCGGCCTGCGCCGGCGTCTCAGGGTCAGTCTCAAGGGCGATGGTCTCGGCCGAGTGACCGGCGCGAAGGGAGAGGAGGGCGGCCGTCGCGAGCGCGACCCCTAAGGCGAGGAGCACCTTGCGAACAAGGGGCCGCTTGGCCGAGCGAGACGACCCCGAGGGTTCGTGGGCCGCGCGCTCAGCCGAGGGTGGCGAAGAAGGCTTCATCAATCTGCGCGAGCTGCACTGACGGCGGGCGCGCGCCCAACTCGTGGTCGAGCAGGAAGCGCGCGAACTCCATACCGTCGATGAGAGTCAGGGTGCCGCGCGGTCCGAGGGACGCCAAGGCGCGGGCGGCGTCGCTGAAGCCGCCCGTATGCAGGACGACCGCACGCTCCGCGCCGAGCTCCATGAGCGCGGGTCGAAGCTTGCCGACCGTCTCGGCGCTCATGTCGGCCGAAGATCGGCGCGCGACGACCGCAACGGGCACCGCCGCGTCGTCGTCCGAGCGACCCATAAGGAGCACTTTTCCACCGACCGCGGGCCCCATCACCTCCAGCTCGCGGAGCCCGGCGCGCAGCGAGACCTCCGTGACGAGCCGAACAAAGGCGGCGTCCCCGAGGTCGCGAAGCCGCTCAACGAGGTGTTGCTCGACCTCAGCCTGATGCTGGGCCAGAGCCAGATGCAGCTCCTCGGCGCGGAAGGTCGGGGCGGGCTGGGCCGGCACCGCGGCCGCGTCTGCCGCCTTTTCACGCTGCCGCTCCGAGAGCTTGGTCTTGAGACGACTGCGAGCCGGGGAGGCCGCCTTTTCCGCCACGGGGGGCGATTGGGCGGGCTCCGACGCGCTCGTCAACCCGGCCTCAAGGCCCACCGACAGCATCGCCCGGGCCTCCAGATGGGCCCACAACGCCGCCAGCCGGACCTGCGAATCCGCAGCGGCCTCGGATTCGTCGACGGCGTCGTCAATGGAGAGGGGCGCGACCGGCGAATCTCCAGCGAGATCGGCGGTCTTCCTCCGTCGTCGCCGGCCGTTTCGATCGACGCCGTCTGCCGCGCCATCGTCGGGCGTCGTCAAGACCGCAGCCTGAATCGGACCGGACCCGTACTCAGAAGCGCCAGAAGTGTGGGCGAACACGCCCGGCCGGATGCGCTTCAGGAAGCGACCGGCGTCGGGCGAGGCCGCACATCGCTGAAGGTGCTCCAGAACGGCCTCGATTCCGGCGTCGTCAAACGCGGGACCGAACCCATCGGCCGCGAGCCCCAACTCCGCCAAACGGCGAAGATGAAGCGGCCTTCCGGCGTGACGAAGGAGCGAAGACAAAGTCTGAAGCGTCGATTCAATATCGTTGGACCCGAGCATAGGCGGCGCATCCTATGCGACCCGGCGGCGGACTCGTACGAAAATCCCGCGAACCTTGATGCCACCGGAACCCCGTGCGACCGTTGACCTGTGACTGAGCACTCCGCACCACTGCGTGCCCCCGAGCCCATCGTAATTGGGTTCGCCCGTCGCTTTCGGCATTTCGCCACGCCAAAGGGGCGAGCGGCGGTGCTCGATTTCCTCGAAGTACGAGTCGGAGACCGGTCGTTTACGGCCCATCTTCAAGAGGACGACGCCACCACGTTTTTCACCGAATTCGTGAGCGCCGTCGCAGCACTCACGGAGGGTCATTGCCAAAGAGCGCGCGCGCGCCTCGTACGCAACGCCCACCAGGTCGAGCTCGTGCGGCGTGCGACCCATGTTGAGATGAGCCTCGTGGACGCCGCGGGTCGGGCCATCGTCGTCGACGAGCCGGTCCTCCTCCCTGACCTGAACGCCGCGGTCAAGGCCGCCGCGACCGAGTACCTCAGAGAGCTCCTCCTGCACGACCGCCACCTCGCCCGGCGGATCGGCGTGGTCGCCCTCAAGCGCCGGCTGACGGAGCTCGACCGAGCGGCCGAAGTGCCCCTACTCCCGAGCGCGAAAGAGGCCTCGACCGTCGTCCCTTCTCCGCTCGCGGCGCCAGGCATCTTCCCGGTTTATCTCGGCGCGCGTGGCAGGCGGGGCGGGCGCCTGACGCTCGTGTCCGGCGAGCCGACCCTGAGCCTGGAGTGTGATGCGGTCGCCGCGAAGGCATTTTTCGGCGACCTGATCGAGGCCACGCTCGCCGCGTGCCGCAGGAGTGGTCGACGGTCCCTGAGCACGCTCGAGGTGCCCTCTGGGGGCCAACTCCGGTTGACCGTCTCGCGTGAGGGCGACCTTCTGCGCGTCACGGCCAAGCGCCTCGGACAAGCCCGCGATCCTCACCAGTTCATGGTCCCGGTCGTCGCCTTCCTCGCGCACCTCCGGGCCACTGTCACGCGGTGGCCCGGCTCGGTGGAGCTGCGCAGGAGCTGGCGAGAGACGGTCGACGCGGCCCTCCGCTGGCTTGACCTTGAAAGCGCGACGCCCATCTTCGGCGCGCCGCTCTCCGAGGATGAAGGGCAGCTCGAGACCTCCGGTCCTATGGTCGCTCAGCTGCCGGTCGCCCGCCTGCACCATGTTTCGTTTCGATGCCTCTGGCGGCGGCCGCTGACGAGCTTCGAGATCCTGCCGAGCCTCTCACCGACGCCGGGCACCCCCCACGTCCTCCAGACCCAGCGGGGCCTCATCGGACTTCATACCGAGACGGGCCGGGTGGTCTGGCGTCGACCGGACCTCGGGGCGGACCTCGGGGCGGACCTCGGGGCGGACCGCGGGGCGGACCTCGGGGCGGACCTCGGGGCGGACCTCGGGGCGGACCTCGGGGCGGCCTGCAGCGGTGCTCGCGTCCCGCTCATGCGCCGAGAGAACGGACGCCTTGTCTTCATCAATCCTCGAGATGGTCAGACCGTCTGGACCGCCTCCGCCGTCGTCAGCTTAGGTCCGGTCGCCGCCCTCGCCTGCGACCGACAGCGTCTCTTCGTCGCGAGCGAAGCCGGCAACGTCACCGCGCTTGACCGCGGTGATGGTCACACGCTCTGGACGACCCGTACCGCCGCCGGCATGGCGCTGGGGTTCCACGTTTCGGGTCCGCTTGTTTACTGCGACGCCGAGGACGGCTTTCTCTACGCGCTCCAAAAGGAGAACGGGCACCTGCGCTTCCGAGTGTCCCTCGGGGATCCGCTCATCGACCGTCCTCGGGTCACCGCATCGGGGCTCCTGCTCGCGTCGACTCGCGCCGGTCGCTCGACGGTTACTGTCGTCGATCCGGGCTCAGGCATTGCCCGGATGCAGCTCAGCCTCGTGGGAGCGCTCGCCTCACCGCCCTTGGTCGACGGCGCCTTTGCGTGGGTCGCGCTCCATGCCGGCGACGGGCTCCTCTGTCATCGCGTCTCGCTGTTGACGGGCGAGATCCACGCCCATACCCAGCATCGGACCACGGCCACCGGCATCACGCTGTACGGCGGGATGCTCGTCTCCGTCGCGAGCGATGGTCAGGTCGAGGCTCGCGACGCCTTGACCGGGTCATTAAGCTGGACACTTCCCGGAGACGAGGGCGGCGGTGACTCCATCGCGACACCGACCCCATTCGGCCACAGGGGGCTGCTCCTGATTCCCGGGGCCGGGCTGCGCGTGGTGGATCCGCGGACGGGACGTATCATCAGCGTCGTCAGCTTCGATCGACTCTCGCCGCTTGAGTTTGCCCATCTCGAAAACGGCGATGTCCTCGTCTCGGATCCCGAACGAATGGTCGCCCTGTATCGCCTCAGCGGACACCTCTCGCGGGTGATCTAAGGCAGGGGCCCGCTTCAGACGCCGAGGAAGAGCCGCTTCCCAAACGCAACCGCGAGATCAGCCTCGAAGATCTTTCGCGCAGCCGACTCCACGTCGTAGGCCATGCGGCCATATTCGAACTGGCGTGTCTCGGTGTCGTAGGTGCCGAAACAGGCGCGCGAGTCGTAGTCGCGCGGCTGCCCGACGCTACCCGCCGTGATGACGTAGTAACGCTCGGGGTCGCAGCGGAAGCGCGTATGCAGGACTTCGTGGGCCGATGTCGCGTCGTAGCTGAAGCACTTGCACAGGTGCGAGTGCCCGATGAACTGGACCGCTTTGAAGTCCTTGAGCCGAACCGAAAGCTCTCGGACCTGGTCGGTCGCGAAGATGTACTCGAAGTCTTCGGTATGGGCCGGTGAGCCGTGGCTGAAACCCACGTCCTCGATGCTGTGGGTGTAGGGCAGCCCGCGGAGCCAGGCGAGGTTCTCCTTCGACAGGATTCGGGAATGCCAGTCGAGAGCCTGCCGGGCGGGCGCGCGGTAGTAGCTATAGTCCATGCGCCCACAGACCGCCGCGTCGTGGTTCCCGAGGATCGTCGCGTTCGCCACCTCGCGGATCAGGTCGCAGCACTCATTGGGCTGGGCGCCATAGCCCACGACGTCTCCGAGGCAGACGAAGTAGTCACACCGCTTCCCACGAAGCGCGTTGATCACGACCTCGAGCGCCTCGAGGTTCGCGTGCACATCCGAGAAAATACCGATTCGCAAGACGCTCGCGCCCCCTTACTTCAACCGACCCGTTTCCAGACCCTCGATCTCCACATCCCCGTCGAGGTCGTGCACGCTCGCGCCTGGACCCAGATCAACGGACTCCAAATCCTCGTCGAAGTCAGGTCCCACCGCGTCGGGTCCGCAAGCCGAGAAGGCATCCGAGAGGCGCTCCTGGAAGTCCGCCGGATCGCCGAAGCTCACCTCGCTCGCCCGATTCATGGCGTCCTTCAGACAGCTTCGGACATTCTCGTTCGTCTCCCGCTCAGAGGCCGCGGCCAGGGCACTCCGGGCCTCCGGTCCCAAGAGCGCGAGCGCGAAGGCCAGCCGGCCGTCCTTGTCGCCCATCGTCGACACCCGCTTGAGGGTCGGGCCGAGGATGCGACGCCCCATCCGCGCACAAGCCCGCGCGAAAAACTGCCACTCCTCCGGTCGCGCCGCCTGAATGACCACAAGCAGCGGCGTGACGGCGCGTTCGGAGCGGATCTCGGCGAGGAAGAGGCCTGCGACGAGGCGAAAGCTCACTCGTTTGGAGCGAAGGGCACCCAAGAAAGATCCCTCGAACGCCGGGCCGAGCGCGAGCGCGGCGGGCACGACACGGAGGAGCTGGTCTCGTGACATGCGGCGCATGGCTTCGAAGATCGAGATCGCGTGGGAGGACGCCCCCCTCGACAGCAACGCCAGCGAGGCCTCGACCCGGGCGCCGGGCTCCGCGAGCAGTGCCTCGAGGTCCCCCAGACGAAGGTCGGACAGCTCACCTGCCTCCAGAAGCTCGATGGAGTCCTCGTCGGTGCTGCGCTCGCCCGACTCACTGTTCTGGGCGGCTTCGCGGGCGCGCTCCATCGCCATGGCCGCGAGGTCCTCGATCTCCTCGTCGACCGGTTCCTCAAGCTCGTCGGCAAACGCGAAGAGCGACTCCCAGTTCTCCCAGACATCAAGGGGCTCGAGCTCATTCGGCTTCAAATTGAGGCAGACCTCGGCGAAGTTTGAGACTGCGGACCGAAGGAGGTGTGTCGAGCTCTCCGCCAGGCCCAAGTCGATCGCGCGCTGCCGCAGGTGGGGCTCCATCGACAAACCGAAGTCTATGGCGAAGCGGAGCACGCGCAGGACGATGGCCTCGAAGTGCGCCTCGGGGAATGAGCGAACCCGCGTGAGGTACTCGCGCCGCTCCGGGGCACTCCAGTAGGCGACGATCCCGAGCGCCAGACGCGCCGCCCGAGCCGACATCAAGACCTCGAAGGTGTCCGCGGTGAAGTTGTGTTTCAGGCGCCCGACACGGTCGTACTCCGGCGCCTCGAAGAGCCGACGGGCGGCTGCCGAATCACCGCGTCGACCGGACTGCCGCCAGAGGCTCACGGCCGTCTGCACGTTGGCCGCGAGCGGTTCCTGGAACATCCGTCGCGCGACAAAGGAGCCGTCCGTCTGGTGCAGGACCACGTCCACGGAGAACTCGCGGCACAGGGCGTCGATGATCGGCGAGACCCCCGGAGCGTCCGGTTCAACGACCCAGTAGAGGTGGTCGACGATGTCACCGCCGGTCGACCGCGACATCATCAGATCCAGGACCGGCCCGGACGGCGTGACATGATACTGGAATCCGAGCGCCGCTTCGCCCTGCGCGAACGCATTGGCGCGGTCGAGCGACGTGCGGACTGTTGCCAGGACTCGATCATCGACGAGCGTCAGGTAGCCGTCGGAGAGGCCAGCTCGCGTGGTGTCGAAGGTGGGCCCCGCTGCGCGTTTCGGCGTCGGGACGAGCTTCTCCACTTGGACGACGTGGGTTGGGTCTTCGAGGCCGGAAGGCGCCTCGTTTTCCATGGCCCAACCGGCGTCAATCTCGGCGTTCCACACCGGCACTGAAGGCATCGGTGAGGGCCCCGACTGGGCGTCGTTTGAGGGCTCGCCCCGGACGGCTGTAACCTCGCTGCCTACGTCGACGGAGACCGAGGCCTCGACGCTCTCGATGGAGACGTCGACGGACAAGGTCTCAAGCGGGGGCGGCACCTTGATGGGTCGCGCCGATTGCACGCTCCTCTTGGGTGTCGACGCTTGAGTTACGACCGGGGCCGTCACGACCGGGGGCGTCTCGGGCTCCGACATCATGGGGAGCGCGACCATCGGCGCGGTGAGGGACACGGCCGGGGACACGGCCAGGGACACGGCCGGCTCGGTGACCGGCTTCACCGACAGGCGGGCAGGCTCGGCAGTCGGCGGCAAAGTCACGCTCGGTCGGGCTGAAAGCTGGAAACGCAGGCCGTCAACCGCGCGTCCGAGTGCCTGAGCACCCACGACGACGATGGGCTCGAGCAGGTACGGATCGACGAGGCCCGACGCGCAGCTCTCGACGTCTCGAATAAAGGCCGCGCGGCGCGACTGGGTGGCGTGCCGCTGACCGTCGGGAACCACGATGTAGACCCGTCGGAGCTCGGGCACGACGACGACGCAGGCCTCCTCGATGACATGAAGGGCGTCGCACTTTGGACAGCTTGAGCGGTTCATGCCGCCAAAGCCGTCAGCGCGAAACGCCTCGACCTGCTCGCTTGATGTGCTCGCGTTGAGCACGCCCGTATAGGTCGCCCCATAGATCGCGTCGCAGCCGCCGCAGATCACGGTGGTCGAGACCACCCTCGACTCGGCCGCCCCGCTCGTCCGACCCGTACCGTTTTCGACCGTCGACAAATCCGCCTCCTGAGCCGAGCCAACCGCTCGAAATTCCTCTTCCCGCCACAGCCGGCACCTGGGACAGCCCCCGATCGGCCGCCGGGAGCGCGACGATTGGAGTGCCTGCGCGCTCGAGCCTGCCGACAGGGACGGGCGCGTATAACACGCGAGGGGGCGGTCGTAAATGGTGGGTCGGCGAGCGACGGTGGGCTCAGGGCAGATTGGAACGGCTGATCTCGTCTCGCACATCTTCGAGGCTCAAGACCGACTCCGCCTCCGTCCGTGCCCGGTTCGGGCCGATGAGTTCGAGGCCATCGAGGTCTCGAACGAGGAGGGCGTCGTTTGGAGACCCGTCCGGAGTGCCGACCACCTCAAACTGCCCCTGCGCGAGCCCGACGACCTCGAATCGGACCCGGCCGTCGGGCGCGAAGCCCCCCTTCTTCGTGAGAAACACCAGCACCTCTCGGCCCAAACCGAAGCGAGCCAGACCCTCAACCTCCATGACGTAGCCGTCGAGCGCGCCGCCCAGCACCTGGATCACGAGGCGCGCCTCGCCGGCCCCGCAGACCCCCTTCACGCATTCATGCACCTCGAGCGTGACGTCGGTGACGATGAGCCCACGCTGCCAGCGCATCTTCAAGTCGACCACCCGTCCGACGGCCACCTCCGAAGCCCGCGCCGAGAGCGTCGAGAGCGTCTCGGCGCGAGAGACCGTTGCGTTGGCCGACGAGAGCAGGGTGATGGGAGACGAGAGCACGCCGAGCATGAGCGCGGCCGTCAGGGTCGACCGCACGCCGGCCTCGCCGCTCGAGACCCTGCGTGTGAGCGCTCGGGCGGCCAGGATCAACACAAGCCAGAGCGGGGACCCACCAAGTCCCGTCGACGAGGCGCAGCCCTGCATCTTCGTCTGGGCGTAGTCGTCGTCGACCGGGCCGGAGGGCGCGTCGGCTGCTGGGGCCGCGGCCGCGTCGGTTCCTGGGGTCGGGGGCGCCACGGTGGCTTGCACCGTGCGGACCGTCGCGTTCGTGCCCGGATACGAGGCCCGCAGCGCGGCGAGGTCGTCGACGTCGAGCGAGCGCTTCTTGGTCTCGAAGGTGGACGCGCTCGAGAACATCGTGGCCTCGCTCTTGTCGGAGTGCGCCACGCCGATGAAGTGACCGACCTCGTGGGTTAATGCGTTCTGGAGGTCGTTCGCCGCCGCCTCGCCCTCGCCCCAAGTATGGTGAAGTTCATTGACGACGATGTCGGCATCGACGAGTTCGCCGGTGCTCTGCCGAAACGCCGTGATGGTCATGGCCATCGCGTCGGTCTCGAACGGCCAGGCGTCCCGCGCAAACGCGACGACGTTGGTGTTCGCCTGCCCCCGGTAGAAGCCCGGTGCCTCGGCCGTCGGCTCGCCCATCTTCAGCTTGAGGGAGGTGCCCTCCACCTTGGACCACTCGGAGAATGCCGCCCTCACGATACGCTTCACCTCATTCATCGCGAGATCCTTCGAGCCGGCCTCCGAGACATGAAAGGTCACGTCACCGGCCGGCCACCGAACAACCGCGCCTTCGCCGTTGTCCTTGAGCTGGTAGGCCGACGCCGGCCCCGTTACGGCGAGCAGCGCGAGCAGGGCAACCGCCATTACGGAGGAGGGAGCGGCAGACATGAAGGCACCTCGACAGTCTTTACGGTTCCAAGGGCTTTACGTCTTCAGGTAGCGTGCCAAATCAAAACCTAGGTACCTTTAGATGCCATTGCCAGTCAGAGAGCCTCGCTCGCCAGCCCAGACGCCCGAGCCTCCGGCCGCAAGAGGGACTGCCGGGCCGACCCCGGGTCAGCCGGACCTCACCCACGGCTGAAGTTCTGTCGTGGGTCTGCCGAGGGCCTCCCTTGCTCACGAAGCGCTTGCAGCCGGTGGTGGCCTCGAAGATGCTGCCCTCCAAGATGCGAAGACTTTTCGACTTGCGCGCAGGACACCGCTCCAGTAAAAGGCGCGTCGTTTCCTTGCTCTCCCGACTCGCGGTCGTTCTCTTTCTTGTCTTTCCAGAAGCGGTCGCGGCTGAAACCGTCTTGGGCGTGCCCCTGCCGGCTTTTGCAACCAAGGTCGCTCCGTTTCGGTTTCGTTCGTCTCAAGGTGCCCGAGCCACGGCAAAGGCCCTTGAGAAGGGGCTCAGGGGTCGCGGCCTTCAACTTGAGTTTCGTGTGCTCATTGACCTCCCCGACGTCTTCGCCCTTCATGCGACGAGCAGCGCGCCCAACGCCGCTTTTCGGGGCATAAACGTGAGCGAATATGGCGGGAGTGTCTGGATCTTTATCATTTCGAAATAAATGACTTGAAGTTTCGGCTTCAAACGATAGTTCTTGGGGGATCGTCCAATGGTAGGACAACGGTTTCTGGTACCGTTTATTCAGGTTCGAATCCTGGTCCCCCAGAATGGCCCGTTCGTCTAGCGGTTAGGACACTGGCCTCTCACGTCGGCAACAGGGGTTCAAATCCCCTACGGGTCACCCTAAAACCCTCGGTCTCTGGCCGAGGGTTTTTTTTTGTCTTTTTTAATAGTGTGCGACACTTACACACATGAACTCGAAACGCCTCACCTCGACCCTGCTGCCGGCCCTGCTCGCCCTGGCCTGCACGCCGCCCCCCCGCCAGACGATTCGACGGGAGGCCGCCGTCGAGGCCCCTGCCCGCTTGATCGTGGCCTCAGCACCGGACGCGCGCCGCGACGCGGTCGTCAAGCGGCTTGAGGACGCGCTGACCGAGGAGAGCCGCGCGACCGAGGAGCTGTCGCTGCTCAGCGAGGTCTTCGGCGAGACTGCCTTGCGACCCAAGCAGCCCAAGACGCTCGATGCATGGTTTCACGCCGCCCGCCGCAACGCGAGGGCGCCCCTGCCGGGTGACCTCGTCCGGTTTGACGCGGGCAAGGGCGCACCGGGGGTCGGCGTCGTCTTGAGGGTGCACTCGCGCGGGCTTCACGTCGCGGCGGTGCTCGAGGGGCAGCTCCGGGCGCTTCGTGTCGATCCGACTCGACCCGATCTTCGGCGAGACAAGCGGGGCGTCGTGAACTCTTTCGTCCGAGTCGCCCGGCCGGGTGATGGGCCAGAGACCCTCTACCTCGCCGGTCAGGCCTACCGGGGCTCGTTCAGTCTCCTGAACTGAGCTTCGTCGCCGCCACGTAGGCGAGAGCGGCGAGCCGAAGACCTCGCTCGCTCGCACGTCCGATCTGGGACTCGACCAGCTCCGGTGCCGCTGATCGGGCCGCCGAGAGGTGGTGGTATGTCGAGGCCGTGCACAGCTCGTCGGCGGCCAAGAAGTGGGCCTTGGCGAGGTTGAAGTGAACGAGCGCGTCGAGGTCGTCCCCGATCAGGCACGCCTCCAAGCGCGGGATCGACTCCAGCGGGCGATCGAGGAGGAGCGCCGGCAGCGTGGCGAGCGTGATGGTCGCGTACCTGCCAAGGCGGCCGTGATCGCTCTGGCAAAGAGGGAGGAGCTCGAGCTCGGCCTCCCTCGGGCGGCGGGCCTTGATGTGGGCGAGCGCGCGATAATAGGCCGCGTTGTCCGACTCCATCGGGTTGAGCCGCGCGACGGCCGACATCCCGCCAATGAGCTCGTCGAGGCGGCCGCAGTCGACCACGGGCTGCGAGAAGTGCCTCCCGATCGCCCGAAGATCTACGCCGTCGATCCGGTCATCGTCGACCCACTCCCGAAGCTCGTTGACCATCGCCGCCGCCCGGCGCCGCTCACCGGCGGGATCATCGATCGGATCGGAAGCGGCCTCGACGCCGTCGCCGTAGTCGTAGAGAAACTCCGCTTTGAGAATTTCGTAAAGCAACTTGCCGAGTTCAGCGAGTTCGGCGCGCCTCATTCGCGCCGCCAACCTCGTGAACACCGGGCTGGGCTCGAGCGGACTCGCCTTGGGGCAATCCTCGGGCCCCGAGTCCGGCAGCTCGCTGAAGCCCTCCACCAGCCGACCGCGAAGGCGTCGGAAAAAGTCGGCGCACGCACTACAGGTCTGGAAATGCGCGTTGACCGGTTGCTCCCTGAGCCGATCGAGCCCGCCGTCCAGGAGGAGGATCAGATCGGCCTCGATCCGCGCGCAGTCCACGCCCTCACTTCTCATCGAGGTGCGTCTCGCCTTGCCAACCTTCCGGCGGCGGGGTCTCCCGGAAGACCTTGCACGCCCGGCGAAGTCGCGCGACCGACTCGTCATTCCCGCCCCGCTCGTCGAGGCGGTCGAGGCGGGCGATCGCCTCGTCGAAGCTGCGACCTCGATAGGCGTCGAGCGCTGCCTCGTACTCGACCGAGAAGCTGAGCCGCTCGGGATCAACCTGTCCACGTGCGCCGATGGGCTCGAAGACCACGACCGAGGCGTTCTTGCCCTTCACGGCGATGCGGTCAACCTCCCGAAACTCGAACGCCGCCCCCGCCTCGAGCGCGACGGCCTCGGACACGAGGATGCTCGTCCCAAAGAAACGATTGGCCCCCTCCAGCCGACTGGCGAGGTTGGCCGTGTCCCCAACGAGCGTGTAGTTCAGTCGCTCGGGCGCGCCCACGTTCCCGACCATGACCGAGCCCGTCGCGAGGCCGATGCGCGTCGGCAGCGCCCGTCGGTTGGGCTGCTGCGCCCACTCCCGATTCAAGACGGCGAGGCGCGCCTGACACGCCATGGCCGCGCGGACAGCACACGTCGCATGGTCGGCCTCGTTGAGGGCCGTCGGTGCCCCCCAAAACGCCATGATCGCGTCTCCGATGAACTTGTCGATGGTCGCGTTCTGGGCGTTGAGTTCCTCAAGCATCGCCGCGAAATATTCCGCGAGCTGATCGGTCAAATCGGTGGGCGACATGGACTCGGCGATCGTCGTGAAGCCCCGGATATCGCTGAAGAAAACCGTGAGCCGACGCTCGACGACGCCGAGCTTGGCGGCCTCGTCCTGGCGCAGGAGCTCTCGGACGAGATCCGTTGGAACGTAACGCGCAAACGCATCCAGAGCGCGGCGCATTTGCTCGTGGGCGGTGGCGAGCCGCTGGACCTCAACGAGCCGCGTCTTAATCTCGATGCGCTCATCCGTGCGAAGCTCGCGAAGCCGCTCGGTCTGCTCGACGAGCCGCTCGATGACGCGGGAGTACCCCCGGGCGATGCGGCGAGAGAAAAACGTGGCGACGCAGAGCGCGAAGAACCCGATGAACAAGGTCATGTACTGCTGTGAGCGGACATCCCCTCGAAAATCGGCCTCGGGGATCATCGTGCCGATCCACAGGCCCCGCTTATCGTTGAGAAGGACGCGCCGGAACCCCGCCCAGTAGGCCTCGCCGTCGTGCTCGATCCGAATAGGGGCGAGCGGCTTGGCTTGGGACTTCCAGGCATCGACGGCGACGGCGAGGACCGGCGCGCCTTGCGGGTCTGGCCGAGAGAGGACGGCTTTCTGTCTCGCCGCCTCGTCCACAAAAAAGGTCGCGGCCGGCAGACCCAGGAGCTTGCGCCCATCGTCCATGATCCACGTCGCGCCGTTTTTGCTCGGCGACATGCGCTCGGTGAACGACGAGAGGTCGCGCAGGAAGAGGTGGACCGCGGCGACGTAGGGCTCACCGTTCGGCCGCAAGAGCTTCTTCGCGAGCGTGATGATGGGCTCCTTAGAGTCGTGCGCGAGGTACGGTTTGGTCCAATACGGCCCCTGGTCGGCGGCGCGATTGATGGCGTTCTTGAACCAGGGTCGGTCCCGGTGGTCGAAGTCGAGGTCTTTGTCGACGCGGTCGATCTGAACGAGCCCCAGCGCCCCGTTCTTGAACCGACTGACGATGGCCCGCTTCGGTGCTGTCGGCCGCATCTCCCGGTTGACGAAGACGTCGCCTTCGCGTCGAAGCATGAAGTGATGGCCGGCCGCGTCGCCCGTGGTCACGATGCCGAGCTGCGGATAGGCCAACATCATGGGCACGATCAGCGCGTTGCTGCGATCGGGTTGGTCGGGGTCGAACGTCCCGCTCTGTGACCAGAACTCGAGCTGGGTCAGGCCGCTCCTGGCCGGGCCGAGGTGCTCCTGCAGCGCCGACTCAGCCTGCGATGCGGTCCGATTGATGAGCTCCCGCGACAAGCGCTCCAGCGAGCGATTCGCCATGTACGTCACGGTCGCGAGCAGGCCAGCCACGGTGCCCGCGACCAGCATAAACATGGACCAGGACAAGCTGGCCCGCATGGTAATCAGTCGCTTCGGCTCCGGCACGCGGCGGAGGTTAGTACAGGACGAGTCTTACCCACCGGGGTTTCTCGAAAACCCGACGTGCCGCCATGCCAGCAGGGTCGTCCGACGGGGTGAAGGCGACGCATCGAGGACTGGCAGCTCAGGCACGCGCCGTCGCCCATCTCCGAGGACCATCGAAGGAGTCGAAGGCGCAGGCCCTTGTCCGCTTGAAGTTGCGTGAAGCCGACGTGACCCTGAAGCCCTGGAAGAGTCCGGAGTTGGGGTACGAGCGCGCGGTCCCGGAGCAGGCGGGCGCGCCGGACGATATTGCCGACGTCGGTGGCCACGAGGCTGTCCCGCGAGGCGATCTCCGGGTAACCGAGGTCCTCAAGTTCGACGGCGATGAGCGCGGACCGCTCCCGGGCAGGCAGCTCGTTGACCGCCTCGAAGACGGCATCCCGCAACGCGTGCGCCATGACGCTCCTCTGGGCCGCGACGAGCTGTGCCTCGGGGGTCCGAGGGCCATGCTCGGCAAAGTAACCTGGGTCAATCCGGGCATCGAGGCTCGCCTCATCGAGCGCGACGACGTGCTCGTGACGACGGCGACGAAGGTGATCAATGACGCGGTGATCGGCGATGGAGAGGAGAAGCGGGACGCGAAGATCGTAGGTCTCTCGGCGCGCGTCACGCAGCATTCGAGCGATCGTCTCTGCGGTGCTGGAGAGCAGATCGGCGGCCTCATCGACCTCGCCACGCCGACCAAAAGCGGAGAGACGTCGCCGAATTCGACTCATGAGCCGACGCTCGAGGACGCCGAAGACGAACGCGGCGAGGGCCTCCGTGCGGTAGCCCAAGCTGAGGCAGCCGTTGACGACCCGCTCGAAGTTCACGGCGGTGTCGGGGTCCGGCTCGGCGAGCGCGTGCAGGGTCAGGCGTAGGACCGCCTCGCGACGGGTCGAAGCGTCGTCATCGTCGGATGCTTGGCCGAGACCTCGCCGGGCAACGAGCGTGGAGAGAAGCAGACGCAACGCCGGGACGACCGGGAGCGGTGGCCGACGGAGTTCGGCGACCACCGCGGCGACGGCCGGGGCGACGACCGCGGCGACGGCCGTGGCCGGCATCATCGGGAACCTCGCGAGCGGCCAAACCGTGCGGTGCGCGGACGAGTGAAGCAGAGCATGACCGAGAGCATCAGCAGCACCGGCCCCGGTTCGCTCAGCGGGAGTGCAGTGCTCGCGCAGCCTCCGCGGCCCGAGGCTTCGCGATCAAGCCCTGTCGGTGCCTCATCGGCGGGCGAGGGCGTCGGCTCGTCGGACTCGGCGATCAAGGTCGAATCACCGAGCCGCATCGGCTCCGGCGACGCAGGGTCCAGATGATCGCCGACCTCGTCGGTCACGACCGTCTTGCTCGCCTCGAGCGTCAGGCCCACTTCAGACAGCCCAGAAGCGCCGCGAAGGCCTGACGTGGGCCCCTGAAGCGTCCGTAGACCCCGGCGTCGGGCGATGAACGAGAGACCGCCCCCGTCCGGCGCATCCCCCGGGCGTGGGGCGGGCAGGATGAACCCGTGGCGGCAGAGGTCATCGACGGACGGCAAGCGAGCCGCAGTTCCCTCGGCTTGGGGGTGGAGCGCGACCTCGGCGACGAAGGACTCACCGTCTTCGTTTTCGATGGACAAGAAGCCCACATCGGCCGTCGGACCGGAGACCTCGAAGTGCAGACGCTCCCCGGTGAACTCGCAGACGATCTCGCGCAAGGACAGGGCCGAAGCCGCGGCGGGCAGGAGCGTGACCGCGAGGACGAGGCTCTTGACATAGAAACTGCGGTGCATCGACACGCCCTCCCCTGCCCGCTCCTCGACGTCGGGAGCGCGCTTGCCATGGACTGTTAGAAAACGATCGGGCTTCGGCGCCCGCCTCGTGCAACAGCGCGAATGCAAGGCATGCACCAGCCCGCCCAACGTGCGGCGACGTACGGTGACGCGCGGCTCAGCCCCCGAGGACGGCCCGAGAGCAGGACCGAGTTCGAGCGTTGTCGCTGATGAAAGCCAGCCTCCGGTTGGCGATTGCCCCGTCGAGGACAACCTTGAGTTCGATCCACACTGCGTCGACAGGAACGGCCTCCATGGCCCGGTTTGGCCACTCAATCACGCAGACGCCGTCCACGCCGAGGACCTCATCGACGCCCAAGCCGACGACCTCGTCGAGGCCCGAGAGCCGGTACCAATCAAAGTGATGGAGCGTCAGCGGACCTGCGTGAATCTGCCAGAGCGCGAACGTTGGGCTCGTCACGCCACGCGGGTTCCCGACCGCGAGGCCCACCGCGATGCCGCGGGTCAGGCTCGTCTTGCCGGCGCCGATGTCCCCGACGAGGGCAAAGACCTCACCCGCGCTCGCCCACTGCCCGAGACGGATGCCGAACGCCTCGGTCGCTCCGAGATCAGGAAGGTCGAGGCCCGGCTTCACCTTAAGCTCGCCTCTCGGCGCAGCCGAGCGACAACCGGGGCATCGGCCGGTGGCAGCGGCAGCTCGAGGATCTCCGCGATCGACAGCCAGCGCAGCTCGGTCACCTCCAAGCACTGAGGTTCACCGCCAACATGGCCGCATTGATAGACGAGCAGGAGCACCTCTTTCTCCGGGTAGACATGATGCCCAACCGCGAAGACCTCGCCGACCTCGACCTCAATGCCCAGCTCTTCGGCGAGCTCACGGGTGAGGGCGACCTCGGGTGACTCGCCCGCCTCGATCTTGCCGCCGGGAAACTCCCAGCAGAGCGGCAGGTGCCCTCCGGCGAGGCGCCGCGTCAGCAGATAGAGCGGCTCGGTGGCATGGGAGATGAGGCCCGCGACGACGACGATGCGCCGGGGATCGCTCACCTCAAGAAGCCCGCGCCCACCTTGCTCTTCTCGACGCGAGACGCGGTCTTGAGCCCCACGATGACGCTGTAGGGGAGCGTATAGGTGCTGTCGAGGCAGGTGACGCGCATGAACCCATCGAACAACTCCATCGAGCCGACCTTGGCGAGGGGCGCGGGAGAGCCGCCTCCCCCCTTCAGGAGCAACTCGAAGGCGATGGTCTCCTCGACCGCGTACCCCTTCTCGGTCTTCTTCAGGCCGGGTTCCTGGTCGAGCATTCGCTCCAGAAGATCACGTGGAATCTGACTCTCTTTGATGCTCATCGAATGGGCTCCAGATCACAGCGGCGAACGCACAATTTAGGACCGGCCTCGGCAGGTGCGCCGGGCATGGACATTAACTCGAGGGCGACGCACTGGTAGCCCTGCGGACACTCGTTGGGGGCCTCTTGACAGGGCTCGAAGCAGTAGTCCCCTTGGGCGTTGCCCTCAGGATCCTGCAGGCTCAGGCACTCATTGCCCCCGCCGCCACAGGCCAACTCGTCCATGGGGTCGCAAGGGGACTCGCAGTGACGGCCACCTGCGGGCTGGCAGAGGCCCGAGCCCTGGTCGCAGACCTCTCCGAAGGCGCACTGAAAGTTCGAAACGCAGCCTCGCGTGACGCACCGGCCGTCTGTGCACGCCTTTGTAGCGTCCAGGCAGTCATCGTCCCGCTCGCAGCCCGCGACGCAGCGTTGCTGATCGCGGTCGCAGTGGGTTTCGGGTGCCGGGCAGTCGCTGCTTGAGGTGCACCCGCCGACGACGCCGCAACGTCCGGCCGGGTCGCAGGTCTGGCCGTCCGAGCAGTCGCCGTCGCCCTGGCATGGGGGACTGCACCGCGACCCCACGCAGACCTGCAGGTTCGGACAGCTCGAGTCGAGCGTGCAGCCTGGCCGGCACTGTCCGGCCTCGTCGCAGAAGCGGCCGCGCATGCAGTCTCCGTCCCCTTCGCACTCGGTCGAAGCCACGCACTCGCCCGAGCGAGGTAGGCAGGCCATGGCGCCGTCGGCCAGCGGCGTGCATGCGTATCCCGGACCGAGCGCGTCGCAGTTCCCTTGTCCGGCGCAGCCTCTGAGGCAGTGGTTTCGGCCGGCCGCGCCAATAGGAAGACAAATATCTGTTCCTCGCTGACAGCCTTTGACGTTCGGGTCGCAGAGGTCACACGGCGCGCCGCGAGGCTTGCACCGGCCAGAGCACGGGTCGCAGAAGTCGGCGACGACGCACTGGAGATCGGACAGGCAGGGGTTCCCCTCGTCGGCTACACAGAGGTCGTGGCAGTCGCAGGTGGTCCCCACGCCGCAGGCGCCGTTCGGACCGCAGCCTTGGAGTTCGCGGCACAGACCGGCGGCCTCGTCGCAGGTGCCCCGCTCACCGCACTCAAAGTCGTCCGCGCAGCGGGGTCGGCAGCGCCCATCCACACGATCACAGCGAAGGCCCGCCGCGCAGCCGGAATCGTCGACACAGGGGGGAACCCCGGCGAATCCTCCGCCCGCTCCGCCGCTTGGCCCCAAAACGCCCGCAGCGCCCGCGTCGTCGAAAGGGCTCGAGGTGCCCCCGCCGCCCGAGGTCCCGACATCAAGCGACGCACCCTCAGTCCCGCCTCGACAAGCCGGGACAAGGAGCATCACGACGAACACCAAGACCCTCATCGGTCGATATTAAACGGCAGGCTGAGTGCCTGATTTGTGCCATCGAAGGCCGGCACCTTGAGGCCGGCGAGGGCCGAGCGGATGCACGAGCTGCCCGCGCCGGTGGCCCCCTCCATGCGAACATTGATGATGTCCCCACGGGGGAGAATGGTCGCCTTCACCTCAAAGCTCCGTCGCGCCGGATCCCGACGGATCTCCTCCTGGAGGCACCGCACGATCTGTGGATTGCGATTGGTCACCGCGGCGTTCATCGCGCTCGCGTCGAATGAACGCCCCGTATTGCCCGCGCTCGCGTCGAGCTCGCTGGCCGACGCAAGCCTCTCCTCGTTCGCGACGCGGCGCGCCTCATCCCGGGCGCGATTGATCGCGGTGGAACTGGACTTCGCGCGCTGCCGATCCTCGACCTCGGCCGGCGTCTCCGGCGCCTCGTCGGGCAGGAGCACCTGCGGCAGGGGGGTCTGCCACTCGACGACGAGAGCGCCGAGCATGGCCTTCTCGGGCGCGGGTAATGAGCTCTGGTACCAGGCGTAGCCGCCACCCACGCCGCCACAGACAATCGCGATGGTGGCCGTGAGCGTCAGGAACATCCGTGTGCGGCGTCGTTCCGAGGCCTCACGAGCCTCCTCCGCGCGCCGCTTCTCCCGCTCGGACTTCTCATGAATCCAGGAGACGAGCGCCTCATCGAAGATCGAGTGCTCCGACAAGGGTAGACGTTTGTCTGTTTCAATGTCGTAGAGATTGCTGGCGGACGACACCTCTTCGGCGAAGAGCTTTTCGATGACCTGCTTGCTGTTGAACGGGCCGAAATCGACGCCGCCCTTTTCAACCAGCCAGCGTTGGGACGTGCCGTCGTCTTCGACCGCTGCCGCGACCTTCAGCTCCGGAATGATGAAGCCTGAGCCCTCCTCCTTGCGCCTTTGGGGAGGGCCGGCCTTCTTGCGTTGGGCGGTCACGCCAGGCGACTGCGGAGGCTGCGGCCGGCCAGCCATCGCGACGATCGGGGACATCGCCGGCGTCTCGGACGCGATGAGGTGGCCGCCGTCCGCGCCGTCCTGTTCCTCGCCCTCGGCGTCGACCCCCCGTGCGGCCTCAATCACCCGGAGGAGCTCGATCTTGAGGGTGTTGGGGTCACGTATCCGGCGGGGATCGTCGAGCATGAGGCAGCGGGCGACGAGCTCATCGGTCCCGGCCGGCAATCGGCGCGCGAGCTCTGGAAGGAGGGTCCGCTCACCTTTGGGCAGCTCGAGGGGCCTGCCAGTGAGGAGCGCGTACAGGATGGCGCCGAGCGCGTAGACATCGTCGGCGGTCGAGACCGAGGACGGGACCGCCCGCCCAGCCTCGCGGCCCGCGCCCTCGTCGAGGTCCGACGAGAGGCTGTTGTCCTGCTCGTTGGCCTCATCCGGCGCGCGGGCATCACGGGGTCTCTGCCCCTCGGCCGACTCGGGAAAACAAGGGCTGTCCCATCGGCTCAACGCCTCGCGGCGATCGACCAAGGCTGAGCGAATGGCCCCGACCCCGAAGTCCGCGACCTTGACCCGGCCGGTTCGATTGATGAGCACCGCGCCGGGACGAAGCGTGCCGTGCGGCATATTCGGGAGCATGAACTGCAGGGCGTTGCAGACGTGCGCGATGAGGTTGTAGGCGCCCTTCAGCGTGAAGTTCTTGCCGGCCTCGGCCTTCTTTTGAAGGAGCTCGGAGAGGGTCTGACCGTCGACATATTCGCGGGCGATGTACCGGCGACGGCCCTCTTTGCCCAAGCCAAAGACACTGACGAGGTTCTTGTGCGCGAGGCCCGTGGCGACCTTGATGTGAGACCGGAGCTCCTCGGTCGCGCCTCGATCACCGGCCAGCGTCCCGTCGAGCATGACGATGACGATCTTCTTGCCGCTCTTCTCATCGACGGCCCGGTAGACGCCCCCGAGCACGTCGTCCCGCAGGCGCTCATCGATGACGAAACGCGTGCCGACCGTGTCGCCTTGCTTCAGTCGAACCAGCTCTACTGGTGTGACGACGGGTGCCGCGGCCAACTCGCTCTGGGCTGATTTCTCGGTTTGCACCGCGGCGATTCTTTCTTTCACCTCTGCCGGACTTTCACCCATACCGGGCTCTCACCACTTGAAACCGCGCGATTGTGCCGACCCCCGGGGTCACGTGCAAGGCAGGACGGCATCGACCGCGGGGAGCACCGTCAGCGTTGACAGCGCGAGGTCGCCTTCGGTACTTCGACGCCATGCTTGACCCAGCCCATTTTCACAGAGGTAACCGCACCACGTCGGCACCCGGTGTGGCGCTCGCCTTCATGCTCTTCTTTGGCCTTCAGGGCTGCGCCGAGAATGTCGATCCCTCGACGCCGGATGGAGCGCTCCATGTGCTGCGCGCGGCCATCATGAAAAAAAATGCGACCGCTGTCCTGGAGCTGTGCACGGCCGAGACGCGCAAACAGGTCACCGATCTCCACGGCTTGCTGGCGGCGCAGAGCAAGATCATCGGCGAGTCGTACCCCGAGCCCCAACGCGTGGCCGCCCGAGCTGCCTACCCGGCCGGCCTGCTCGACGCGAAGTCCCCGGAGACGCTGTTCGGGGCTCTGATCGAGCGCGGTTTGAAGGATCTGCCCGCTTCGGAGGGGCTCGAGTTTGGAATGACCGCCCAGGGTCGGCCCTCCATCGAAGGGGAGCAGGCATCCGTCACAAGTCAAGCGGGCGAGGCCTACGAGTTTCGGCTCGAGGGCGGCGAATGGAAAGCCCAGACCTTCGAGCGTGAGGTCTCGGCCACGATCAATCGTGCGCGACTGTTCCAGCAGACCATCGACGAGAACCTCAACGTCATCGCGGAGCTGAATCGTCTGGAGGTGGCTCGAAAGGCCCGGGACGCGGCGACCTCCGGCTCCGCCACACCCTCCGCGCCCTGAAGTCTCGGTCTGCAGGCCTCCTTTCGCTCCGGTGATCATCGCAACGAACACCCGAGCAAAGGCCGCAGGGGCTCGAAGGCCGCAGGGCTCATTCGAGCGGCGATGCGCGCCTCATCCACGGTCCGACATCGGGCCGCGATGATCTTCCGCGCCCGCGCAGGCCCAATGCCGGGCAGCGCCACGAGCGCGGCCTCGTCGGGTTCGCAGACGTCGGCCGGGAGCCCCAGTGCGACGCGGTCCGCCCCGGGCATCGGTGCCAGATGAACCCGGCAGGGAGAGAAGCTGAGGTCGAGCACGAGGCTTTGCCCCGCTTCAACCTGGGGCCGAGCGCCTTCGGGCAGGCCACAGGCCGCGAGCGCTTCATCAAGCTCGGCGTGAGTACAGGCTAGAAGCCTCGGACGTGAGCCCCGTTGTACATAGACCGGCGACCCGCAGCGGGCACTGTCGACCACTTTCGGCCCCCCCATCAGCCATGGCCGCCAAGGGTAGGCGGCCATGAGCACCGCGAGGAGCGAGCTGAACACCACGATCGGCTGCATGTGCGGAGACCTGCTTCCGGGCACTCATCGCGACGACGATCGCCGTGAGTCCGAGTGCCTGAAGAAGAGGTCGGTCAGCCTCGACCCGTGTCGCAGAGAATCGTCGGTCGCCGCACAGAAATCTCGGTTCAGCGTGGTGGCCCGGCAACCGAGGCGCGGAGCTCTGCAGGCCGGTCACAGAAGACCCCGTCCACGCCCATGTGCTCAAGCCGACGGGCCAAACCGGCCTCGTTCACCGTCCAGACATTGACGTCGACACCCAAGCCGTGGAGCGCGTCGACGAGGGCTCGAGAGATGAGGCGATCGTTTGCGTGAAGCGCCTGAGCCCGGGCCCGCTCGAGCACCCAGAACGGGAACGCCTCGCGGAGTCGCACGTTGAGCGCGAGGGACGAGGTCCCCATGATCACCGCCCGACGCAGGGACGGCGCGAGGTCCGCCGCGGCGTATAGGGCGGCGAGCTCGAAGCTCGACAAGACGATCTCGTCGTCGACACGCAGCTGCCGGACAAGCCGGACCGTCCGCTCGAGCGCGCGCCCATGTTTGAGCTCGATGTTCACGGGCACGCGGCCTCGGCAAAGCTCAAGGACCTCCGCGAGTCGAGGGAGAGACGCGCCGCCGGGCAAGATGTGCGCGGAGACCTGAGCGGCCGTGAGCGAGGAGAGCGGCGTCGACTGACCGGGCAAGGTCTCGTCGTGGTACACCACGAGCTCGCCAGCGTCCGTCAGCCAGACATCCAGCTCGACCATGTCCGCGCCATCCCGAATCGCCTGCTCGAAAGCGGGGAGCGTGTTCTCCGTTGGCAGCCCACTCCCCTCCCCTGAGGAATGACTTCCCCGATGGCCGATGAAAAGCATGGACGTGCGCCGAGCGAGACAGTTGCCCGCTCGATTACGACTGATGGCGCGTCAAAGCAAGGGTGGGTCCATCCACGCGCCCTTTGGGCTGGCCCACGCGCCCTTTGGGCTGGCCCACGCGGCCATTGGGCTGAGCCACGCGGCCATTGGGCTGAGCGGTTGATTCGTGCGCGAGCTCGCTCCAAGGGCTTCGAGAGTCGGTGGGTCGACACCAGCCTGGGCCGCCTTCACGCCTTCGAGGCCAAGGGCACGGGTGCCCTTGGCCGCATCATCGCCATTCACGGGCTCGGCTCGGGGGGCATGCCGTTTGTTCGCACGCTCCAGGCTCTTCGGGCGACGTTTGGGTCCGTCTGCGTGCTCGAGAGCCCAGGCCACGGCTTCAGCGAGGCTCCGAAGGATCCGCTGACGCCGGAGAGCTGGCTTGCCTGCGTGCATGAGGCGCTCGACACGCTGCTGCTCGGCTCGGAGCGCGCGACGCTCCTGGGGAACTCGCTCGGCGGCGCGCTCTCGATGCAGTACGCCTTGAGGCAGCCGGAGCGTCTAGATCGGATGATCCTGTGCTCACCGGCGGGCGCGCCGCTCACGACGTTGGAGCATACGGCGCTGCGGTCCACGTTCGCGATCGTGACCTTGGCCGATGCCCGCCGGTTCATCGATCGGCTGATGGCACGCTCCCCGCTCTGGGGTCCGCTGGTCGCCCCGGAGATTCGACGAAGGCTGACGAAGCCGGCCCTCATGGAGTTCTTCGAGCGACTCGAACCCGGGCACTTCCTCTCGGCCGAAGACCTTGGCGCCCTCACGACGCCGACGCTCATCCTCTGGGGAGAAGGTGATCGCATCCTGCCGCGCTCGGCCTTCGAGTGGTTCACCCACAACGCCCCCCCGAGCTTGACCTGCGAGATCATGCCCGGCGTCGGTCACTGCCCTCAGATTGAGCGCCCGGCCCACCTCGCCCGGCGCATCACCGCGTTCGTCAGCGAGAGCCACCCTCCAGGTGAGTCGAGATGAATGCGGGGAGCTCGTCAAGTGCCTTGACGACATGTCCGGTGCCGAGACGCGCCCGCCCCCAACCGACACAGATGAACGGGCAGCCGGCGGCGAGCGCGGCCTCCTGATCCACAACAGTGTCCCCGACGAAGACGGTCTGACTTGGAGGGGCCCCCAAGAGCGCGCAGCCGTGAAGCACCGGCTCGGGTGAAGGCTTACGGACCGGGAGGGTGTCCCCGCAGACCACGGCCTGAAAGAGGGCCGACCAGCCGAGTCGGTCCAGGATCGGCAGCGTGAAGTAGCTCGGCTTGTTGGTGACCAAGCCCAGCCGCCGCCCCCGAAGTCCTTTGAACATCGACACGACACCCGGATACGGCCGCGACCGCACGAGCAGGTGCGTCTCATAGTGGGCGATGAAGTGCTCACGCGCAGAGGCGCGCTCTTCCGGCGAGACCTCCGGGATGGCCCCCTCCAATAAGGCGAGGAGCCCGTGGCCGACATGACACTCGACCTGCGAATCGTCGAGGCGAGCGAGGCCGAGCGCCACTCGGGCCGCGTTGGCGGCGTCGGCGAGATCACCGGTGCTGTCGAGCAGGGTGCCGTCGAGATCGAAGAGGACCGCGAGGTTGGTGGGCTGATACATGGGCAGCCCCATGCCCGATTGGTGCGGGATTAAGTGTGAAAAATCACCGTCTGCCAAAAAAAGAGTGTCGTCGACGCCCAAATGTGGCACATCGTCCGGATCAGTGTCCGTACCCTTTGGCCGGTCGCAAAGCTGCGCCCGTTCAAAAACCTCTCAAACACCGTCGTGAGGATCGTTATATGAAGGCCATTCACTTTGCCCCGGCCGTCCTTTTCGTCGCCGCCTGCGCCGGCACCGACACCCGCGACGCGAGCTCGGGCTTCGAGCTCGTCGGTGGCGAGTTCGTGGAGGTCCAGCAGCTCGATCTGACCGCGGAGAACCGGACCTTCGTTGTCGCCGTCAGTGACGACGGCAGCGTGGCCCCCGACCTTACGGTGCGTGGCCGCGCCGGTGAGCGCCCCCTGACCGACTGGATCGCCAACCTCGCGGTGGCCCACTCGTACTCCTCGATCACGTCGGACGACGGCCAGCTCGTCATCATCACGAACATCGACGACATCAACGAGGGCAAGACCCCCGAGGAGCTCGCCAGCGACGCCCGCGAGCAGGCCAATATGGGCCAGAACTGCCCCGAGCAGTGCCTGCACTGCCCCGAGGACAGCGTCTTCCTCTGCCAGACCCTCTGCAGCGCCCAGCACTGAGCTCGCCGACCGGCTCTCTTCCGGTCCGTCTCGTCTGACACGCCCTCCCTTCAACCCAGTGAGGGTCCCGTGTCCACTCCCGTCGAGCTCGGTGACCGCCCCCTCCGGCTGACTGACGTCTGGAACGTGGCAGCGGGTCGGGCGCAGGTCACGCTCTCGCCTCGGGCCTTGGCCCGTGTCGACGCCATTCGGGCCCATGTCGACGCGCTGCTCGCGACCGACGCGCCCAACACCTACGGCGTGAACACGGGTTTTGGCGCGCTGGCCGAGGTGCGGATCGAGGCGTCGAAGCTCGCTCAACTTCAGAAGAACCTGCTTCGCTCCCATGCGACGGGGCTCGGAGATCCCTTTCCCGTAGACGTAACGCGGGCCATGATGCTGCTTCGCGCCAACGTGCTCATGATCGGGACGAGCGGCACGCGGTCGGTGGTGCCCACGCTGCTCGTCGAGCTCCTCAATCGTGGGGTGCACCCCATCGTGCCGCAGAAGGGCTCGGTCGGCGCGTCGGGGGATCTCGCACCGCTCGCGCACCTCGCGTTGGTCCTCATCGGCGAGGGTGAGGCCGTGTTTGAAGGGCGGCGATGCAGCGGCGCCGAGGCGCTCTTGGCGGTCGGCCTCGCGCCGATCGTGCTCGCCCCGAAGGAGGGCCTCGCGCTCATCAACGGCACTCAGGCGATGACGGCCGACGCCGCGCTGGTGCTGGAGCGGGCCATAAACCTCTGCAAGGTCGCCGACATCACGGGCGCGCTCTCCCTGGAAGCACTCCTGGGTACGGCCCGGGCGTTTGACCCTCGCATTCACGCCGTGCGCCCGCACCCCGGTCAAGGCGCGTCGGCCCGCAACCTCGCGCGGCTCTGCGACGACAGCCCCCTCGCCTTGAGCCATCGCGGCTGCGGCAAGGTTCAAGACCCTTACAGCCTCAGGTGTATGCCGCAGGTCCATGGGGCGTCGAGGGACGCGCTCGCGTACTGCGCCGCCGTCGTCGAGCGGGAGTGCAACGCGGCGACCGACAACCCCTTGGTGTTCGAGACGGACAGCGGCATCGAGCTCCTGTCCGGCGGGAACTTCCACGGTCAACCCGTAGCCTTCGCCGCCGACCACATGGCGCTCGCCTTGGCGGAGCTCGCGAACATCAGCGAGCGTCGCATCGAGCAGCTCGTGAACCCCGCGCTCTCCAGCGGCTTGCCCCCTTTTCTGTCGCCGGACAGCGGCCTCAACAGCGGCTTCATGATCGCGCAGGTGACCGCCGCGGCTTTGGTCAGCGAGAACAAGATCCTCGCGCACCCGGCGAGCGTCGACAGCATCCCGTCGAGCGCGAACCGCGAAGACCACGTCTCTATGGGGACCATCGCCGCCCGCAAGGTCCGCATGATCTGCGAGCACGTCGAGGCGGTCTTGGGCATCGAGTTGCTCTGCGGCGCCCAAGGGCTGCACCTGCGCCGACCGCTGCGCTCGACCCCGGCCCTCGAGGCGGCATATGAGCGTCTGAGGCTCGAGGTGCCGCCCCTCGATGAGGACCGCCTGCTTCAGCCCGATCTCCTCGTCGCCTGTCGGCTCGTGCGCAGCGGTGAGCTCGTGGACGCGGTCGAGCGAGTCATCGGTAACCTCGAGGTCCCCCACTCCTGACGCGGAGGTGCGCTCAGTGTCCACGATCCCCGGTAGCCGACCCGTCGCCGCCCGGCGCGGCACGGAGCTTCAGTGTCGCGGCTGGCAACAAGAAGCCGCGCTGCGGATGCTCATGAACAACCTCGATCCGGACGTGGCCGAGCGCCCCGACGAGCTGGTTGTCTATGGCGGAAGTGGTCGGGCGGCTCGATCGTGGGCGGACTTCGATCTGATCGTGGAGACGCTCATCCGGCTCGCCGACGATGAGACGATGCTCGTTCAGTCCGGCCGCGTGGTGGGTGTCTTTAGGACGCACGCCGACGCGCCGCGAGTGCTCCTCGCCAACTCCCTGCTCGTCCCGCACTGGGCGACCTGGGAGAACTTCTGGGCCCTCGAGCGGGCGGGCTTGACGATGTACGGCCAGATGACGGCCGGCTCGTGGATTTATATTGGGACGCAGGGGATCCTCCAGGGGACCTACGAGACATTCGTCGCGGCGGCGCGTACGCATTATGGCCGCGAGGACCTCGCCGGGCGGATCGTGCTGACGGCCGGCCTCGGGGGCATGGGCGGGGCGCAGCCGCTCGCGGTGACGATGGCGGGCGGAGTCTGCCTCTGCATCGAGGTGGATGTCAGCCGCGCACGCCGACGGTTGGAGACCCGCTACCTCGACGAGCTCGCCCCGTCGCTCGAGGCGGGGATGACGCGCGTCCTGGCCGCGGCCAAGAGCGGAGAGGCGGTCTCAGTGGGCGTCGTCGCCAACGCTGCGGAGGCGTTCGCAGCACTCCACGCCAAAGGCTTCCGCCCCGATCTCGTCACCGACCAGACCTCCGCCCACGACCCCCTCGGCGGCTATGTCCCCGCGGGCCTCGACCTCCAAGCCGCCGCCTCGCTGCGGGTCTCGGACCCAACCGAGTACATCCGACGCGCCCACCTCAGCATGGCCGACCACGTCCGCGCGATGCTCGCCTTCAAGGCCACGGGCGCGCATGTCTTCGACTACGGAAACAACCTCCGGCAGGGCGCGGTCACGGGGGGCTGCGCGAACGCCTTCGACTTTCCGGGCTTCGTGCCCGCGTACATTCGGCCGCTCTTCTGCGAGGGCAAGGGACCCTTCCGCTGGGTCGCGCTGTCGGGGGATCCGGAGGACATTCGGACCACGGACCGCGCCATCGCGGCGGCGTTCCCCGAGGATGCAGCCCTCCAGCGATGGCTGAAGCTCGCCGCGGATCGTGTCCAGTTCCAGGGCCTGCCGGCGCGTATCTGCTGGCTGGGCTACGGAGCCCGGGCGCGCGCCGGCGCCTTGTTCAACGAGTTGGTCCGCACGGGGCAGGTCAAGGCCCCCATCGTCATCGGCCGGGACCACCTGGACTGCGGCTCCGTCGCCAGCCCCAACCGCGAGACCGAGGCCATGCGCGACGGCTCCGACGCGATCGGCGACTGGCCCGTGCTCAACGCGCTGCTCAACACCGCCGCCGGGGCGACCTGGGTCAGCGTCCACCACGGCGGGGGCGTCGGCATCGGCTTCTCGCTGCACTCGGGGCAGGTGATCGTCGCCGATGGCACGGAGGCTGCGGCCCGTCGCATCGAGCGGGTCCTCACGGCCGATCCGGGCACGGGCGTGATGCGCCATGCCCACGCCGGGTATAGCGAGGCCATCGACTGTGCGCGCGAGACGGGGCTCGATTTGCCTGGCTTCGAGAAGTGATCGAGGTTGGGGTTGGGGTCGGGTCCCCGCCGCTTGTTCTGACGGTGATCATCGAGAACGCCGGTGAGCTGTTCGGAATCGACGGCGTGATCCCTGGGTCCTGCGTCGGCATCATCGGGGACACGGTCGTCGCCTTGGGAGACCTCGGCGGCTTCGATACGCGCAGCGCCGTTCGCTTGGACGCGCGAGGGGGCCTCGTGACCGGCGGCCTCGTCGACGCCCACACCCACCTCGTCTTCGCCGGAGACCGCGCGGATGAACACGCCTTGCGCGCTCGTGGGGCCACTTATCTGGAGATCGCCGAGGGCGGGGGCGGCATCGCCAGCACCATGCGCCAGACGCGGGCTTGCCCTGTCGAGGTGCTCGTCCTTGAAGCGACGCGCCGCCTCGATCGCCTGCTCCTCGGGGGCGTGACGACCACCGAGATCAAGTCCGGCTACGGGCTCGACGCCCAGTCGGAGTTGAAGCTCCTGCACGCCATCAAGCGTCTCTCGGAGACGCATCCGATGGAGATCGTGCCCACGTTCCTGGGTGCCCATACGATCCCGCCGGAGCACCGCTCAAATCGGACGCGATACGTCGATCTCGTCGTCGAGGAGATGTTGCCGGAGGTCGCCGAGGGCCGGCTCGCCCGCTTCTGCGATGTCTTCGTGGAGCGTGGGGCCTTCGAGCCGCAGGAGGCGGTCCGCATCCTCGGACGCGCCCGGTCGCTCGGCCTCGGCGTCAAGCTGCACGTCGACCAGCTCACCGCCGGCGGGGGTGCAGAGCTCGCCGCGCACTTGGGTGCCACGAGCGCGGACCACCTTGAGCACGTCTCCCCGGCGGGGATCACAGCGCTCGCCCGTGCCGGGACGGTCGCCGTCTTATTACCGGGGGCCGGCCTCTTCCTCGGGGAGGACGTTCGCCCGCCGGCCCGCGCCCTCCTCGACGCCGGGGTGCCCGTCGCCATCGCCACGGATTGCAATCCGGGCACCTGCCCGTCGACGAACCTCGGCCTCATGATGACGCTCGCCGTCTCGCGCCTGCACATGCAGCCCGACGAGGCGTTGCGCGCGGTGACGTCGAGCGCCGCCCGAGCGCTGGACCTGCCGCCGCGGCTCGCTGGCTTGACGATCGGCGCCCAGGCCGACGTCGCGATTTTTGGAGTCCCCACTCATCGCCACCTGCCCTATGCCTTCGGCGCGGATGTCACGCGGGCCGTGGTCAAGCGCGGAAAAATCCTCTTCGAAAGGGAGCCATGTCCGAGCTTCTCCTCGCTGACCACACGCTGATCGACGGGCGTTTCGTTCGGGACGTCGCCGTGCTCGTCGGCGACGACGGCAAGATCACCGCCGTCGGGCCTGAGGTCTCGCTTCAAGTCCCCGATGGGACCCCGCGGATCGCCCTGAGTCGCAAGGCGCTGCTGCCCGGCTGCGTCAACGCCCATAATCACAGCTTCCAGTCGCTCCTCCGAGGCATCGCCGACGACAAGGCCTTCCTCGTCTGGCGGGATCAGGCGTTGTACCGCTACGCGCCGCGGCTTGGACGAGAGGGCACCTACGTCGGCGCTCTGTTCGCGTTCGGCGAGATGCTCCTGCGTGGCGTGACGACCGTCTGCGATTTTTTCTACCTGCACGACGACAGCAATGACGGCGCTGAGGCGGTCATTCGGGCCGCTCGCGACGTCGGGATTCGCCTCACGCTCGCCCGCACGATGTACGACTGGGACGGCGCGCCCAAGCTCTTCCGCGAGTCGGTCGCCGACGCGACGCGAAGGACCCGCGAGCTGCACGCGGCCTATCGGGATCACCCGCTCGTGCGTGTCGTGCCCGCGCCCCACAGCCCCCACGCCGCGTCGAGCGAGATGGTGGTCGCGGGCGCGGCCCTCGCCGAAGAGCTCGACACTTTTTTCCACATGCACGTCGCCGAAGAGCGCTTCGAGGTCGAGGAGACGCTCGCGAACTACGGCCAGACCCCCGTGCGCTGGCTGGAGTCGCTCGGCGTCCTGTCGCCGCGGGCTTGCCTGGTCCACTGCTGCCACGTCGATCCGGGAGAGGTCGCGCTCATGGGCGAACAAGGCGTCAATCTCCTCTACAATCCCAACAGCAACATGTTCCTGGGCGACGGGATCACGCCGCTCACGGAGCTCCTGGAGGTCGGCGTTCGCGTCGCGCTGGGCACGGACGGCGGGTGCTCGAACAACCGCGTCAGCGTCTTCGACGAGATGCGCGCGGCGGCGCTCTTGCAAAAGGTTCGGCATCAGAACGGCACGGCCCTGGGCGCCGAGGCCGTCTTCGAGATGGGCACCCGCAACGGCGCGCTCTTGACGGGCTGGGACGCGGGCATCATCGCGCCGGGCCGACTCGCGGATCTCATCACCGTTGACCTCGACGACCTCTCGACGCTGCCCCACCTCGACCTCCTGAAGAACGTGGTCTACAGCATGGAGTCGACGGCGCTGAGCGACGTTATGGTTGGCGGCCGTTGGGTGGTACAAGGCGGCATCTTGCAGACCATGAGCACCCGGGAGATCGGTCGCCGGGTCGCCGAGATCACGAGAGACTGGACCGTCGCAGGATCGTAGCCCAAGGGGTCGTCCGCCTCATGACCGTAGTTGAAAAAGGCAGCGTCGTCTGTCGCACCTGCGGGTTCGAGCGGGAGGCCTCATCGAACGTGCGCTGCCCGGTGGACGGCGCCGCGCTCGTGTCGAGGCAGCTCCTCGAAGACTGCCCCGATGATCCCATCCTCGGGCGGGTCATCGCCAACAAGTTCTGCGTCGTGGGCGTCATCGGCCGGGGCGGCTTTGGTGCCGTGTATCGCGCCATCCAGGAGCCCGTGGGCCGCGCCGTCGCGCTGAAGGTCATCAGCACCCTGACGTCGTCGAGCGAGCCAGACGCCTTGCGCGCGCGGTTCTTCCGCGAGGCGAAGGTCGTCGCGCAGCTTAAGGACCCCTGCACCGTCACGCTGTACGACTACGGCGAGGAGACCGACGGCCTCCTGTATATGGTCTTCGAGCTCATTGAGGGCGAGTCCCTTCTCCAGGTCGTGGCCCAGGGCCCCATGCCGGCGGTCCGCGTGGCCCCGCTCTTGATGCAGGCGCTCGGGGCACTCTCTGAGGCGCACTCCATCGGCTGCGTGCACCGCGACTTGAAGCCAGCCAACCTCATGGTCGTGCGTGGCTCGCTCGGAGAAGAGACCGTCAAGGTGCTTGACTTTGGGATCGCCAAGCTCACCACGGCCGACGCCACGGAGGTCCACGATCCCGGGCTCGAGACTCGGGAGGGCACGGTGATCGGCACGCCAAAGTACATGGCCCCAGAGCAGGCTCGTGCGCTCCCGGTCGACGCCCGGACCGACGTCTATGCCCTGGGGTGTCTGGCCTACACGATGTTGTCGGGCCGGCCCCCGTTCAACATGGCTAACGCGATGGACGTCCTCATGGCGCAGGTGCACGACGCGCCGCCCCCGTTTGATCCGGCCCTCCGCGTGCCGCCCGCCTTCTCGACGATCGTGATGAAGGCGCTGGAGAAGGACCCGGCCGCCCGATACGCCTCGGCCGGGGAGATGGCCCGGCCCATGATGGAGTTGGTCCGCGCCTTGACCGGCACGTTTGATCGCGTCGCCATCGAGGAGGTGGCCGCCCGCATGATGGGGGCGCAATCTCCGACATCGGCTGGGCCCTCGGGCCTCTCGGGCCTCTCGGGCGAATCAGGCCTCTCGGGCCTCTCGGGCCTCTCGGCCTTCGACGCGACGCACACGATGCAGGCGCTCTCGGGGTCAACGTCGAAGGAGTTTGCCGCGAGCCTCGAGCCGCGTCCCCCGGAGGCGATGCCCACGGACACGATCTCGGTGGCCGGCGCAATGACCCAACGGAGGTCGTTCGGCCCGGTGGTCGCGGCGGTCGCGGTCGCGGCCGGGGTCGCGTTCACGTTCGCTTGGCTTCGACCCGCCTCCGAGAGCGCAGGCGTCGCGTCCAGACAGCCACCAGCGGCACAGAGCCCGAGCGGCGATCCGAAGGTCGAAAAACCGTAGGGTCGAACGCGGCAGACCCGTTCTCCCAGGCACTGGCCTTGGCCGAGGCGGGCAACCTCGCCGCCGCCGGGGTCGTCGTCGCCAAACTCAAAGCAACGCTGAACGACGCCGGGGTCTCGGCGCTCCGCCTTCGGATTGAAGGCAGCCCCAAGCTGAGGCCGATCCTCGCTCGAATGGAGTGGCAGTCCACCGGGGTTTTTCAGATGGACGCCGGAGTCAAGCCGCCCCCTGCCCCGCTTGAGCCGATGTCCCTCCAGCCGCGCCTCGCGCCGTCGCTCGCAAGGGACCCTCGAGTCGTTCGTCAGCCCGCGAGCCCCCCGGCCGCGACCTCCTCTGAAAAACTTGATGTGCCGGAGTTCTGACCCGATGAGAGCCTGAAGTGGCGGATGGCTCGCGGCTCGTCGTCTCGCGGCCCTCGCGGCCTTGGCTCTCACGCCGGTCGTGGCGTGGGCCCAAACCCAAGCCGTCGAGCCCGCGGTCGCCCCTGCCGTCGCCCCTGCCAGCGACCCCTCCATCGGCATGGCCCAGGCGGCGATTGATCAGGCGAGCGACCGCTTCCGGGCCGGGGACTTCGCCCTCGCGCTTGAGGCGCTCACCACCGCCGAGCCGTTGGCAGCCGCGTCCAACCAGCCGGCGCTCGCCGCGATCCGGTTCAACATCTCCCGCTGCCTCGAAGAGCTCAAGCGGCATCGAGAGGCCATCGCTGCCTATGAGCGGTACCTGCTGATGCCCGACGAGGAGCACCGGAAGAAGCGCGCCGTGGTCGCCATCGCGGCCCTCGAGGAGCGCACCTATGGACGCCTGAGCGTGAGCTGCCTGCCCCGGGAGGCGCGCTTGGAGATCACTGGGCTCAAAGGTCGTCAAGTCTCTTGTCCATTCGACTCGCGGCGCGTCGAGCCTGGCCCCCACCGCGTCTCGGTCTCAGCGATCGGTTTTGCGCCTCAGGCCCGCGACGTCCTCGTCGAGTTGGGCAAGACCGCGCACCTCGACGCCGTGCTTGTGCCCATCGCCCCGGAGGCCTCTACGCCGGTCGCCCTTGGCCCCGAAAGGCCCCTGTGGCCGTTCGCCGTGCTCAGCCTGGGGGTCGCCGCGCTCGGCGGGGGGGCCTACCTCACGGGGTCCGCCGCCGAACATCGCGACGACGCCGAGGGGCGACCGCCCGGCTCAGCCCGAAGTGCGGTGATCGACACCTACGAGACGCGTGAGACACTCTCGGTCGTCAGCTTCGGCGTGGGTCTCATCGCGCTGACCATCGGCGGCCTCGGCCTCGCACTGGAGCCCTCCGAAGGAGACGCTCGGCCAAACCGGCGGCGACGCCCAGGAGAGCTGTATAGCGGCCTGCGACGAGGGGCTTCGGACCCGGGGAACCGTGGGTGATCTCGATGGCAATACGCTCGACTGCCGCGTGACCCACGCGCGCCTCGCCGCCACGGAGCCGGCCCACTGCGCCGCCGCGGCCATCGAGGGGATCGACGGCTGCGTCGATCGGACCTGCGACCTCTACTGTGCCCAAATGGCCAAGACGTGTCGCAGCGTATTCGCGGACGACGAGCAGGCCTGCCTGCGAACGTGCAAGACCTACCCCGACGACCCGGCCTCGGACCTCGCCACGTCGAATACGGTCGAGTGCCGAACCTACTTCGCCCGTCTCGCCGGACTCGAGACCCCGGAGGTCCACTGCCAGACCGCGGCGTCCACGGGTGGGGGGCAGTGTGGCAGCCCATGCGCGGCTTACTGCGATCAGGTGATGGCGAACTGCTCGGGGGACGCGCCGGTGTATGCCTCCCGAGAGGTCTGCGAGAACGTCTGCGCGTACCTGCCGGACGACGGCGCGTCCAACGATCACCTCACCGAGCTCAACACCCTCCAGCGCCGCATCTACCACGCAGGTGCGCCCTCCGCCGTCGACCCCCCAAACACTGCCCCCACGCGACGATCTACAACGCGGCCCACTGTGGCCCGATCTGCGGGACCTACTGCGGCCTCATGCTTGAACACTGCCCGGGGACCTACGCGCCACGCGGCGGCGAGACGGCCTGCACGACGGACTGCGCGGCGCTCCTCGAGTCGAACACGCCGCTCTACCCGCTCGGGAACTCGACCGTCGAGTGTCTCCCCTGAGCTTCGAGGCGCTTCTCAGCCCGCGCGAGCCTTGAGCCAGACCTCACGCACGCGGGCCTCGGCCAAGCGACCCGGCTGGAACATCACGAGCTGCCCGTCCACGAGCCCCATGACGGTGCTCGCCTCCCCCGCTACGGGTCCACCGTCCACGAGGCCGTCCACCCCGAGGAGGCCGGCGAGTTGGCAATCGTCGACGGTCGCCGGGGCCGGTTCGCCGCTCCGATTGGCGCTCGTCGCCACGAGCGGCTGACCCACGGCGACGACGATCCGCTGGGCGACAGGGTGGGCCGAGACCCGCACGCCGATCATATTGGTCTCGGCCGTCAGCGCGGCGCACAGCCCCGGATACGCCGGGACGACGAGCGTGAGTGGACCCGGCCAGAAGGCCTCTGCGAGGACCAGCAGCGGCGTCTCGGGGTCAAGGTGCTCCAGCGTGGCGATCGACGGCAGCAGGAGCGGCAGAGGGCGCCCGCTGGGCCGGTGTTTGATGGCCATGAGACGAGCGACCGCTGCCGAGTCGGTGGCGATGCACATGAGCGCGTAGCTCGTCTCCGTGGGGACGATGACCACCCCCCCACACTTGAGCCGCGAGATGGCCGTCGCCTCGTCGAGGGCCGTGATCACTTCGGGCCCAGGCGCGTGAGGATATCGCTGGCGATCATCGCCGTCTCGCCGAGCTCAGCGGCGGCCCGATCTCCGGCGTGCGCGTGCCAGGCGACACCCGTCGTCGCGGCCTCGAACGGCGGCAAACCTCGTGCGAGCAGCGCGCCGATCATGCCCGCGAGCACATCCCCCATGCCCGCGGTCCCCATGCCAGGGTTGCCCTCGGCGCATAAGGCCATCTGCCCGTCGGGATCGGCGATGAGCGAATAAGCGCCCTTCAGGACGACGACCGCGCCCAGATTATCGGCCAGGATCCGGGCGGCCTTGAAGCGATCAGCCTGGACCTCAGCGGTCGAGCACCCGAGCAGCCGCGCCGCCTCGCCCGGGTGGGGTGTCAAGACCTTGGGCGTCGACGACTCGAAGGCCGCAGGACGCCGCGCGAGCGCGTTGAGCGCCTCGGCGTCAATCACCATCGGGACCGAGATGCGGGGGACCGCGAGGCCTAAGATCTCGGAGAGCTCGCTGTCAGTCGGCAGCCCCGGCCCGAGCACGCAGGCCGAGCAGTGCTCGATACGCGCGACGAGCCGCTCGGCCGCCGACACGGCCGCCTCGCCCGGGTGAAGGACGCTCTCGCTCATGACCTCATAGAGCAGCCCGGAGACGGAGGCGAAGGCCTCGCGGGTCGTCCCGAGGGTGACCAGGCCCGCCCCCGCACGCAGGGCGGCCTCGCACGCCAGCCGCGCCGCGCCGGTCTTGCCGGGTGAGCCGGCGAGCACATAGACGTGACCGAAGGTGCCTTTGTGCCCATCGCGGCTCCGTGGCGACAGCGCGCCCTGCCAGGCCTCCGGCGAGAGGAGGCGACGCCTCGGCGTGTCGTCGTCAAACGCGGCCATAGGCAGGCCAATGTCCGCGACGATGAGCTGCCCCCTTCGGGCGGCACCCGGATAGACCCAATGGCCAACCTTGCTCGCACCGAGCGCGACGGTGGACTGCGCCCAGACCGCGTCCCCGGGGACCGCCCCGGTGTTGCCGTCGACGCCGCTCGGCAGGTCTACGCTGACGATCGGACAGCGATGACCGTTCATATAAGCGATCGCCTCGGCGATGGCCCCACGCGGCGCGCCGGACGAGCCGGTCCCGAGCAGCGCGTCGACGATCACGGCGTACGTCGACGGCGCGGGAAGATCGCTGAACCCCATCGGGTCATCGACGACTCGAACGATGATCGACATCGCTCGGCAAATGGAGAGCTGCAACGCGGCCTCAGGGCCGAGCGTCGTACTCTCGGCGCAGAGGATCACCTCCACGTCGAGACCCCAGTCCGACAGCAGCCGCGCGGCCACGAAGCCGTCTCCTCCGTTGTTTCCCCGCCCGCAGACCAGGCCGATCCGCGGCATCGGACTTCGCTGTGAGCCGACGACGCGAAGCACGCACTCGGCGACGGCGCGGCCGGCCGACTCCATCAAGGAAGCGGTCGGGATCCCCAAGACCGAGATCGCGTTTCGGTCGACCTGCCGCATCTCCTCGGCGGTCAAGATCAGCCGGGCGCTCGGGCGTCCCGCGGGCAAGAGTTGAACTTGGCTCATGTCTCTTCTCGCTCTCCGACGACCAGCGCGACCGCAAGGCCCGCATCGTGTGAAAGGCTGACGTGCAGGCATAGACACGCGGCCTGTCGCGCCACCTCGGCCCAGCCACGGAGCCGCAGCGAAGGCGATCCGCTCGCGCTTCGTTCAATCTCCAGATCCGTCAGGCGCGTCCGGGGCAGGAGGCGCCTCACGGCCAGCTTGGCGGCCAGACGAGCGGCGTAGTGCTGGGCGCGCCGCCGGCGGGACTCGCAGTACGCCCGCTCCCCCTGACCGAAGAAACGCATCGTGAAGCGGTCCCCGTAGATGGAGAGCAGCCGCTCGACGCGCTCCACCGGCACGACGATAAGCGAGACGCCGTTCAAAGGGGTCGCTGGCGACCGCGCGCCATCGCCTGCAGAAAGTCCCCGACGGCGCGCTCGACCCCGACGAGCACCGAGCGGGCGACGAGGTCATGGCCGACGTGAAGCTCCGACGCGTGGGTCAAACGGGAGAGTTCCTCCGCGCTCCTGAGATCGAGCCCGCCGCTCAGAGCGACCCTCATGCCGAGACGCGCCGCCGTCGTCGCCGCGTCGACGAGCCGCACGAGCTCAACACGTCGCTCGGCGGGGGTGCGCGCCGCCGTATAGCCCACGGCGTCGAGCTCAATCACGTCGACGCTGACCCGGTGAGCCGCCTTGACCTGGTCGAGGTCCGGCAGGATGTGCACCGCCACCTCGATGTCCGCGTCCCGAAGCGTCTGAAAGTGCTTGCGCAGCGCGTCCTTCAGGAGGTTCACGTCGAGCCCAGAGGGCAAGGCTTGCCGACTTTGAGGTTCGGAGATGAGCGTGATGCGTTGGGGCCGCGTATCAAAAGCGATGGCCGCGAGATCCCCGCCGGGCACGAGTCTGAGATTCAAGCGCGTCCGGATGATCTCGCGCAGGAGCCTCACGTCGCGGTCCAGCAGCTCACGTCGCTCTTCGACGCGCGAGATGGACAAGCCGTGGACGCCGGCGAGCTCAGCCAGCATCGCCACCGCCGCGGGTTCGGGCTCAGCGGTTCCTCGCCGGCCGCGCAGCGAAACGACCGCATCCAGGTTCATGTGAAGTCGCAGATCCATCATCCCACCGCCTTCGCCAGGGCCGCCGCGATCTCGTCGACATGGCCCCTGATCTCGATCTCGTCTTTGCCCTCGACCATGACCCGGGCCAAAAGCTCCGTGCCGGAGTATCGAACGAGCACGCGCCCGGAGTCGCCGAGGCGCCGCTCGACGTCCACCACGAGGCGCATCACCTCGGGCAAGGTGGACAAGTCGCGGCGCTCACGGACCGACACGCTCTTCAGCACTTGAGGGTATCGGGTCATGCAGGCCGCGAGCTCGCTGAGCGGCCGCTGCTCGCGCACCATCACCCCGAGGACCGAGAGTGAGGTGACGAGCCCGTCTCCGGTCGTGGCGTGGTCCATCATGACGACGTGCCCGGACTGCTCGCCGCCGAGCGCGAAGCCGCCACTTCGCAGTCGCTCGACCACGTACCGATCGCCCACTCCGACCCGCTCGAGGCGCACACCGACCTCGGCGAGGGCGCGCTCGAGCCCGACATTGCTCATGACCGTCGCGACGACCGTGTCCCCAGGCAAGTGCCCGTGTTGCTTCATCCGCCGACCGAGGAGCGCGAGGACCTGATCGCCGTCGACGATCTCCCCGTTCTCGTCGCAGAGGATGCAGCGATCGGCGTCGCCGTCGAGGGCGATGCCGAGGTGCGCGCCGGTCTGCCGCACGAGGCGGGCAATGTTCCCGGGGTGGAGGGCACCGCAGTCGCGGTTGATGTTCGTTCCGTCCGGCTCGCAGGCGACGGCGATGACGCTCGCGCCCAACTCCTCGAGCACCTCGGGCGCGACCCGATAGGCCGCCCCATGCGCGCAGTCGACGACGATCTTGAGGCCTTCGAGCGTGAGGTCTTTGGGGAAGGCGGTCTTGCAATGTACGGCGTATCGCCCGGCCGCGTCCTCGATGCGAAACGCCTTGCCGATGCCCGTGCCCCGAGGCAACGCTCGCCCCGCCTCACCCGTCGACTGCAGCGCGCTCTCGAGCTCCGCCTCGATCTCGTCGGCGAGCTTGTAGCCGTCACGGCCAAAAATCTTAATTCCGTTGTCCTGGAAGGGATTGTGGCTCGCCGAGATGACGACGCCCGCGTCACACCGCATACCGGTGGTCATAAACGCGATGCCCGGCGTCGGCAGGGGCCCGAGCAGGTAGACGTCCGCGCCCGCCGAACAGAGGCCAGCCGTCAGGGCGCTCTCGATGAGGTAGCCGGACTGGCGGGTGTCCTTACCGACGAGCACCTTGGTCCGGTGGCCGGGCACCCCACGCAGCCGGAGTCCGAGCACTCGACCGAGGCCCATGGCCAGCTCGGCGGTCATCGGGTGGTGGTTCGCCTCACCCCGTATGCCGTCGGTTCCGAAGAGAGTTCGCTTGACCATCGATGCTCCGCGGCCGCTTGCAGTTCCCGTTGGGCCGGCTCAGGGGGTCGTCGCGGGTGCCGGCCCCTGGGACGACCGCAGCAAGGCGACCTTTCCCGGCTTGACCTCAACGACCGTCAATCCGGGGGGAGGGTCGACCGAAACGGCCCGCGTATACAAGACACGTCGACCGGCCTCGAGGCCTCGCGTATCGACGAAGGGGTGAAGCGTCTCGGGGTCGAGGGCCTCGAGCAGGGTCGCGGGACCATGAAGGGTGACATCCACGGTCGGTGGGCTCACCTCGAAGGTCGGCCCCATCGCGCTCGTGCCCCGTGTCTGAACCGGACGGCCGCCCACCACTCGCGTGCCCCGGCCCTCCTCGATCACCAAGCTGACCTTGAACTTCTCGGGTCCGACGTATTGAACAAAGGCGGGAGGAAGTCGCAGCGGGATCAGAAGATCCGCCGAGCGACTGCGCCCGGCGAGCTCCACGCCCGCGGTCTCTACCTTCGTCAGCGTCTCGATGACCGACTCGGCCCCCGTGATCTGGACTTCGGGTGGCTCAACGGCGAGCTGGGTCACGCGGAAGCCGAGCGCGGGCTCACCCTCGGTCTTCACGACGACCGGCACCTTCTTCTCGATTCGCGCTTCGAAGCGCACGACCATGGCCGCGGGGCGCACGGACTTGACGGTCAGCCCATGCGGGAGTCGAACCATCTCCGGCTCGAAGGTGATCTGATCCCCCTCGTTGCCTGAGAGGTTTAAGAGAATCGGCTGGAGTCGCTCAAGGTCGAGCTTGCGAAGCGCGCTGTACTTGCCCTCGATGACCACCGAGACCTTGTCGACCGTCGGGCTGACGAGGATGCGCTCATCGGGCAGGCCGAGACGCACGCGGACGGTGGCCGTGGCTTGCGAGACCTTGTCTTCGTGGACGAACCACACAAGCGCGAAGGCCATCACGAGCGCGAAGCCCTTCTGGGGCAGGTTGTCGATCAGGAGTCCTCGCATCAGTTTGACGCCGGCGGTGGCGGGTCGGACGCCGGCGGAATCCGGGGAATCGCCAACGAGACCTTGCGTAGGAGGAGCTCGGAGAGCCGCGCCCGCAGCCACTCATCCGTCGACGCCTCCTCGAGACGTCCGTCGACCGCGACCGAGACGATCCCGCGCTCCTCGCTCACGGCGACGACGACGGCGTCCGTCTCTTCCGAGATGCCCAAGGCCGCCCGGTGCCGCGTACCGAAGGCGCGGTCGAGGCGAGGGTTTCCGCTCATCGGCAAGAAAACGCCGCCGGCAGCGAGTCGCCCGCCTCGAATGATGACGGCACCATCATGCAGCGGGTTTTGGCGGTCGGGCACGAAGATCGAATACACGAGCTCTTTGGTCACCCTCGCGTCGATCTTCACGGCGTCTTCCATATAGGCGTCGAGGTTCGCGTCCCGCTCGATGATCATGAGCGCGCCGATCTTTTGGGCCGAGAGCTGAAACGAGACCTTGACGATCTCGTCCAAGACCTGCGCCTGCGCCGCGCTGCGGAAGTTGGACAAGAACTGCGCTCCACCGAAGGCGACGAGGGCGCGGCGGATGTCCGCCTGGAACACGACGACCACGATGAGGAAGAGGCTGCCGATGAACTTCTCAAGGATCCAGTTGAACGTCGCGAGGCCGAGCACCGACTCTTGGGAGACGAAGTAAAGGAGGATGAGCGCGAGCAGCCCGATGAGCATGGGCACGGCGCGCGTGCCCTTGATGAGCACGAAGACCCGGTAGATGAGGAAGAAAACGATGATCGCATCGACGATGGGCGCGACGTCCCGATACATGCCGATCAGGTTGCTCATGGCCTCTGGCCCACTGGCCGGAGGACCGCGGCGGTCACGGCGGCGGCGTCGATTGCGGCCCCGACATCGTGCGTTCGGAGGACGTGAGCCCCTCGCGCCAATGCCAAGGCGTGCGCTGCGGTGGTCGCGTGCTCCCGACTGTCCGTGCCCCGCTCCGTCAGCGCCCCCAAGAAGGACTTTCGGGATAGCCCGATGACGATGGGTCTTCGGAGGACGGCGAGCTCGTCGAGCCGGGCGAGGAGCTGGACGTTTTGGTCAACCGTCTTGCCGAAACCGATGCCCGGATCGATGGCGATGGCCTCAGGCGAGACGCCCGCAGCGGCGGCACGGTCGAGCACCGAGGCAAGGTGTCGAAGGACCTCGACGACGATGTCGGGCGAGCTGAGATCCACGCTCTGCATCGTGCGCGGCTCTCCTCGCAGGTGCATGACGATGAGCCCGCAGCCAGCGTCCGCGACGACGCTCGCCATGTCCGGATCCTGAAGCCCGCTGATGTCATTGACGAGCTGCGCGCCGGCCCGAAGAGCCGCTCGGGCGACCTCTGCTCTGCGGGTGTCGACGGAGAGGAGGACACTTGGAAATGAGGCCGACAGCGCGCGAATCACCGGCAGGACGCGATCGCGCTCGACAGCGGGCTCGACGGGCTCCGCGCCCGGCCGCGTGGACTCGCCCCCGACGTCAATGAAGTCCGCGCCGGCATCGACGAGCGTCTGGGCCTGTCGCAGGGCGTCGTCCACTTCGAGGAACCGCCCGCCGTCCGAGAAAGAGTCGGGGGTAACATTCAGGATCCCCATGACACGACCGCGGCCCCCCCCGTCGAGGTTCAGCTCGAAGTGTCTGCAGACCCAGAGCACCGTGTTCAACTCCGTCCCCAGGAGGTCTCGCCTGATACGCCTCGAACGCGAGACGTCAAGCCCAGTCCGCGAGTGCCCTCAGGTGCTCTCGGCAGGCTTCGGGTCGGGCACGATGCTGCCCTTCTCCCGCGTGACGAAGACCGCCGAGGGCTTGAGCGCGGCCCTCGGTCGACCCTTCGGGGAGGTGGTCATCGGCGGGAGCTTCTCGCCCCGAGCGATCAAGTCGACCTGCGCGGTATCGAGGGTCTCGTGCTCGAGCAGGGCCTCGGCGAGGGCCTTGAGCTGGTCGACATTCTTCTCGAGGAGCGCCTTTGCCTCGGCGTAGCCGGCCATGACGATCCGCTTGACCTCGCCGTCGATGTCAATGGCGGTCTGCTCGGAGTAGTCGCGCTGCTGCCCGATCTCGCGGCCGAGGAAGACCTGTTCCTCCTTCTTGCCGAAGGTCATCGGTCCGAGCTTCGCGCTCATACCCCACTCGCAGACCATGCGGCGCGCCAGCTCGGTGGCCCGCTCAAGGTCGTTGCCCGCGCCCGTCGTGACCTGATTGAAGACGATCTCCTCGGCGACCCGACCCCCCATCAAGATCGCGATGCGGTTGCAGGCGAACTCGAGGCTCATGCTCAGACGGTCTTCGGTCGGAAGCTGCATCGTCAAGCCGAGCGCGTGTCCACGCGGAATAATCGTGACCTTGTGCACCGGATCGGCGCCCGGAAGCAGGCGTGCGACCAGGGCGTGGCCGGACTCGTGGTACGCCGTCGTCCGCTTCTCGGACTCGGAGATGATCAGCGAGCGTCGCTCGGTGCCCATGAGCACCTTGTCTTTAGCGGCCTCGAAGTCGTCCATGGTCACGACCTCCTGATCGCGACGGGCGGCGAGCAAGGCGGCCTCATTGACGAGGTTTTCAAGGTCCGCGCCGGAGAACCCTGGCGAGCCGCGGGCGATGATCGCCAGTTCAACGTCGGTGTCGACAGGCACCTTGCGGGTGTGCACGCGCAAGATCTCCTCGCGCCCGCGAACATCCGGTCGGTGAACGATGACCCGACGGTCGAAGCGCCCCGGGCGGAGCAGCGCGGGATCGAGCACATCGGGACGGTTGGTCGCGGCGATGAGGATGACCCCCTCGTTCGACTCGAAGCCGTCCATCTCCACGAGGAGCTGATTCAACGTCTGCTCGCGCTCGTCGTGGCCGCCGCCGAGCCCCGCCCCACGGTGCCGACCTACGGCGTCGATCTCGTCGATGAAGACGATGCAGGGCGCGTTCTTCTTGCCCTGTTCGAAGAGGTCCCGCACGCGGCTCGCGCCCACGCCGACGAACATCTCGACGAAGTCCGATCCGGAGATGCTGAAGAACGGCACTGCAGCCTCGCCGGCCACGCCGCGCGCGAGCAGGGTCTTGCCGGTGCCGGGCGGCCCCATGAGCAGGACTCCCTTCGGAATGCGCCCACCGAGCTTCGTATATTTCTTGGGATCACGAAGAAACGAGATGATCTCCTGAAGCTCGTCTTTGGCCTCGTCACAGCCGGCGACGTCGTCGAAGGTGATCTTCTTGTGAGACTCGTTGAGGAGCTTGGCCCGGCTCTTCCCGAAGGACATCGCCTTGCCGCCGCCCGCTTGGAGCTGCCGCATGAAGAGGAAGAAGATCACGAAGAGGATGATGAGCGGCACGAACTGAATCAGGACGACCTGCAGGAGGGACTCCTTGTCGGCCTTCACGAACTTCACGTCCGCGATGTCGCCCTTCTTGGCCTTCTCGGTGATCGTCGCGAGCAAGGCCTCGTTGCGCACCACCGGGCCGACCACGACGAACTTGCGCCCGTCCGTCAGCTGCCCGCGAATCTCGTCGCCCGTCTGATCGGACTCGACGGTGATCGTCTTGATGTTCCCGGCGTCGAGTTCGGTGGCGAACTTGCCCCACGAGAGCTCGTCGCTGCTCTGCCCGCCTTCAGGCATGAGCTTGACGAACATGAGCAGCGAGACCAAGGCGAAGAGCCAGAACAGCGCGGTCTTATAAGGGTGGCGCACTTTGCGTCCTTCTTTCAGGTGGCGATTCCGAAGCTCAAAACCCGCCGGACAAAAAGACAAGAGCCCGAGGAGGTCAGTGTACGGATGCGACTCGACGCTACCACGTCGCCAGAAAGTGCGGCAAACCTCGCGAGTGTTCGCACGTCCGATAAAGGCAGGTCTTAGGCCCGCCCGAGGTAGCAGATCTGCAATGAGGGTCCGGAGAGTTGGGGCTCGGCGGTCGCGCGCAGCTTGAACGTCGGCCCGATGGCGAGCTGAGGCAGGGTAGCCCGCCGCCAAGGGGGGAGCTCAAGCGGGCCGACAAGCGACTCCCACTGTCGCCGCTGCCGCGCGTCGATCGAGAGGTCTCCGGGCGTCTTGAGCACCCACGGCAGCGGGTGTTGGTCGAGCCTGAGGTCGAGCCTGCCGAGGGGTTCGTGAGCGAGCGGCGCGATTGGACCCACGGCGACGCGCTCGGTCCCGATGATGAAGGTGCCGGGCCCGTACACGACGACAGGGTCGCCGCGCGGGTCTTCGACAACGCCCTGCCCAGCCGGAGGCGCGTCCAAAAACATCGACGTCCGCCCGCGGAAGGCCATCGGCCCCCCACCTTGGCCGGCCATTTGGCGATTCGGCGCGCCTTGGGCCAGGTCCATGAGCCGGGGCATGAGGGACCGACGCGAGAGCCGCTTCGCCCCGTCTGCGGCCGGCGTACCCGACTCGAGGGCGTCGAGTGCGAGCAGAAGCGCCCACCTCCAGACCGAGTCGGGCAGCCCCTCAAGCGGCGTCAGACAGAGGCGCACGCTGCCCTCCTCATGCCGATGGAGGAGACCCGGCGCGACCCTGTTCAAGAGCGCGTCGAGCGCGTCGCAGGCGTCGACGGAATGGCCGACCGAGCGGGCGAAGTTGAGCGCCCAGGACCGCCCGTACATCGTCGAGAGTCCGGGCGTGACGAGCTGCCTCAGGGCGTTGCGACGGTGGCGCGGATCAGCATTGCTCGGATCCTCACGGAAGGGCACGCCTCGATCGGAGGCGTAACGAGAGACCTCCGCCCGCGTGACGCCGAGCCAAGGGCGCACGAGGCCGGGTGCCCCGTCCAAGATGCCCCTCGCGCCGCGCAGGCCGGTGCCCTCATTGAGCCGAAGCAGGAGCGTCTCCGCCTGATCATCGGCGGTATGGGCCGTGAGAACGTCGGCTTGAAGCGAGCTCGCGAGCGTCCTGAGGCAGCGGTATCGCTCACGCCGCGCGCCGTCCTCGAGCCCCCGCCCATGGGCAATTCGTGCCGGATCCGCGCGCAGGAGGGTGACCGGCAGGCCCCATTCGCCCATCGTCGCGCAGACAAACTCGGCGTCGGAACCTGAGGTCGGCCGCAGCCCGTGGTCGACCGTCGCGACGTGCAGACCCCGCTGACCCAGCTCTCGGAGTGCGGCAACGAGCGCCATCGAGTCCCGGCCGCCGCTGCACGCGACCAGGTAGGGCCGGTCGACATCGAGCCGCTCCCGAAGCGCCGTGAGAACGAGCTCGGCGGTCTGGCTCATGCTCAAGGCCCTCGGCCGGCCTCGGGTGGGCTCACGTTCGAGGCGAAGAACTCGCGCAGGCCCGGGGTCGGCACCACATAAGAGAGCCCCGGCTGAGCGTGTTCAACGTCCGCGACGATCCCGATCAAGTTGAAGTTGGGATCGACGAGCGGCGTCCCGGGCGGGAGGGCATCACCCGCGGCGAGCGTGAAATAAGACCGCACGCCGGGCCCTCGATCGCCGAGCACCACCGTCGGCGTCAGGCCGATGCCGGGCACGGCGGCCATCAGGGTTCGACCCCGCCGCTGAGGATCGGTCGACGCGCTCACGGTCCCACCCGCCGGGGGGAGTCGCAGGCGTCCACAGGGGAGGACGAGGGGCTCGCTCGTCTCCAGGATGGCCAGCCCGATCTCCGGGGACCGCACGATGACGGTTGCCCGGACGGTCGTGGGGACCGCACGGCCGTCGACGCCGCGCAGAATGAGCGCGTCCGGCTCACGACCCGCGGGCAACGGGAAGTCGCGTACGATCTCCGACGCGGTGACGAAGCGCCCGGGGGACAGGCAGAAGGCCACGCCTCGAAGCGGCAGCGGGCGTGGCCCGGAGTAATGCCGCGCGAGGGGAAGGTCACGAACGACCTCGACGACGAGCGCTGCGAGCTCAAGTTGAAAACGATCCCGCTCGGTCGCGGTGAGGAGTCGATCGAAGCCGAGGTGGTCCGGAGCGTGAGACTGTGCCGCCGCAGACGTCGCCAAGCCGAGGACGAAGAGCGCGGCCGCCACCCTGTGCAAGTTTATGCACTCGATGAAGCGACGCGCGCCCAGCTTCACTTGCGCCCACCTTGGCGAGAAAAAAAAGCGGTATCCACTTGGAACTTTCTCCGATAGCCCGCGTTCCAATGGACATGGGGCGGTGCCACCGTTATACCGCCAAGCGGACTTTTTTAGGACCACCCGCAAGGTGGAGGACAAAAACTTGAACAGTCGTCACCCAACAAATCTTCGGCTCTCGGTCATCTGGCATGACACGGTCGTCGTGGAGAAAGTGCTCCCGAAAGGCGCCGCGGCGACTGTCGGATCGGACTTCGCGAACACGCTCGTCCTGCCCGACATCGGAGGCATCGGCAACCGGTACGCGCTGTTTACGCCCACGCCGAGCGGCTACAGCCTGCAGCTGACCTCTCAGATGTCGGGGCGGATGCGCCACGACGCCGAGGAGCGCACGATCGATGAGGTGCGTAAGCAGAAGGGCGATCGGATCTCGGTCGACTATCACGACTGGGGTTTGATCGTTCTTGGCGAGCTGCAGATCTTCTTCTGCTTCGTCTCGAACTCCGAAGAGGTGCCCGCCCCGCCGTTCTGGCAGCGGACCGACACGGGTGCCCTCGTGGCCCTGCTCCTGGCTTATCTCTTCCAGGTCGGCGGGCTGCTCGCGGCCTTCTTGCTCTGGGACGACAAGCCCAACCTCGAGGACCTCGACCAGCGGGACCGCGTGGTCGGCTACGTCTTCGAGAAGCCGCCCGAGGAGATCGAAGAGGAGAAGGAAGAGAAGCAGGAGGACGTCGGCAAGAAGGCCGGCGGCGAGGAGGGCAAGTTCGGCGAAGAGGACAAGAAGGAGAAGTCCAAGGTCCCTTTGCAAGACGGACAGATGGTCGACAAGATCAAGAACCTCGCCTTGACCAAGGTCCTCACCTCGAACCTCATGGGCAAAGGCCCGCTCCAGAACATCTTCAGCGACAAGACCGCGTTCTCCTCCAAGCTCAACGCCGCCATGAGCGGTGAAGGCAGCGAGTTCGTCATGGGCCACGGCTACGGCGGCATGGGCATGCGCGGCATGGGCGACGGCGGTGGCGGCGAAGGCTTCGGCCGGATCCACGGCATGGGTCGCATTGACACGGGGGGCGGCCGCGGCACGAAGGCCAGCCTCGGCGGCAAAGAGAAGCGGAAGGCAGGCGCCCGAGTGCAGCGCGGCGCGGGCGACGTCCAGGGCTTCTGCAAGGAGTCCGACATCCAGAAGGTCGTCTCCGCGCGCCAGTCCGGCATCACGTACTGCTACGAGAAAGAGCTCGCCCGTGATCCCGAGTTGCAGGGCAAGGTCACCGTGAACTGGCGCATCGGCATCGATGGCAAGGTCATGAAGGCCATCATCGAGAACAGCACGCTCAACAGCAAAGACGTCGAGGGCTGCATGGTCCGGAACATCGAGCGCTGGCAGTTCCCGAAGCCCGAAGGCGGTATGTGCCAGATCCGCTACCCGTTCGTCTTCAACAGCGGCCTCTAAGAGAGCGGCCGCAACTCAGCGGCCCCTGCCCTTCAAGCCCTTCGACCGTTCAAGCGCCAAGAGGCCGTTGCCTCAACGCCTTTGGGCAACGGTTGAAGCTCCGAGACCTGGGCCCTCTGGCCCTTCCTTGGCGTGATTCCGGCCTCTAGCCGCCCTTCGGTCCGCCGCCCACGCGCCTATGCTCCGGAGCAGCAGGGCACGGAGTCCGCGGTTCTTGATCTAGCCGAAGACCGGACCAACGATCACCTCGCGCCTCCCGTTGCGTTTGATACGCAGAGCAGGTCGCCGAGCTCGTTGAGGCGCCATCGCAGCGTCGGCTCCTTCGATTTCTGGCACACGAACCTGTTTTCGATCTGCAACTCGATGAATTGAATCGCCTCGCCAGCGGAAATATATCCACGGGTCTCGAAGCAACAACGGTTGCCTACCGACGCTTGCTGCTACCGCAACAAACTCCTAAAGGTCAATCACGATCACCCGAGAGGTGTCTTCGTCGACATCCTCCGACGGCCTGCGTCGGGGGGGAGGCTGCTCAAGCGGGAGCGGCAGGCTGACGGCCGGCCGATCATAGATTCGACGCCGCTCGTCTTCGCGCTTCCGGATCTGGTCGATGATGTACGCGTCGAGCATCGGTCACCTCGTGGCCAAGACACCCTAGATATCGGCGTCAAATTCACTATGCAGTAACCCCGGGTATCGCGCAAACCCTCCCGGCTTGGGCGAATCCGACCGTCACCGCTCGAAGGTGGGCACCGATGGCCGGCGCGCAAGGTCGTCCCTTTGCCACACGGCGCGAGCCTGAAGCAGTGCGAGTTCAAGGCCGACCCGACCCATCATGAATCCACCTCTGAAGAGGAAGACCGTCAGGCCGCGCCAGACCACGCGCAGGAGGCTCGAGACGCGGCTTGGGCGGACGTCTCGGTCGCGGAGCATCGCCGCAGAGAGCGCGGCATAGCGTTCGAGCTTCTGGCGGGCGTGCGATAGGTCGCGATAGGTGTGGTGCTCGATGGACAAGCCCGGCAGCGAAGAGACGCGGCCGATCCGGAGCCGCACGCGCTCGTGGACCCGCGCGGCTTCGTCCCATGAGCCGGCGTGACGCCGGTACAAGCGCACCCGCCGGGCCGGAGAGTAACCGCCCCACCTCAGCCATCTCGACCCCAGATGATTGCGGAAGGCGAGGGCAAAAGCGGAGACCTCGGGTGGGGCGTCTTCAAGAGCCCGCCGGAGTCGAGCGAGGCCACCCGGGGGCAGTCGCTCATCGGCGTCGAGCATCAGCACCCAAGGGCACGTCGACGCCTCTTGGCCGGCCTTACGCAAGGATCCGAGCGTGCCGGTCCCGCCCACGACCGTCGCCCCCGCGGCCCGAGCGACGGACGCGGTGGCGTCCTGACTGCCGTGGTCGACGACGATGACCTCGTCCACGCCCGACGCGCTCTCGAGGCAGGCGATGATGGTGTCCGCCTCATTGCGCGCGATCACCACGAGGCTCAACCGGGGTCTGGCCTTCAAGGCTGTCGAGGCGTGTCCTGCATCGCCGCGACGATCTGGAATACGCGCTCGGCGCCCCCAACGGCGGCCTCCGCCAAGGCGTCTCGAAGGGCGAGGAGCTCAGCTTCGACCTCCCGCAGCCGTTTTCGCGTGAGCCCGGCGGCCTTCGCGTCCGCGCGCGCCTCAGCCAGCGCGGCCCGTGCGACGTCCGCGGCGCCGGTCCCGCCGAATGCGGCCCGACGCAGCTCTCCGACGAGCGTCTCGTTGGCCGCGAGGCTCGCGCGCAGTTGGGCGTTCTCGATGGCGAAGCGGTCATCGGCCGTGACTCGACGGGTAGCCTCCTCAAGCTTCCAGACCCGGGCCCTCAGCTCGCGGACCTCCGCTTCGCTCTCGGCGAGCTGGCCGAGCGCCCTGTCGACCCGCGACGAGGCGAGGGCCAACTCATCTTGAAGGAGCCGCAGTCGCTCGGCCTGGAGCGCGTTGAAGCCGTCGACACGCACGACCTCTGCCTGAAGCGCTTCGACGCGCTGGATTTCGGACTGCCGTGCTTCGACGCGCTGGATTTCGGACTGCCGCGCATCAAGCTCGGGCGGGTCCGGGTCTGTCACCCTGGACGACGACGGGGAGGGCCGGGTCTCGAGTACCCCCTGATCCGAAGGCCCGAAGCGGCGCAGCGGCCGGGCCGGCGACACGGGCGGCTGTTCGTACGTATCATCGTCGACGAATTGCAGTTGGAGGTTGCCACAGCGAATCACGTCGAGCGTCTGGAGCAGACGACGGCTGACCCGCTGGTCGTTGACGAGCGTGCCGTTCGCAGAGTCGTGGTCGACGACTTCACAGCCAAGGTCGCTGACGGCGATGGTGCAATGCCGCCGCGAGACGCTCGCGTCCTCCGAGACGAGGTCGCAGTCGGGGTGACGCCCAACGACGAGCTCCGGCATCTCTTCGTCGAGCCGCAGCATCTGAGGTTGACCCTGTGGGTCGCTGAAAATCAGTTTTGCCATGAGCGTCAGAGGCGACTTATAGGTCAGCCGTCTGGGTCCGACAACTTCTACGAAACATCCATCAGGAGCTTCAAGTGCCCCAAGTTCGAATCTTTACCGCGCCATTTTGCGTGTATTGCGTCGCAGCCAAACGCTTTTTCAATCAGCGGGGCATCTCGTTTGAGGAGGTGGACGTGGCCAAAGACGACGCGCTTCGGGACTGGCTTGTGGCCACGACGAACCAGAGGACGGTGCCCCAGATCTTCATCGGAGAGCGCTCCATCGGTGGATACACGGATATGAAGGCCCTCGATGAGCGGGGGGGGCTGATGCCACTTCTGGCTGGGATATCGTAAATTCGACACGGGTGGTGCAGGCCGACGCACCCGTCGGCGTTGACACCCCTGCCGTGCGTCGCTACCAATTCGCGCCCCGCATATCCAGAACTTGCCCCCAATGTCGCGGGGGTGCCTGAGAGGAAGAACGCCTATGAAGCCCATGGGACTCATCAAGTCCACCGCCTTCGCTGCCGCCGCGTTGCTCGCGTCGGCCTGCGCCGAGCCGGTCAAGGATGTCGACCGCACGCAGCCCAATGCCCTCAAGAAGGCCCTGTTCTCGGGAACCTGGTACTTCGCGCGCACCGTCGTCGATGTGCCCTACGAGGCCGACTGGGCCTTCGTCGGCGACCGTCAGGAGTACCTCGCCGGTGAGGACTTCCCGGCGCTGAAGGTCCGCTGGCGCATCGAGGAGGATCGGCTGCTCGCCTGTCGGGCCGATGAGGTCGTCGTCGGCAGCAACTCCGACGGCGAGCGCCCGGGAGATCTCGAGCCCGGCAATACTGCCGTCCCTTCCCAAACCGAAGAGGACAAGCAGAACGACGAGTACCTGGCCGGGGAGAAGTTCCCCTGCCGACACCCCGTGGCGTCCTTCTCCATTCAGGGTCACTTCGACATCCAGCGTGACTACAACGCCTCAACGGGCGAGCAGTCGAACACCATCGGCGAGAACTCCAGCGATCGCCCCTGGTACGACCGCCAGTTCTTCCGGATCGACTGGACCGATCTCGGGGTCACTGACCTCGGCTACAACCTCAACTCCATCGCCGATCTCGGCGTCATCAAGATGCAGAGCCCGTATTATGTGCAGGCCGAGACGGGGGACTGCCGCGTGCAAAACGCGGACGGCACCTTCGACTTGTCCACCTGCGAAGAAGGCTACCTGCCGCCGGTCGTTCAAGACGACGCGATCCTGATCACCAACCGCATGACCATCTCCCCCTCGGACGGCCTCTACGGCTGCTTCTACGAGGCCAACTGCACGCTCAACGAGATCGGGATGCGGTACTCCTTCATGCGGGTGCCCGAGCGGCCGATCGAGGAGCAATACGTTCCCCTCGCCTACCCCGACGACCACTTCGAGCGCGCCGGGCTCTGGCGGATCAAGAAGAAGACCTACACCCCGGGTCGCGGCGAGACGGACTTCAAGCAGTACCTCGCGACGCGGTGGAACATCTTCAAAAAGTGGCGCGACGCCGACGGCAAGCCCCTCGCGAACCCGAGCGAGTCGGGCATTCGATCGATCGAGTACTACCTCAACCGAGAGTTCCCCCTCGACCTGAAGGCCGCGGCATTCAGCATGGCCAAGGAGTGGAACGACGCCTTCGACGGGATCTACGCCAACGTAGACGTGAAGACGACCTGCAAGGTGACCTGCAAGGACGAGGCGGGCAGCGCGAAGGAAGGCGCGGCCTGCGACAAGGTGTCTGACACCAACTTCGCAATGAACGATCAGTGCGTCTTTCGGCTCCACGAGAACGACGGCAACAAGTTCCTGGGCGACCTTCGCTGGAACTTCATCGCCTTCATCGAGGACGCGTCCTTGGGCCAGCCCTGCGGCGTCGGCGGACCGGCCAACGACCCCGAGACGGGCGAGATGGTCAACGGCGTGGCTTATATTTACGGCAAAGCCTGCTTCGACAATATCGAGACGTCCGTCATGGACATGGTCGATCTGCTCTGCGCGCAGATGGCCACCGACGGCGAGACGGAGCTGCCGGCCTCGTGTGATGGGATCGACGAGGACGCCTTCCTTCGCGGGCGCCGGATTCTTGAGATCATGAAGGCCCAGGGCAAGGTCCTGCCGGTCGCCACGCCGATCCGATCCCTCTCCGCCACGGCGGCCGCCAGCGGGGCTGCGACCGAGCAGCTGGTGTCCCTGAAGGGGCGCATGGAGGAGCTGAAGAATCACAACGGCATGTTGGATATCTTCCGCAACCGGCTCTCCGACACGCACTTCGCCCGCGCGCTCGTCACGGACGAAATGGCGCTTGAGCACACGCATGGTCGCGCCAAGACGGGCAGCGACCTCACGGACGAGGAGCTCAAGGCGCTCAATCCTCTCGCCCCGATGAAGGGCAAGTGGGGCCAGGAGACCGCCCGAAAGAACATGCTGGCCGCCCGCGCGATCGAGCCGGCCGAGTATCTCTTCAATGACACCGGGCTCTGGGCCTTCGCGCTCCGGAACCGAGACCTGAACCGCAGTGAGTTCCGCCACCTGCTCCGCCGCGAGGCCTTCCGGTCCGTCACGTTGCACGAGCTCGGCCACAACATGGGCCTGCGCCACAACTTCATCGCCTCGTTCGACCGGGTCAACTACTTCCCCGAGTACTGGGACATCAAGAAGGACGTCCACGACCAGTACGAGACCGAGACGGGACGGCGCGTGAAGGACTTCGAGTTCCTCCGCGACGTCGGCAATGAGTCGGCCGCCGAGTTCTTGACCCGCTACACGGAGTGGAACGACGACCGTGAGGTGATTCGGACCCGCGAGCGCGAGGCCGGCATCAAGGAGGTCATGTACTCCTCGATCATGGACTACGGCGCGCTGCGCTACACCGACTGGCTGGGCCTGGGCTCCTACGACAAGTCGGCGATGCGTTTCATGTACGGGCAACTCGTCGACCGGCTCGACTGTGAGCAGCAAAACCCCGAGGACTGTGACCTCAGCGAGGCCAACCGGACGCACGTGAAGTGGTACGCCGGCGGCCTCCTCTGCGACGAAGACGGCGACTGCCCCTCGGCGGCCGACGGCCAGAAGTGCAAGGCGAACACCGCCGCCGGGACGACCGTCTGCACCAGCTGGGACGAAGATGAGCGTGACTCGGGTCGGTTCCTCGTCCGACAGAAGTTCTGCAGCGACGATCGCGTCGACGACCAGCCCTTCTGCAACCGCTTCGACGAGGGGGACAGCTCCGAAGAGATCGTCCGGAACATGATCGAGGGCTACGAAAACCGCTTTGTTTTCGCAAACTTCCGGCGCTTCCGTTCGACCATCAGGATCGGGAGCTACTTCCAGCGCATCTACAACGACTTCCGGGTCATCGGCGACCAGATGCAGTCAGTCTTGTATAAGTACTTCTATGAGCCTGGGTTCCAGGGGCTCGAGGGCCCCGGATCCATGGACGACATGGTGCGGGCCACGATCATCGGCTTCGAGTTCCTCGGCAACGTGCTCGCCCGACCCGAGAGCGGCGCCTATGTCTGGAACGAGGAGAACGAGGTCTTCGAGCAGCGCTCCAACCTCCTGCACGAGGTCGAGAACGACGACAACATCAACATCCCGCTCGGGCTCGGCAAGCCCCTCTACTCCAGCTACGAGCGCGGGTACTTCGGCGAGATCGAGCGCATCGCCTATATCGGCACCTTCTACGACAAGCTCGCGGCGCTGTTCATCCTGACGAGCCGAGACTTCGGGACGACGAGCTTCAACAACGAAGAACGTTTCTCGCTGAACTTCTTCGACTTCTTCCCGGACGCCTTCACCGAGCTGCTCGGCGCGTTCATGACCGGCGACATCAACCCGGCGTCGATGGTCTACGACGGCGAGGTGAAGAGCCTGGTGTCCCGCCGATACTGGGACGGCAAGTTCCAGCTCTTTGGGCGGGAAGAGGGCTTCAGCGCGAGCGACCTCGTGCCTGAAGGTCGTCGAATCGAGCCGAGCGCGTCGGTCCTCCTCGGGCTGTACGCCCTGATCGAGTCCGCCGTGAATACGCCGTACTACCTCGACTTGTCGTTCAAGAACTCGCTCCGCGCCTTCGAACTCGGCGGCGAGACGGGCTTCGACATCGACGAGCACAACGGCGTCGGCGGGATCGCGCTTCAGGACCTGAGCACCTATACGAGCCCGTTGACGCACCGCACCTTCGTCGGCGTGCGCACCGATGGCCTGCCGAGCATCTCGGTCCGGGCCGTGGACCGCGCCAACGTCCTCCGCGTGCGGTTTGAGCAGCTCAGCCAGCAGATTGCAGACTGCCGCACCGTGGCCGACTGCGACTTCCCGCGGGGTATGCGCCTGCCGGACGCCGAGAACGAGCTCGATCGTCTGAGGAACGCCCTGTCCACGCAGGAAGACCGCCTCGCGAACCTCGTCCAGATCCTCGACTTCCTGGGCATCGGCGGCCTCTGAGAGGGACGTCGCAGCGCCCTTTGGCCTTGCGACGACCCGCCCTCCGCAGCGCCCTCAGGCCTGCGAGCCCTTGAAGGCGCCCTAAAGTCCGACGGTGTTCAGATCCTCGGCCGGCACGCCTACGGACAGCAGGATGTCCCGCGTCAGCCCGTTCTTCTCGGCGTACTCCGGAAGGATCGCCAGGAAGTCCTTGTGCAGGTCGTCCGGGGCCTTTCGGGTCAGGTTCGCCTCGAGCTTGATCTTCAGTGCCATCAGCTTGGCCCGCTCTGAGGGGAGCAGCCCGAGCTCCTTATCCTTCGTGCCGATGCGCTTGCCGTTCTTGAAGACCGGGGCCTTCCGAACGTGACGGCCCTTCGTGAGGACATCTTCGATCTCGGCGATCTTCTCGCGGTTCTTGTCGACCGCGCGGCCCTGGAGCGCCTTGATATACTTGTTGAAGATTCCGCGCTGCGACTTCGAGATCGCGCCCTTCTCACGGGCTTCGGCGGTGATGTTCCCGCGGCGGCCCTTGCTTTCGACCTTCTTCTGCGTCGTCTTGATAGCCATCATGCCTCCAACTGAATCCTCGCGGACACGGCGTGCACACACTGCACGCCAGACGGGGGACCGTAAGCGCACGGCCCAACCCGGTCAATTTTTCGGGCGGTACCGGGGTCTCAAGGCTCGAGAACCGCTCAGGCGAGCGTATAGATGTTGTCGAGCAAGCGAAATTCCCCGAGTTCTTGCATCTTTTCGACGACCTCTGGGAATTCATCCGGGATCGTCTCGAAGTCTTCGCTCGCGAGGAACATGACCAAGGTCCTTCGAGAGGCCGTGCACGTCGCTGTTGCGGGTGTGCGCCGCAATAGGGAGATCTCGCCGAAGATATCCCCTTCTCTGAGCCAATTGATCAGGTGCCGCTTGCCGCCCTTACGCAGAGTGACCTGCACGAGCCCGTCGAGGATGATGAAGAGCCCCCGGCCAATCTGACCCTCAATGATGACGTCTTCTTCGCTCTCCACGAGTCTGGTCTTGAAGCGTGAGAGGAGCTCTGCCCGCCGGTCCAGTGGGATGACCCGGAAGACCGGTGACAGACTCATTAGGTTATTGACCATGCGGTCGCAGACCTGACGCGAGAGCGCACTCTGGAGCTGCACCGCATCAGTACTGAGCTCGTTCAAGACCGAGCGGGGTATTTCGAACAGCTCAACGGCTGTGTCTGCGACGACGGTCGCGACCCTCGGCGACTCGGTCACCAAGGCCATCTCGCCAAAGATCTCCCCCTCAGAGAGCTCCGCGAGAGTGGTTGTGCTCAGGCCATCGGCCGAGCGCTTGGTCACGATCACCCGACCCGCGACGACCAGGAAGACGGCGGTCCCTGACTCCCCTTCTCGGGCGAGCACCGTGCCGGCGGGCCCACGCCGAAGCCGAATCGAGCGCAAGACCCGCACAAACGCCCCACGGTCCAGCTCGCTGAGCAGCGGAAAACGCGGCAGGCGGTCAGGGAAGCTGACGCCCCGCAGGATGTCCGTCGCCCGCTTCTCGAGCTCCGCGATGACGTCCTCGAGGCGCTCGGGCAGATCGTCGAAGTTGGGCTCTCGCTTGGGGAGCGGCATCTCGAAGATCGCCTCCCCGAAGACCCGGTCGGGTTCGCGGCCATAGTGGGTGGCGAGCAGGTTGAGCCCGCGGTCGACGAGCGCCGGATCGACGGCGTACATCTCGACGATCTTCAGGGCCCATAAGGCGCGCACCGGGAAGCCCGCGAGCGTGCAATAGTCGGCACAACTCCGGAGCACTCGCAGGGCCCTCGCGGTCTCGCCGGTCTCGACAAGAACCTCGCCGACCTGAATCCGCAGCGCGAAGTCATACGGCGCGAGCCGAGCCAAGGCGAGCAGCCGACGAAGCGACTGCTCCGGATCGGCTGGGTTTTGCGGGATGCCAACGTCGACCATGGCGGCGAGGGTATGCCCGGACGCCTCGGGGCGTAAAGATTCCTCGACGGACGGCCGCCTTACTGACCGAAGCTCTTCTTCTCGGGCGCGGTAATGACAATGAAGACCCCGGCCCCGATCGCCGCCGTCAAGCCGGCGAGGACGAGGAGGCCCGTCTTGACGCCGCTGACGACCTTGACGTTGCCCGTCTCGATCTGGTCACGAGCGATGATCTCGTCCTCATCAGGCGCGACGAGCTGACCGGCGGTCATCGTGAAGTTGAACGCCGAGATCGGGTGGTAATTCCCCTCTTTGTCGGTCACCCCAACCTTGGAGTTCTCGGTAACGACCAGCGGTTCGCCTTCTGAAGTGGCGATACTGACCGAGTTGCTGCTCCCGCCCTCCTGGACCTTCGCCAGCTCATCGAGCGTGACGCTGTAAGTGTTGTAGCAAGCCGCCTGTGTAGACAAGGCGGCAGCGACCGTCATCGCGATGAACTTGCGAACCATGAGGTTACGAATCGCTCCAAGCCACTGATTGACGGGGCGGGACCATAGCCGCGATGGGCCCCTCTTGCAAAGTGCAATTCGTTGCGCGTCCTCAGACCCGGTGTTATGGTCCGCGCCACTCAGTCGACCTAGGGGCGCGGCACGTGGTGAGCCCTCGCCGCGAAAGGGAATTTGGAAGATGGCGGCCTGCCCGAAATGCCAGAAATCGGTCGAAGGCCGGCCGAACTTCTGCCCTTCGTGCGGCGCGAGTCTCACGTTCAGTTCCCGGCAGGACAACGACCCGCTCATCGGTCGAACCATCGCCGGAGACTTCAAGATTGAGGCCCTCGTTGGCGAAGGCGCAATGGGGCGCGTCTACAAGGCCCAACAACTCACTCTGAAAAAGCAGGTGGCCCTCAAGGTCCTGCGGCCAAGTTTGGTGAGCGATTCCACCGTGGTCAAGCGCTTCGAGCGCGAGGCCCAAGCTTCCAGCCGGCTCAATCATCCCAATTGCATCTCGATCTTCGGCTTCGGGCAGGAAGACAACGGCGAGCTCTTGTGGATGGCCATGGAGTTCATCAACGGCCGCGACCTCGGCACCATCATCGCCGAAGACGCCCCGCTCGCGACCTCGCGCATCGTGCACATCATCGCCCAGGTCTGCGACGCGCTCGACGAAGCCCACTCGGCCAACGTCATTCACCGCGATCTCAAGCCGGCCAACATCGTCTGTTTCGACCATCGGCGAGGGACGGATTTCGTCAAGGTACTTGACTTCGGCATCGCGAAGATCACCGACCCCGGCGCCGACTATCAGCCGCTCACGCGTGACGGGATCGTCTGCGGCACGCCCGCTTATATGAGCCCGGAGCAGGTTCAGGGGTTCGCGCTCGACGCACGCTCCGACCTCTTCAGCTTGGGCATCATCCTGTACCAGACCTGCACCGGGATGTTGCCCTTCCACGCAGAGTCCGCCGTTGAGGTCGCCACCAAGATCGTCATCGAGGAGCCCAAGCCGTCATCGGCGGCCCGGCCCGAGTGGTCTTACCCGGCTGAGCTCGAGGCGATCATCGCCAAGCTCCTCCAAAAGAAGCCCGACGACCGCTACGCCAACGCCCACACCGTCAAGCAGGCGCTGCTGGCCTGTATCGAGACGCTGAAGGCCCGGCAGGACGCCTCGCTCGAGATGGGCCCGGACGAGGTCGCGGGGCTCTTGGCGGGGAGCGACGACGCGCCGATGGAGGGCGGGGCCACCCTGCAACTCTCGTCGGAGATGATCGCCCGCGCGATGATGGCCGAAGGGATCAAAGGGACCTCGCCTCCGCTGGCCGCTGCGTCTCATCTGTTCGCAGGACCTCCACGCGCCGCTGGATTGGCGAGCGGTCGAGGTTCGGAGCAGGGCATGGCGGGATTTGCGGTGACGGCACCGACGCCCTTCGTGACACATGACCAGGTCCACTCGGCCGCGGCGCAACCCCTCTCGGGCGGCAGGCCTTCCGCCGGTTTACCCGTTTCAACGTCGCGGCCCAGCCCAACCGGCCCCTCCAACGTGACCGCCGCCCGGAGAGAGGCGACGGGCTCAGCAGGCATCATGACCTCGCCGACTCATGCGTTTCGTGAGGATCAGAACCGCGAAGGGCCAAGCCGGGTCATGCTCATCGTGACCGGGGTCGCTGTCCTTCTGGTCGCGGCCACCACCGCCTATTTGATGCTCGCCTAATTAGACCCGAGCGGGGACACCCGAGCGGGGACACCCGAGCGTCCTACTAGACGGCCTCCTTCACATACAGCTCGTAGGCCATCCAGATCTTCGCGGGTCGGCCAGCCTTGATAGCCGCGCATCGGGTCGCGGCGAGGGCGGCCGCGAAGTCATGGGGTCCTCGCGCCTCGGCGCAGGCGCGGGCCAACTCCAAAAGAAACTCGCCGTCTTCGTCGACCTGCCAGTGACGCGCAAACACGCCGTGACGTACGCCGCCAAGCAGGAGTGAGACGGCCTCGCGACCGAGCGGTCCCTCAACGGGTCCATGAAGCAGCGCGGTCGCCACGGCCCCGCGCCTACACGCCTCCGCCAGCGTTGCGACCGGGAGAGCCGCGTCGTCATCGCTGAGGCTCACGCAGGGCCCAGCGGTCACGGCACCGACGACGTGGAGGAAACGCGCGTCACTGACGGCCTCGTGCAACGACTCCACACCGAGCTCCTCTCCGCTCCGCACGACGACGCGCTCATAGAGGTCGTCCCCTTCGAGCGTGCCGAGTCGAAGGTCGCGGTCGGTCGCCGCATCACCAATGACGACCGCCAAGGCTCGCCCGGGATCACTCGTTACAGAGGACATGACCGCCGGGATGCGGGCGATCGAGAGGCTGAAACGCTCGGCCAGGAAGTTCTCGCCGAGCAGGACCCCGAAGGGCAGTGCCCAGAGCGGGCCGTCGGGCACGACACTCAGGCACTTGACGTCGGTGAGCAGCGGGGCAAACGGTCGAATGAGGAGCTGGTAGAGGGTCTGAGCGACCGCGAACAGCTCCGGTCGAGCGTCAGGGCCCCGCACGAGCCGCAGGAGCTCGGCCACCCGACCCTGGAGGGCCACCGTCCCGTCGTCGATCGCGACACAGGTCACGCCCGCCGCGCGCCGCAGGAAGATCAGCGTGCCCCGCGGCATCACCCGAAACTCGAGCACGGCCTCATCCGCGGTCAACATCGTCCGCCGGGTCTCGTCGAGCTCCCGTCCGGTCGACAGTCGCTCGACGCTATCAGCCGAGGGGGCCAGCCGCGGCTCCCCGAGCCGATGCACCCGGTCGAAGTCTTCAAAGAAGTAGGCCGATGCCGCCGTGCACAGGGCTGTGTCCCGGACCAGCACCGCGCTCGCCGACGCCCGGCGCCGCTCCGTTGCGCAAAGGTCCCGCAGCAGCGCGCCTTTACCGCTTGAGATGAGCTCTGGAGCGAGGTGATCGATCGCGAGGGTGGGTCCATCCGGGAGAAAGACGTCGAGGTCCATGGCGAGCTCGGCGAAGGCGTAGGTGGCGTTCGCCTCGGCATACCGTCGAAGGTGAACGTCAACTCGACCCGAGCTCCCTTCGTCCTCCACGGTTCGGTAGGCCTCGGCCGTTCGGGCCTCGAGGGCGCGACGCACGGCACCGGCAGCGGTGGTCGCAGCCTCGGCGCTCGCCTCGACGAGCAGCGCGCATGCGGCTCGCCGCGTTTGAAGCACCGGCGACTGGAGCCCCGGCGTCGCCCGGTACAAGAGGGCGATGCTCAACGCGGCCTTCGCATTCAGAATCCGGGCGAGCTCTGCGGCCCGGTCGGCGGCAAGAATGTCCCCACCTTTCGCCGCGCTCAACTCGACCACGAGGGCCGCCGGGAGCGCGACGTTTGGCGGCAGGTATACGCGGCAGAGGGAGACCAGCGTATGGGCCGTCGACAGAGCGAGGCGCGACGCCGGTCCATCGGGGAGCAAAGCACGCGCGAGACCGGCGAGGGCCAAGACGGCGAGCGGGAGGCGCTCGATGTCGTGGTCGGCGAGGGCGTCACCGATCTGGGCGGCGAGATCCAGCGGTCGGTGGGCGCGCCCGATCCCCGGCATCGCCACCTCAGCCGCCTCGCGATAGTGTGCCGCGGCCCGCTGGCCCTCGCGCGCGCGCTCAGCGAGCTGCCCCGCTGCGAGGAGGACGCGAACCGAGACGGTCCCATGGGTAAACGCGTTACGCTGGGCGCGGCTGATGAACGGCTCAAGGGTGGCGGCCAGGGCGGTGTGCTCGCCGAGGTGCTGATGGGCCTCGCATTTCCACAACGCGAGCTGGACTTCAATCTCCGCGTCCTCGGCGATATTGACGTTGCGCAGACGGCGGGCCTTCATGCGCTCGGTCACACGCGCTGCAGCCTCAATGACCGCGGCAAACTGAATACGGGCCGCCCGCTCGAAGCCGGTCCGAGAAACGCACGCGCGCGCCAGGGCCCCATGAAGCTCGACGCTCGCCCGCCACCTTCTCTCGATGATCAGGTCCGGGTTATAATCGAGGCGATCGGACAGGCCGGCCCGCTCATAGTCCATCAGCCCGAAATGACAGGTCGCGGCCACGTCGGGCGCGACGGGCACGGCGGCCTCGAAGATGCGGACAAGCGAGGTGTACGCCCACGACGAGTCCCCTCGCTCGGCCGCGACTCTCCAGTCCTGAAGCTGGGCGCGGACCTCTCGGGCGGCGAGGGCTGCCGCCGGCGAGTCGATTGATCCGGACAAGATGGGCACAGACAGGGTGGTGAGAATGCACGCCGCCTCATCGGCCCCAAGGAGGGCGATGGCGTTGGGCGTGGCTTCAGGGAAGGCTCCCCTGGGGGTCGCTGAAATGGGCTCAGACGACGCAGAAGCGTGCCTCGCAGCGCAGTCGGTGAGCGTTGCGGCGAGCGACGGCGCGAAGAGCGCGACGCCAGAGGCGCGCAGGCGATGAACTCCGGAGGCGATAGTGATCACCGTGGGTGACGACGCCGGCTCCAGGGCGTCGAGCGCCGAGACGAGCGAGAGCGCGACGCGCCCGATGACCGCCCGCTCATCGGTCTCGACGGCAAGCAGCAGACGGTTGTAGCGAACGGCGGCGAGCCCTTCGAAGTGCCCGAATCGAGCGAAGGTCACCTCGAGCGTCTCGAAGATCCCCGACGCGTCCCTGAGGTGTCCGCGCGCCACGCAGTCGTACGCCCGCGCCTTTTCGCGTTCCAAGCTGATCAGGTCCATCACGACTCCGAATCGGTCACAGGTTGTGCCTCAGTCGAGCTGGACTCCGCGACAGCGGCGAGCGCCGCGGTGTGCAGAGGGTCGACGGCGAGAAGCTGACGCCAGGCCGACAGCGCGAGCTCCGGCTGCCCAATGGACTGGGCGAGGCTCGCGACCCGCTCCCAGGCATAGGTGTCGAGTGGCGTGCCCTCCACGATGACCCGCCAGCGGGCGAGCGCGGCCGTCGGGTCGTCCCGCTCGGCCTCTTCGGCCGCCAGTCTATAGAGCAGAAGATGCTCACGCAGCGAGGGGACGTAGACCAAGTCCAGCCCCATCTTGGCCAGTCGACCCGTCCGCGGCGTCGTCGAGAGGCTCGGCGCGCCCAAGGCGATCGTGCCGCCCAACCCGCCGCTGGCCTCAAAGCCGCCGTCCACGACCGGCGGTGAGGCCTGCGGCGGCCCGCTCATGAAATTGAATCCACCCACCGAGACGACGGGTTCGACCGGCTCGGGCAGCTCGACGCGGGGCACCACGTCGGCCGGAGCGTCCTCCTCGACAACCGTCGCGGTGGGGCCGCCGTCGAAGAGTCGCTTTAACAGTTTGAAGACCAAGACGACCTCCGCCATGCGCCGAGATTAAGCCGAGAGGCCGAGATTAAGCCGAGCGATCGGGCTTCCGAGCGGCGAGCGGAATTCAACACAAGCCGGCCACCGGAGACAACCCCAGAATCCCGATGGAAGGCTCATGGACCTTCACATAGAGTGCGAGGTCCATTTCAAGCTGAAGAGTCGTACCCCATGAACGAGAACCCCGCCGCGCTCATCGAATTGGCCACCGCCTACTGGGGCAGTGCTGCGTTGATCGCGGCCGTGCGGCTTCGAATCGCGACGATCCTCTCCGAGGGCCCCAAGACGCCCACCGAAGTCGCGAAGGCGGCCGGCAGCGATCCGAGCGCGACGGAGATGCTGCTCGCCGCGTTGACGAGCCTCGACCTCGTCCGCAAGGTCGACGGCGAGCGGTTCGCCAATCAGCCCCTCGCGGACACCTACCTCGTCGAGGGCCGACCCGAATTTCTGGGACCGGCGCTCCTCTACAACGGCGACGTCTACCCGCTGTGGGGCAGGCTCGACGAGGTCGTCCGCACCGGCAAGGTCACCCAGTCACCGGAGAAATACCTCGGTGACGACTCGGAGCGCACCCGCAACTTCGTCTACGGGATGCACCATCGCGCCTTGGGTGTCGGTCGGGCGATTGGCCAGCACGTCGACCTCAGCGGTCGAAGGCACCTCGCCGACGTCGGCGGCGGCCCCGGAACCTACTCCGCGCTTCTCACGCTCAAGCACCCAGGCCTGCGCGCGGACGTGCTGGACTTGCCGGGCGTCGTCGCCATCGCCCGGGACATCGTCGCGTCGATGGGGGCCAGCGAGCGGGTTCAATGCCTGCCCTTCGACTACTACCAGGACGACCTGCCCGCGCTCCCCGCGCTCTATGACGCCGCCTTGATCTCGGGGGTTCTTCACCGCGAGCAGCCCGACGGTGTGCGCTCGATTCTGCGTCGCGTCGCCGCGGCCACCGAGCCCGGTGCCGTCTTGTATCTGAGCGACGTCATGCTCGACGATCACCGCACGGGCCCACTCTTCGGGACCATGTTCGCCCTGAATATGCGGGTGCTGGCCCACGATGGCCGCTGCCACTCGGTCGCCGAGCAGACGCTCTGGCTCGACGAGGTCGGCTTCACCGTGACCGCCGTCACCCGGCTGCCGGCCCCGATTCACTACACGGTCATCCGGGCGGATAAGCGGTGATGAAGATCCGGTTCCTCGCCGGGCTCATAGGGCTCATAGGGCTCATGGTCTCGGTGGCCTGTAACCCGTCCGGCCGCGAGACCCCGGTTGGGCTCCGGCCGAAGTTGGTCATGCCGGCGGAGACGAGCGAGCCTCCCTCGGCCCCGATCGCCGGTCGACGCCGGACCGAGAAGTTACAACTGCCGCCGCCAATGCTGCCGCCGCCGAAGGCCGACGGACAGCCGCAATCCCCCCTCGACCTCAAGGCGATCACCCAAGCCGCGCTCGACGGCAAGCCGATCACCCGTGCCGGGATCCCGAACATCGAGCGCGTCGACGCGGATCACTTTCGCATCGGGACCGTCTCGCTCGACCGCAAGACGCGCCGCATCGAAGTGCCGAGTCGCCTCAATATGGACAAAGGCATCCTTGAGTATTACGCGGTGGCGCCTCGCGGCAAGCTCCACGAGGCTGTACTTGAGCTGCACGCGGAGCCCAGCCACATTCATCTGGCGATGTTGCTCGCGGCGTATCAACCCGGTGAGTACGCCCCCGACCCGCGGCTGGGACGACGGCTCAAGAAAGCCGGCTCGCTCGCGCGCCTCTTCGTCGAGTTCACCGATCCGAAGTCCGGCAAGCTCCAACGCAAGCCCGCAGAGGCCTGGCTGTACAGCCGCCGCTCGAAGGGCGCTCCCCCCGCCCGTGATTGGATGTTCACAGGCGGCACGTTCTGGAACGGAACTTACGGCGGAGATCTCAGCCGCAGCGTGATCGGCCTAGTCACCGACGACAGCTGCATCCTCGCGGTGCCGGTCGACGAGGGGAACCCCTACCAGGGCTCAATGATGGGCTATGAGATGTTCACGAAGGTCTTGCCTCCGCTAAACACGCCGGTCGTGCTGGTCATTGAGCCATCGCCCTGAGGCCAGAGCCATCGCCCTGAGGGCCAGAGCCATCGCCCTGAGGGCTAGGTCGCGTAGAACCATTTCCCGACGACGCGACCGGGCACGAGCAGCGCGACAATCAAGAGAGCCACGGGCCACGCCCCGGCGGCCGCCGCGAAGACGCCGTTGACCATGGCGATGGCGAAGATCCCAGCCATCACAGCGCCTCGGATATCAGACGCCGCGCCGGTCTTCACCGCGCTGATCGCCGCCCGACCGACAAAGACGACGGGCAGGAGGGTCGCGACTCCGAACACGGGCTCTTTCAGGACAGTCGTAAAGACGCTTGACCAAATGGCCGCAGCTGGAAGGGCCGCGCACAAGACCATCGCGCCGAGGGCGAGCCTGAGGCGGCGGAGCTCACCGCCGTGGGCCTCGAAGCGCGAGACCGTGGTCAAGGCGGCGACGAAAGTGAGGGTGAAGAGCGGCACGCAGAGCACGGTGCCCGGTAGATCCCAGGGGCTCCGGTCCGAGACGGCGACCATGCCGAGCAGGGCGTTGAGGTAGCGGCAGGCACCCATCGCGAGGGGCCCGGCCCAGGTGCTCTTGAGGCTGGCGTTGTAAGTGTAGGTGGCGGCGATCGTCGCGGCTGCGGCGAAGGCGGCGTTCATGCCCAGGCTCAGGGCGACGAGCACGGCGATGACCTGAAGCGCGAGGATGAGCGTCCACGCCTGTCGACGAGACACCCGGCCCGAGGGCAGCGGTCGTTTGGGTCGCTCGCGAGCATCGACCTCGGCGTCAAAAACATCGTTGGCCGCCATGCCCGCGCAGTAGATGCACGCGCTTGAAACGACGGCCCCGGCGATGGACCAGGACGGTGTCCCGCCCGCCACCAGCACCGCACCGCAGAGCACGTCGGCCGGGGCCGTGAAGACCGCGGGGAGCCTGACGAGCTCGAGATACGGTCGAATCAGCGAGGCTTTTCGAGCGCCCATCGACTCAGCGAGGCTCGCCGAGCGCCCATCGAACCAGCTCCTCGTCCTGCGCCACGAGGCGCTGCTCATCAACGCCCATCGGATCCTTGAAGAACGACGAGAGGGCCGTCAAGAGACCCCGCTCCTCGCGGCGTTGAGCCAAGGCGGTGAACCGCGCCAGATCGAGGACGAGCGGCGCGGCCAGGAGGGAGTCACAGCCGCTCCAGGTGAACTGCATCGACATCCGACCGCCCAGAAATCCGGCGAAGTGGATGTGGTCCCAGGCGATCTTCCACTCCCCGAGGCTCTCGACGTAGTCGATGCCCACCCGCGTCTGAGGCGCATACCCGAGGATCTTCGGCAGGAGGTGGTCCTTCGAGCGGATCTTGGTCGCCTTATGCGTGGGATCATCCAGGACGCGGCCGTCTTCGTTGCCGAGAATGTTCTGCCCGAACCAGGACAGGATCTCGAGGTTTCGACGGGCGAAGAGCTCGGCGAGCACCGACTTGATGAGCGTCTCGCCCGTCTTGCCGTCGCTCCCGCCATGCACGGCGCCGCGCGTCAGAGCGAGCTCCTCGAGGGCTGGCAGACGTGAGCCCAGGCTGGGCGTGAAGTTGATATAGGCATCGCCGCCAGCGAGCGCGGCATAGGCGTAGAGCGAGCTTGAAGGGAGGCCGCTCTCATTGGCCGTCAGGGCGGCTTCGAGGGCGGCGAGCGAGGTCCAGGAGGCCTTCGGGGAGACCGACGGCTCCGTGCTTGCGAGGTTGATCATGACGAGGCGACGAAGCCCGTGCTTGGCCTTGAAGGCGTCGAGGTCGAGCCGCACGGCGTCGATGGCCTCACGCTCGGTGGCGACGGCGCGGATGTCGTTGGCGACGCTGTCGACCTGAGGCCCGACGCGCAAGGCGATGCCCGGTCGAATGTCCTCATCGATGGCGTCGAGCTTCGCGTCGAGTTCAGCCTCGAAGGCGCGCGGATAACGCCTTACGCCGCAGGCATCGAGGGTCGCCGACGTGACCTCCTTGAGGCTCATTCGGCGAAGCTCGTGACCGCCAAAGATGAAGCCCTCGAGAGGCGGGAGGTCCGCGCCGTTGAAGACCTCGCGATTCGAAACGAAGCCGGTCATCGGGGCCAAGCCCCGGACCACGGCCGCATGGCCCGCCATGGTCACCGTCGCGATGCTGCCCCGCGCACCAATCAGCCAGATTCCAGTCTTCATCGCGAAGGCGCGCTCCGTGCGTGGCCCCACGCTGAATCGCCCGGGGGCCACAAGGCGGTCGACAAGTCCAAGGCTTGGGCGAGCTTGGGCGAGAGGTGCTCGATCGCGCGTCGCGCCGCGACGTCGGCGAACGCGGCGCATGTATACAACTCGACGGTCACATCGCCCCGATAGCCCACGTCGCGCAGGCTCGCGAACACCGCGTCGAAGTCGATGTCTCCGTCGCCGGGCACGCGGTGATAGTGCTTGCCCCCACGAATGTCCTCGATGTGCACGTTCCAGATTCGGCCGGCGAGACGCGGGATGATGACCGTCGGGTCCTCGCCCATGCAGACCGCGTGGCCGATGTCGAGGTTGACCCCGAGCGCGGGATGATCGACGGCCGCGATGAGCCCGAGCACCTCGTCTGCGCGCTCGACGAGCAGGGCAGGCTCATACTCGATGCCGACCCGCAGACCGGCCGCAGAAGCCCGCTCGCAGATGCGGTGCAGGCTCTCGGCGAAGTACGTGAGCCCCAATTCCGGCGGCACATCGTTCTGGACGCGCCCGCTTGTAACGGACACGGCGATGGCCCCGACCTCGGCGGCGAGATCGATCGCCGCGAAGGTGAAGTCGAGTCGACGTCCGCGGACGTGCGGATCGGCGTTGGACAAGGAGGGCTCGAAGACCGACTCCGGTGGGGGCGACGACCAGAGACAGGCGGCGGTGTTCACGTTCACGTTGGAGACGGCGAGCCCGCTGCTTCGAAGCGCGTGCACGATGGGCAAGGTGGGATCACCGGGCCGCCAGTGCGGGGCGTCCGCGAGCAGCTCGATGCTTGAGTACCCGCAGGCCGCTATGCCGTCGATCGCGCGTTCGAGGTTGACTCGCGTAAAACCGTTCGAGGCATATCCCAATCGCATGACGCGGACGGTAACACGCGGGTCCACTCGTTCCGGAAGTTCTTGGTCCGTAGTTCTGCGGACATGACGAGGGTGAGATCCCGCGCCGGCCGGGTTCAGCCTGGACCCCGACCGAGCGTCTCCCGAGCGGCGTAGTAACGATCATCGACGAGGAATCGAAGCAGGGCCCGCGCCCCGGGGAGCTCCGTGAGACGCCCCGGCGCACCGCTCGCGACCACCCCGCTGATGTCCCCGGCGACGAGCAGCCCGATACGCCCGACGGACTCTCGGAACGCCTCGAAGGCCGCCTCGAGATCCAGACCGACGAGGGCTTGTCTCGCCTCGGGGGCCATGTCCTGGACCACTCTGCGTCCGCGACCGTCAAGGAGCGCGTCAAGTTGAGTTCGCCCACTGGAGCGCGGCTCGCCCGTTGGCGCCGCCCCCGATCCAAAATCGGCGGCGGCCTCGAGCAGGGACTTGATGGCGCGTGGCTCCCAACACAGGGCCGAGGCGAGTCCGCGTCGCCCGAGCTCGATTCCCCGCCCGAGATGAAACGCCCACGCGCTCCGATCACCCGCTCGGACAGCAGCGGGGCCAAAGACGAGCAGTGCCGGAGAGGCGTCCGTGTATCGCACGCCATCGCCCAGAGTCCGGTCCACGAGGACCCGAACATCCGACTGTGAGAACACTGCGCCGATCTGCCTCGCGGCCAACTTAAGCTCGGCCGTGTCAACGTCTCTCGCGGGCACGAGGGGCGGGCTCGAAAACAGCGACGGCAGCGCGGCGACCAAGACCTTGAGCAGGTCATCAAGCCCCGGCACCTCCAGGGGGCTGCGCAGCATCGCGCAGAAGCTCTCCGACAACGCGCCTCGCCGCAGGTTGAGGTCCCGACAGCTACACCCTTCGAGGCAGTCGCGGACCAGGTCGTCGTCGTGTCCCAGGCAGCGGAGCAAATGGGCGAGCTGATGGGCCCGCGCCATCCGACCGGCGCGGGCCCAGACCTCAAGCAGTCGGCGCACGTTGGCTACGTCGAAGGGATCCCGCTCGAACAAGACGATGAGGTGGGCGGCGGCCTCCTCCTCAGCACCCGCGATGGTCGCAAGCGCTCGCGCCAGGAGAGAGCGCGCGTCGACGTCCTCGGGCTGAGCGGCGACGAGCTTACGGAGCTCCGAGCGCCCCTGCTCCGCGTCGTGATCGAGGAGGAGCGCGGCCGCGCGGCGTCGAATGGAGTCCGCCTCGCGGCTCGGTTGCCGGGAGGACGCCTGCAGGACCGTGCCGAGGAGGGCGACGACCGTGTCCGACTCGCCTCTCCCCGCGTGTAATTGGGCTGCGCGCAGGGCGATCTCGGCGTTGTCTGGATCCGCCGCAAGGACCGTATTGAAGAGCTCGAGGGCGGCCTCGGACTGGCCCCGCCTCTCAAAAATGATTCCGAGCCGGGCGCCGAGCTCGTTTCGAAACGCGCCGTCGACCGACAGAGAGAGCGCCGTCCGAAGGGAGGCGACCGCGGCCTCCGACTGTCCGCTGCTCTCGTACAGCCGGGCGAGACGTCCGTGAAGCTCAGGATCGTCAGGAAACTCCACCTGCGCCGCCTCGAGGCAAGCCCTCGCGCGGGCCGGCTCGAGCAGCTTGTCTTCGTAGAGGGCCGCGAGCCGGAACGCGACGGCGCGCCGAAGCTCCGCGTCAGACGCGGCGGCCCGAAGCTGCTCGTAGATGGCCGCGGCCTCGGTCCAAGCCTCCTGCTCGGCGTACAAGTCAGCCAACCGCTGGAGCACGGGCACGGACTGCGTAGGCATCTGGATGAGCGCGAGGTTGAGGGCCCTCACGGCTTGATCCGGCGCGCGCAGACGGCTCGCATAGAGGCGTGAGACCTCCATCATGATCTCGATACACTGTTCAGGAAGCGCGGTTGCCCGAAGCTCCAGGAGCCGCACGACCTCCACGTGGCGCCCGAGACGCTCACCGACCCGACGCACGCCCTCGGCCGCCTCCTCGCTCTCGGGGAGCCGCTGGAGCGCGGCGGCAAACGCCAGGAAGGCCCCTTCAAGATCCATGAGGCCGGTCTCGCGGATGCGAGCGGCGACGAGGAAGAGCTCGGCCGCAGCCTCCGAGGACGCCGTCAGCTGGGCCTCGGTCTCGGTCAGGCGCAGCGCGTCGTCGCCACGGCCAAGCTCGGTGTAGGCGATCCGCAGGTCATGGGCAGC
>SHZC01000063.1 GCA_009692505.1 Myxococcales bacterium
CGTGGCCTGCGGCATCTTCCGCCATCTTGAGAACCTCCACATGACCACACGCTGGGCTGAGCAGACCCTCTGGGGATGGGGCCGTCACCCCCGCGTGACCTCGGAGGTCACTCGACCAGAGCGCCGCGCCGAGGTCTTTGCCGCGCTCGAAGACCGCGAAGGCAAGCCCATCCTCGCCCATGCTCTTGGACGCTGTTATGGCGACGCGGCTTTGCTCCGTGACGGCCGCGTCGTGCTCACGCGGCGCCTCGATCGGATGATCGATTTCGATGCCGAGACCGGCTGGCTGCGCGTCGAAGGCGGCGTCTCTTTGGAGCAAATCATTCAGACATTCGTGCCCCGCGGCTTCTTCCCGACGGTGGTCCCGGGCACCCAGTTCGTCAGCGTCGGCGGCGCGCTCGCCTGCGACATCCACGGCAAGAACCATCACGTCGACGGCTGCTTCTCCGACCACGTCCGCAACGTCGAGCTCCTGACCGCGTCGGGCACGGTCGTGATGTGTGACGCCGAACAGAACCCCGCCCTCTTCTGGGCCACCGTCGGCGGCATGGGCCTCACGGGCCTGGTCCTGGCGATGGACCTCCGCCTCGTGCCCATCGCCAACGCCTTCATCGAGATGGAGTCGATTCGTGTCGATGATCTCGACGCCTTCTTCGCGGTCAGCGAGGAGAGCCGCGACTTCACCCACACGGTCAGCTGGATCGACTGCGTCAAGACCGGCAAGCACCTCGGCCGCGGGATCTTCATGCGGGGTCGCCACGCGCCTCCGGGCACGACCGGCAAGAGCTCGCTCCTCCAGCGCGTCGGGGGCGTGGTGCCCGGCCTGCTCAACGTGCCCGTCGACGGGCCGGACTGGCTGCTCAACGCGGCGAGCATCACCGCCTTCAACGAGACCTACTTCCGGTCGCACCCCAAGGGCAAAGTCGAGCGAGTGGTCCACTATGAGCCGTTCTTCTTCCCGCTGGACAATGTGCGGAACTGGAACCGTCTCTATGGCGGCCGGGGCTTCTTGCAGTATCAGTTCGTCGTGCCCCCCGACCCCCAAAACCGGACGGTGCGGGAGGTGCTGACCTTGATCGCCGAGTCGGGCATGGCGTCGTTTCTGGCGGTGATCAAGGAGTTCGGCGCGCAGCGGCATGGCGGGCTTTCGTTCCCCCAGCCCGGCGTAACCCTCGCGCTCGACTTTGGGCACGCGGGCGCGCCCCTGCTCGACCTCCTCCATCGCCTCGACCGATTGGTGCTCGACGCCGGTGGTCGGGTGTATCTCGGCAAAGACGCGCGCCTGCCCCGACCCGTCTTCGAGCAGATGTACCCGGAGGCGGCCGCGTGGAAACACGTCCGTGACGAGTGGGATCCCAACAACGTCTTCCAGTCGGAGTTGGGTCGCCGCCTGGGCCTCTGTGGAGGTGGATCATGAGCGTGCTCGTCCTCGGCGCGACCTCGCGGATCGCCCATGAGCTGGCCCTGCGTTATGGCGAAGCCGGACAGGCCGTCGCCGTCGCCGCCCGTGACCTCGAAGAGGCCGAGCGGATCGCCGCCGATGTTCGCGTCCGAACGACCGCGCCCTGCGAGGCCTTCATGTTTGACGCGCTCGCCTTCGAGACGCATGAGGCGCTCGTCAGTTTTGTGGCCGAGCGACTCGGTGAGATAGACGTCGCGGTCCTGGCCTTCGGAGACATGGGCGAGCAGGCCTCCTCGCAGAGCGACTTCGCGGCCGCCCATCGGGTCATCGACAGCAACTACACCGGCTGCGTCTCCATGTGTGAACACCTCGTCTCCGGGATGCTCCAGCAAAAGCGCGGCGCCATCGTCGGCATCACGTCGGTGGCCGGCGAGCGCGGCCGACAGAGCAACTACATCTACGGGAGCGCGAAGGGCGCGTTTACGCTCTACCTCCAAGGTCTCCGCAACCGTCTGTTCAAGAGCGGCCTGACCGTCACCACGATCAAGCTCGGCTTTGTCGACACACGGATGACCTTCGGCATGAAGACCGGGATCCCCATCGCCTCTCCCGAGGACGCGAGTCTGGCCATCTTCCAGGCGCAGGCGCGGGGCGCGGACGTCGTCTACTACCCGTGGTTCTGGGCCGGGATCATGGGCGTCATCCGAGCCATCCCCGAGGCGGCGTTTAAGCGACTCTCACTGTAGCCTGCCTCACAGGCAGCTGAGCCGGTTGAGCACCGCAAGGGCGCGGCCCTCGAGTCGCTCTCCGAGGTCGGCCACCGCGGCGAGATCGGCCTCTGCGAAGGAGCGTCCTCCCCCTTTGGCGAGGTCTCCCCCTCCGTCGAAGCGCATCAACTCGACGCCGCTTCGGGCGTCCTGCACCTGGAAGGCGAGCCCGAGGTAACGCCACTTCAGGCCCACCTCGTGGTGGTCGCGCGAAGAGACCTCGATGATCACCCGCACCTCAGTAGACTCGCCTGGCGTGCCCAGCTCCGACCCCACGCAGCCGCGCCGCTCGAAGGCCTGGCGCAGCACCGACTCCGCCGCCTGAAGCAGCCCGGGCTCTACGTTCTGGGCGGAGCGGACCTCGAAGCGCCATCTTACGCCGCGCCGAGCGACCACAGCACCCGCCTCGAGCACTCGGGCGCGCGTCTCCAACTCCGTCACCGACTCCGAGTCCCCGAGGTGCTCGATGATTCGGCGTTTTTGGTCAATCTTCTTGACCAGCTCGCCAGGGGCGTTCTCCCGAAGGATGAGCACGGCAGCGTCCCCGGTCTGCACGGCGGACTCGATGCTCGGCAGCCGGGCCGAGAGCACGTCGCGCAGCTCGCCGATGTCCTTGCGGTAGGCGTCAATCACCAGCCGCCGCAGCACATAGGCGCGAACGACATAGCCCGACTGAACCCGCGCCTCACCCCGAACCTCGATGAGCTCCGCGTGCTCAAACTCCGCCTCGGCCTGAACCCGCGCCTCGACGTCCCGCTCGCTCCCCTCCCTCGTCGACTCTGTCTCCCGCGCGTCGATTCGGCTCGTGAGCCGCGACTTGATCTGCTCGGCGACCCCGCGCCGGGCGTCGAGGGAGGCCTCACGGAGCGACGGTCCATAGCCGTCGGCAAAGAGCGCGCCGGGAGGTGCCGGGGGCAACGAGAGGGAGGGGTCCGAGAGCAGGCTCAGCGTGTGCGCCGACTCGATGCGCGAGGGTGCCGCGCCGCCACAGGAGGCCACCCCGACGGCCATGACGGGGACCATGAAGAGGAGACGAGAGCTGAAAGTGGCCATAAGCATGGAGCGTGGAGTCTGTGACGCGGCGAAGCGAGGGAAAATTCTGGAGCCGCCGATTGAGGCTTCATCGCTTGACACAACGACGGCGGGGTGAATACGAAGGCCCGGTCGGGCGTCGACAGCCACGACTTCGCCGAAAGTAGGGGAAAAGACATGAGCCATCTCCTTCGCCTGTACGTGTCCCTCTTCTCATTGACGCTGGCTTTGGCCGCTCTGAATGGCTGCGGCGGCAGCGAGAAGAAGGTCGACACCGACCAAATTCGAAAAAATGCGGAGGAGGCCGATCGTGACCTCGACCGCGAGTCCACCAAGGAACAGGAGTAAACCGAAAATGAAGCCCCGTTTGACCCGACTCGCGCTCATCTCCCTCTTTGCGTTCACCGTGCCCATGATCGGCCCCGGCTGCGGCGGTGACGCGGTGAAGGGTGAAGGTGCCCACGACGAGCGACCCAAGTGGGTCGACATGGGCGGCGCCGCCTTCAAGGGCGATAAGGCGATGTATGGCGTCGGCGTCGCGAGCAACATTAGCTCGATCAGCCTGCGCAGGAGCACGGCCGATGCCCAGTCCCGCGCCGATCTCGCCAAGACCTTTCAGACGCGCGTGCAGAACCTCCTGAAGAACTACGAGGCGAGCACGAGCGACGGGGACAAGGAGTCCGCCGAGGCCCACCGTCAGGAGGCGACCAAGGTCTTCACCGAGATCGAGCTCTCCGGGGTCGAGGTCGTCGACCGCTTCTTCGACCTGGAACAGAATACGCAGTACGCCCTGTCTCGCCTCGACCCTGCGGCCTTCGATGCCCAACTCGACCAGATGGAGAAGCTCGGCGCCCGCGCCAAGGATATCATCAAGTCGAACGCCAAGGCCGCCTTCGACGAGATCGACGCCGAGAGCGCGAAGGCCAAGGCCGAGTGACTTTCTTCGGGCTCGCGGCGAAGGTACAACGCCGTCATGCCCGAACTTCGACGTGACCTCATCACCCACCGCTGGGTCATCATCGCCACCGAGCGCGCCCTCCGACCCAAGGACTTCAAGAACGAGAATCTGCGGCCCCCCAAGGGTCGCACCTGCCCGTTCTGTCCCGGCCACGAGAGCCTCACGCCGCCGGAGATCCTGCGCTACCCGGCCCTACCACAGCCCTGGCAAGTTCGGGTCGTGCCCAATAAGTTCCCGGCCTTGCGCATCGAAGGGGATCTTGAGAAGCGGCCCGAGGGCATCTTTGATCGGATGAACGGCATCGGGGCGCATGAGGTCATCATCGAGTGCCCCGACCATGACTTCGCGCTGCACGCCCTGACGCCTCCGCAGATGCTCGCGGCCCTCAAGGTCTATCGCACGCGCCTCGCCGATCTTCGGGGCGATCCGCGTTTTCGCTACGGCGTCTTGTTCCGCAACCACGGGGAACAGGCCGGCGCGAGCATCGCCCATGGTCACGCTCAGCTCATCGCGCTGCCGGTGGTGCCCGCCCATGCCCAGGAGCTCCTCGAGGGCGCCGAGCGTTACTGGCGTTTCCATGACCGCAACGTCTTCGAGGACATCCTCCGGCAGGAGATCGACGATGGGCGCAGGCTCGTCTTCGACAACGCTCACTTCGCGCTCGTGACGCCCTATGCGAGCCGGTTCCCCTTCGAGATGTGGATCATTCCCAAGGCCCACGGCACGCGCTTCGAGGACGTGAGCAATGAGCACCTCGCCGCCCTCGGTGAGGTGCTCACGAGCGCGCTCTCTCGGCTGCATCGGGGGCTCGGGGACCCGCCCTACAACTTCATCCTGCACAACTCGCCGTACGGTCAGCCCGACGTGCCCTGGTACCGCTGGCACATCGTGATCATGCCCACGCTGACGAAGGTGGCGGGCTTTGAGTGGGGCACGGGGTTCTACATCAATCCGACCTCACCCGAGGAGTCGGCCGAGTTCCTTCGTAGCCAGCGGACTTGACGGGTCTCCGAGTCCTTCATGTTTCGAGCGAGGTCGCGCCGTTCACCAAGACGGGCGGCCTCGGTGAGGTGCTCGGCGCGCTCCCGGCGGCCCAGCGTCAGATCGGCCTCGACGCGCGGGTGTTTACGCCGCTGTATGGCTTCCATGACCGCGCAGCGCTCCGACCGCTTCTCGAGCCCTTCACGGTTGACCTCGGACCCCATCGGTTCGGGGCGAGGCTGCATCAGACGCCCGACGGCCGCGTCATCTTCGCCGACGTGCCCTCCCTGCTCGACCGCGAGACGCCCTACGGTGACGCCGGTGACAACCCGCTGCGCTTCGCCGTTTTCTCGAAGCTCGCCGCGCAGTACGCTCGACGTTGCGCCGACGTCGTCCACGCGCACGACTGGCAAGCCGGCCTGACCGGGATGTACCTGCACGGCGACGACGACGCGCCGCCCGTGGTGCAGACAATTCACAACCTCGCTTATCAGGGGGCGTGTGACCTGGCCTTGGGGCGCAGCTTCGAGGTTCCGTCAAGTTACTTGACGTTCGAGGGCGCGGAGTTTCACGGACGCCTCTCGTTTCTTAAAGCCGGCCTCACCTCGGCCCGCTTACTGACGACCGTCAGCCCACGGTACGCCCGGGAGATCCTCGACGAGCCTGGGGGTCACGGCCTCGCCGGCCTGCTTCGCCACCGCGTCGCCGACCTGCACGGCATCCTCAACGGTATCGACACGAGCGTCTGGGACCCCCGCCTCGATCCACACCTGCAAGCGAACTTCGACCTCGACGATCTCGGACCTCGCGAGCGGAACACCGACGAGCTCCGACGGGCCTTCGGCCTGCGCCCCGACACCGCCGTCGTGGGCATCGTCTCGCGGGCGACCTGGCAGAAGGGCCTCGATCTGCTCATCGACGGAGCCGAGGTACTCGTCACGCGCAACCTGTCGTTTGTCGTGCTCTGCGACGGTGATCCTGATCTTCTCCACGCCCTGACCGCCCTGCATCACCGCTTCCCCGATCGCTTCGCCGTCATCACCCGCTTCGACGAGGCCCTCGCTCATCGCATCTATGGCGGCGTCGACTTCGTGCTCGTCCCGAGTCGGTTCGAGCCGTGCGGGCTCACCCAGCTCTTCGCGATGCGCTATGGCGCGATCCCGGTGGTCCGCGAGACGGGCGGCCTCGCCGACACGGTGCAGGACGGGGACACGGGCTTGACCTTCTTCGATCCCACGCCGGAGCACCTCGTCGACGCGCTGGATCGCGCCGTCTCCCTCTACGGACGCAAAGACGAGCTCGACGCGATCCGGCGGCGCGGCATGGCGAAGGACTCCTCCTGGGCCAAGGCCGCGCTGGCGTATGAGACCCTCTATCGCCGCTTGACTTGAACCGTCGAATCAGTCAATCGGCCCTGTCATGACCGACTCGATCTCCCGACGCGCCCACCTCGAAGCCCGCCTCGAAGACCAGAACCGTCGTGCCCTTGAAGGCGGCGGACGCGAGCGGGTCGCGAAACAAAAACAACGGGGCCGCCTCACCGCTCGGGAGCGTATCGAGACGCTGCTCGATAGCGGCTCCTTCGAGGAGCTCGATCGCCTCAAGACGCACCGCTGCACCGACTTCGGCATGGAGGTCCAGAAGATCCCCGGCGACGGTGTGGTCACCGGTCACGGCCTCATCAACGGTCGCACGGTCTTCGTGTTCGCCCAGGACTTCACCGTCTTTGGCGGCTCGTTGAGCGGGGCCTTCGCCGAGAAGATCTGCAAGGTCATGGATCTCGCCATGAAGGTCGGCGCGCCGGTCATTGGCCTGAACGACTCGGGCGGCGCGCGGATTCAGGAGGGCGTCGTCTCGCTCGCCGGGTACGCCGACATCTTCCTGCGCAATACGTTGGCCAGCGGCGTCGTGCCTCAGCTCTCAGCGATCCTGGGGCCCTGCGCCGGGGGCGCGGTTTATAGCCCCGCTATCACCGACTTCATCGTGATGGTCGAGAAGTCGAGCTATATGTTCATCACCGGCCCGGACGTGATCCGGTCGGTGACGCACGAGGAGGTCACGCAGGAGGAGCTCGGCGGCGCGCACACCCACGCGAGCAAGAGCGGCGTCTCGCACTTCACCACGCCCGACGAGCCCGCGTGTCTGGAGCTCTTGCGCGAGCTCCTGGGCTACTTGCCCCAGAACCGCTCCGAGAACCCGCCCTTCGTCGAGACGTCCGATCCGAGCGACCGCGCCGACGCCGCGCTCGACACGATCGTTCCGGACAACGCCAAGTCGCCGTACGACATCCGCGAGGTCATCAGCCGCGTCGTCGACGACGCCACGTTCCTCGAGGTGCAGTCCGAGTTCGCGATGAACATGGTCATCGGCTTCGCTCGGCTCGGCGGCCGCAGCGTGGGCATAGTGGCCAACCAGCCGGCCGTGCTCGCCGGGTGCCTCGACATCGACGCCAGTCGGAAAGCCGCCCGATTCGTCCGATTTTGCGACTGCTTTAACATCCCGCTCGTGACCTTCGTCGACGTGCCGGGGTTCTTGCCGGGCACCAAGCAGGAGTGGAACGCGATCATCACGCACGGCGCGAAGCTCCTCTACGCATTCGCCGAGGCGACGGTCCCGAAGCTCACGGTCATCACGCGGAAAGCCTACGGCGGGGCCTACGACGTCATGGCCAGCAAGCACATCCGCGCTGATCTCAACTTCGCCTGGCCGACTGCGGAGATCGCGGTCATGGGCCCGGACGGCGCGGTCAACATCATCTATCGCAACGAGCTCGCCAAAGCGGACGACCCGGTCGCGCGGCGCACGGAGCTCGCCGACCACTACCGCGAGACCTTCGCCAACCCCTTCCGCGCCGCCGAGCTCGGCTACGTCGACGAGGTCATCTTCCCCCGGCAGACGCGTGCCAAGCTGATCCGCGGGCTGGCGATGTTGGCCAATAAGGTCGACACGAACCCGCCGAAGAAGCACGGCAACATTCCGCTCTGACCTCGTCGCGTTAGGATGCGCGGATGAACGTGGCAAAGGCTTTGAGGTTATTCGTCTGTAGTCTCGGCCTGTCCTCTTGTGACGAGGGTCCGGGTGCTCACGTCCCGAGCGCGGACAGCGGGGGTCCCACAGGCGATGTGCTCGACGAGCCGACGGACGCCACCCGCCCAATCGACGCCGCCGCCGCGACGTTCTCCCTGAGTCTCGACCACCCGATGGAGGGGATGTCGACTCGGGGTGGGACCGTGGCCGTCGAAGGGCGGATCGAAGGCGGTTCCCCCCCCCTCTCGCTCTCCGTGGAGGCCGCCTTCATGGACCCCACGCTCCGGTCGGTCGAGGTGGACGATGGCGTGTTTGGCGTGGTTCTGCCCGCTCCGAGCGACGGCCCCTATGTCGTCACGTTGACTGCAGTCGACGGGCGAGGTGCCGTTTCGCGCCTCGAGCGCCATGCGTTTCACGTGCGTCGAGGCCCTGATCTCAGCCCGCCTCTGATCTCCATCGAGAGACCCCTGCCCGGTCAACTCCTTGGTCGAACCTCGGTCCTGACGGGCAGGGTCGTTGACCCTCTCGTGGACGACGAGCTCAGCAGCGGGCTCGCCCGTCTGCGGCTCGACGACCGCCCGGTCGCCGTGGACGGAACCGGCGTCTTCACCGCCACCTTCGAGGCGACGATCTCCGGCCCACGCGCGGTCCGACTCGTGGCCACCGACGTCGCCGGAAACCTGGGCGAGTGGGTCAGCGACTTTGAGGCCGACGTCGATCCGCCCGTCATTGAGGTTCAAGAGCCCACTCCCGACGAGGTCATCGTGGCCGACGAGATCGACGTGGCCTTCACCCCCCACGACGCCTCCGCGCTGGCGATGGTCAGCGTCAACGGCGTCAGCGCGGCCCCCCCTGACCTCGACGGCGTTTATCGGGCCACGCTGCGCGACCTGCCGGAGGGCCGAAACGAGGTTCGGATAGAGGCCATGGACGTGGCCCTCAATCCAGCCCTCGCCACCCGGAGCTTCGAGCGTCGAGCGCCCGCCCCGGACCAGACGCCACCCACCCTCTCGGTCTCCCAGCCCCGTCTCCATGACTGGCTCGACGGCCCCATCGTGGAGTTCCTGGGCACGGCCATCGATCCGCCAAGCCCAGCGGGGACACGCCACAGCGGCCTCGCGACCGTGGTCGTCGACGCGGAGGTCGCGGTCCTCAACGCCGACGGCTCCTTCTCCCTGGACTCGAGACGCGCCGACGGCCTCCACGTCGCCGAGCTCGTCGCCGTGGACGTCTCGGGCCTCGTCAGCGATCCGGTCTTCGTCCGGTTCCGGGTCGGCCCTTCTATCGTCGACGTCGTCGGCCCCAGCCTCATCGTGGAGTCGCCCCTCGAAGCGGAGACCGTCTACGCGGACGACGTGCTCTTCACGGGCAGTGCCTTCGATGCCGAAAGCGGCGTCCGAAGCCTGAGGATCGGGGCCTCGGAGTTTGCCGTGGGCGAGGGTGCCTTCTCGGTGTCGGTAGCGGACCTCCCGGGAGGCGAGCTCCCCGTCGTCGTACAGGCCGTCGACTGGGCCGGGAACGTCACGGAGCTCGTCTTGAGCTTCGTCCGCCGCCCGGGCACCCACGGCGGTCGGATTCACTTCACGGATGTGTCCGCGGCGATCTTCGGCGGGGCCGCAAACGTCCCCCGAGCCTCAAGCGATACGGCCGGTATTGGGGTCGGGGCCGCGCTTGTCGATGTGGACGGTGACGGCGATCTCGACCTCGTAACGACGGGCGTAGACCGTGAAGGCTTCGATGCGTCGACCCCCCCCGGCCTCTTCCTCAACGTGAGCCCCAACGAGGACCTGGGCCGCTTCCAACGCGACGACGAGGCCTTCGATCCACCGCTCGACGGCCTGCCCGCTTACGCCGTCGCCGCCGGTGATCCGGACGACGACGGCGATAGCGATCTCTACTTCTGCGTCGACGGCCAAGACCGGCTCTACCGGAACGACGGCGGACGTTTCTCGGACGTGACGGCCGGCTCAGGCCTCTTCGACCTCGGTGGCCGACACTCTCAAGCCGCCTTCGCCGACTTCGACGGAGACGGACAAGATGACCTCTACGTCTCCGGTTTCCCCACCGATCTCGCCGCACAGCACAGCTACCCACCCGATGAGCCGCTGCCCCCTCGGGCGATGTTCTTCATGAATCGCGGCGGCCTTCAATTCGAGGACGTGACGGATCGGACCGGGCTGAACCTCGAGCTCGCTTCGAGCCACGCCTCTCTCGTCTTCGATTTGGACCACGACGGCGATCTCGACATCTACGATGCCAACGACATCTTCGCGCAAGGCCGCTCGGACGAGGTCTGGCTACAGACCGGCACCGCCCCGGACGGGACGCCTTCGTTCGAACCCGCCTCAAGCGCCTGGGGCCTCGATGAGTCCACCTACCGGATGGGGGCGGCGCTCGGGGACATCGACAACGATCTTCGTCCCGATCTCTTTCTCACGGATGTCAACCCCAAACGGCTCTATGCCCTCTGGGGCGCCCTGCCACTCGTCGATCGGGCCTCCGACCTGGGGATCGCCAATGACCGCATCCCCGATCCGGGACGTCCTGGCCGCAGCGAGGCGCTCTGGGGCTGGGGCGCCGATCTCACGGACCTTGACCGCGACGGCTTCGTGGACCTCTTCCTCGTCAATGGCTCCGTGGCCAGCTCGTTCTCCCGCACGATCTTCTTTCAGGTCCCCTACGTCTTCCGAAACAACCGCGCGCTCGCCTTCGACGACGTGACCACGGCCGCCGGCCTCGAAGCCATCGAGCCCTTCAACCCGAACCTCGCCAATGATATGTGGGGCCGCGGCGCCTACGCGGGCGACCTCGACGGCGACGGCGACCGAGACTACGTCATCTCCTCGATGCTCGGCCCGTTTCGCGTGCTGGACAACGACAGCGACCGCGTCGGCCGGACGCTCAGGCTCAGGCTCCGGGGCACACACTCCGGTGCTGCGGCCATCGGTGCCAAGATCACGGTCACCGCGGATGGATGGACCCACGCGGGCTTCCGGTCCGCCGGCGGCAGCACGCGGGGCCACGGCGAAGACGTGCTGGAGGTTCCGCTCGGACGGGTCCGGCAGATTGAGGAGGTCCGCGTCGAGTGGCCGAGCGGGCTGAGCGACGTGCTCGTACACCCGGTGGTCTCTGAGCACGATGAGCTCTCCATCGTCGAGCCGCGGCTCTTCGAGCTCGACACTCGGCGCGTGCCGCCCTTGGGTCTCATCGTCCTGCGCTTCACGGCCGAGGCCCCGGAAGGCCTCACGCTGACTCAGGACGGCGTCGACGTTCCCCTGCTCAGGCGAGACAGGCGGGTGGAGGCCGAAGTCCGCCACGACGGCCGCAGCGGGTGGCGTGTCCTCCGCTTTCGCCTGGAGGGTGAACCCCTCCGGATGCGCGTGTCCGTCTATTTCGAGTGACGGCGCGTGGGTCACCGCCCCGGAGGTGCGCCGTGTGCCGAGACCTCAGGGGGTGGTGTCCTCGGGCACAAACGCCTCCGGGTCACCCGTCAGCGGTGAAGGGTCGACCACCGGGAAGGAACGCGGGCGGCGAACCGGCGTATCCGCGGCGACGACTCCACGACCCGTTGAAGGGTCGCGATCGAAGGTCGCGCCAGACCTGGAGGCGAAGGGGTTCGTATCCGGCGGCGGCCGATCCTTGGTGCCCGTGTGGGGTGACGTATCCCAGACGCTCATGCTGCCCGGCGGAAAGGGATCCGTGTCCTCAACGATCGTGCCGAGCGACGTCGCGGGCGGCTCAGGCACATAATCCGCCCGGCTGTCGGTGTCGGCGACTCGCTGTCCGAGGCTCGTGGCCGGCGGCGAGCCGTCGGGATTCGTGGTCGCGACCGTGACGGGGAACGGGGAAGTGTCGGCGGGGACGGAGCCTGAGTGAGCCGTGGTGATCGCGGTTCGGGTCGAAAGGGCTATTGCCCCGACCCGCCGAGGCCCGGTGGCGCGGTTGGAAGCCGCCCAAGTCTCTGGCGGCGTTTCAGTCACTCGGGCGGCTGGCGCGAGCGCCTGAAAGACCGAGTAGGCGACGACGACCGCCAGGAGCCCAAGCCCAAGACCGAGGGCACGCGCTCTGCGGCCACCTTGAGATGGGCCCGGACTGTCGGCCGATTGGCTCATGTTGGCCTTACTGGACCGGCACTGTGCAGGCGTCACCCGTGCCGTCGAAGTTGGAGTCCTCCTGCATGTTGGCGATTCCCTTGCAGTTGTCCGGCGGAGACATGGGCATACCCCCGACCGGCGTGTCGTCAATAAAGCCGTCGCCGTCCCGATCGTTCTCGCAGACATCGCCCTGACCGTTCATGTTTGCGTCCGCCTGCATGACATTCGAGACCAAGGGGCAGTTGTCGCCGTCGAAGCGGACGCCGTCGCCGTCAAAGTCCGAGTCCGGCGCGCAGGCGTCGAGATCGCGCATCGGGTTGGGGATCGTCGGGCAGTTGTCCCGGGCGTCTTCAATCCCGTCTCCGTCCGTATCGAGCAGGCCGTTGACGAGGTCGCAGATGTTGCCCACCCCATCACCGTCGATATCCGCTTGGTCCATGTTCGGCACGACCACGCAGTTGTCCATGTCATCGGGGATGGTGTCGAAATCGACGTCCTGGGCCTCACCGTTCTGTATGGAGCAGGCGTCGCCGACCCCGTCGAAGTTTGAGTCGAGCTGTTCGGGGTTGGCCACATCGGGGCAGTTGTCGGGCAGCATGCCCATCCCCGTCGCGTCGATGAGGCCGTCGCCGTCGCGGTCGTTCTGGCAAGCATCACCCTGGCCATCACCATCGCTGTCTTGCTGATCGGGGTTGGCCACATGTCCGCAGTTATCGGCCTCGATGGGGTCGCCATCGCCATCCTGGTCGGCGCCGAGGACGCAGGCGATGCCCAGGTCCGGGAAAGGCCCGGCGGGGTCAGAGGGGCGCTGGTCCGGGTTCGAGACGAACTGGCAGTTATCGTCGTTATCGGAAACGCCGTCGCCGTCCGAGTCGCGCAAGCCCAACACCGGGTCGCAGGCGTCACCCTCGCCGTCGCCATCCCGGTCACGCTGGTCCGCGTTGAGGGAGAACGGGCAGTTGTCTGCGTCATCCTGGACGCCGTCGAAGTCGAAGTCGCTCATGGGGTCGCAGGCGTTCCCAATGCCGTCGGCGTCGAAGTCGATCTGCGTCAGGTTGGCGACGAGCGGGCAGTTGTCCTCGGCGTCCTGGACGCCGTCCTCATCCACGTCGGTGTCCGGATCGCAGGCGTTGCCTAAACCGTCCATGTCGTTGTCGGCCTGGTCGGGGTTCCGCAGGGCCGGGCAGTTGTCGTCGGCGTCCGCCGTCGCGTCGCCGTCGGTGTCCACGAAGCCCGGCTGGCAGGCGTCGCCGAAGCCGTCTGCATTGGTGTCCTGCTGGCCCGGGTTCGCGATGAGGGGGCAGTTGTCGTCCGCGTCGACGATGCCGTCGTCGTCCAGATCGCCGCCCATGGCCTCGCAGACATCCCCGCGGCCGTCTTCATCCTCATCGGCCTGGTCGCGGTTGGCGACGGCCGGGCAGTTGTCCATGTCGTCGTTGTGGCCGTCCGCATCGGTGTCCACGGGCACGACCGGCGCTTCACACAGGTCGCCTGTGCCGTCGCCATCGCCGTCGACCTGGTCGGGGTTCGGCTGCGACGGGCAGTTGTCGAGGAGGTCGTCGACGCCGTCATCGTCCTGATCGAAGTCGGTCGCCTCATCGCAGTTGTCGCCCGTGCCGTCGCCGTCCGTGTCGGTCTGCTCGGTGTTCGCGGTATCGGGGCAGTTGTCCATGGCGTCGACGACGCCATCCCCATCGGCGTCGAGGTCCGAAGGCACGCCGACGTCGGGCGGAATCTCGCCGCCGACCGGCCCGCCGCCCATCCCGCCTGTGCCGTTGCCGCCGTTGCCGCCTGTGCCGTTGCCGCCGTTGCCGCCGGTGACGTTGCCCCCGGTGCCATTACCGCCCTCGCCGCCCTCACCGCCCGTGATGAAGCCACCCATGTCGGCGATGCCGGTGTCGCCACCTCCCCCGCCACCACACGCCGAGATCGAAGCGCCAAAGGTGGCGAGCAGTGTCAGACGCAAGAAGGTCGGGGCCATCGTTCGCTCCCTCAAGAATTTAGGTTGTGGGTTGGGTTAGAGGCGAGAAAGGAGGTGGGACGCAAGTCAGAAGCGCAGAATTACCGGACGCACATGATCGAGCGATTGCAGTAGCCGTGGTTGTCGCCGCAGTTGAAGTGGTTGAGTTGCCCCCAACCCGGAATGCCCACGTTGCCGACCCCGTTGCCGCAGGCCGCGTACACGTTGACGGCCTCGGTGTGGTAGTTGCCGTCGGGACGGTTCCAGCCGCTCTGGGTGACGGTCGTGAACTCCGCCATCGTGATGAGGCGACCAAAGCCACCCGCGACGCAGTAGTTGAGGGCGGAGCCCTGCACACACGCGACCGAGAGGTGGCTCATACAGACCGCACCGTAGAGCCGGCCGTTGCAGTTGCCGCCGCCGCCGCCGCCGCCGCCGCCTGGACCATCGGGCTTGCAGACTACCGTGCCGTCGGCGGCGACGGTCGTCACGAACTGGCCGGCCGGGCAGGCGCCGCCGCGGATCGTCACGCGGTCGGCCGCGATGACTGGCCCGATCCAGTTGCCACCGGAGTCGATGACGTTGGTCCCACGCATCCGCAAGACGCCGTTGATGCGGAGCAGCTGCCCCGCGCCGTCCGGGCCGACCCACGTCTCGCCGTTGCTCGCTCCCAAGACGAGGGTCGTCGACTCGGAGTAGATGCCCGGCATGCTCCAAGCCGAGCCGACGCGGAGGAGGTTGCCCGTCTCGTTGCCTCGGAAGTAGTTCTGGCCGGCGGAGCCCTGAAGGACGACACCGCTGACGCGGAACTCATTGTTGGCCGTGATCACGTTCGCGGTGAGGTTGCCGTTGAGGACCAGACCGCCGACGAGGGTCAGCCCACCGTTGAGGGTGGTCATGCCGGCGACCGTCAAGGCCCCGCCCACCGTCTGGTTGCGGACGATGGCCGCGTCGCGGCTCACGCGAAGGTCGCCGATGGAGGCACCCGCGCCGCCGCCCACGAAGAAGCTGCCGATCGTGTACACCGCGCCGGCGCCGGCGACGTCGAGCATGAGCGCCTCGCGGGACCAGATGCGGGCCAGCGCGCCGCCGCCGTTCGCGCCCCAGGCGTTGTTCGCGTCGCGGATGAACTGGAACTCCGAGGTGCCTTGATTGTTCCAGACCTGAAGGTTGCCCCGAACCTCGAGGTTGCCGTTGAGCTGCGAAGCCCCCGCCACCGTCAAGGTGCTGTTCAAGTTGGTGGCAGCGGCCACCGTCAGGGTGCTGTTGAGGGTGCTTCCACCGGCCACCGTCAGGGTGCTGTTGAGGGTGCTTCCGCCGGCCACCGTAAGGGTCCCGCCCGCGGACAAGGCCGCGCCCGCGGTCATGTTGCCGCCGGAGGTGATCGTGCCGTTTGCTCGGAAGTTGTTCGTGACCGTGAGGTTCGTCGCGTGCGTCGAGTCGATGTCACCCCGGAGGAACTGCGCGGAGCTGATGCCGTCGAGGAGGTCCGCGTCGACGTTGGTGCCCGCGCCGTCGACCTGGACGAGCTTGCCCAAGACCTGAGCGGGCGTATCCGGGCTGCCGGGCTGCCCCGCCATTCCGGCCGGACCCACGGCCCCCTGCAGACCCTGGATGCCTTGAGCGCCGGCCGGACCAGCCGCGCCGTTCGCGCCGTTCGCGCCCGCCGGACCCACCGGCCCTTGAAGGCCACCCACGGGCCCCCCCCAGGAGCCGTCCGGCCGGATGACCTGGATGCCGTTTACGGTCACGGTCCGGGGCGTGATGTCCCGCCCCGTCACGTTCAGCGCCTGCACCGCCACTGCCGCACGGAGCGCGAAGGGCACGCTCACGAAGCGGATTCGGGGCGCGAGCTCGGCGCCACCTGCGACGGTGATGCCCAAGTAGCGGGTGTCCCCGTCAAAGAGGGCCGCCGGGAACGCGGTCACCGAGCCGAGCACGGCGCTGTAGTACCCCTCGACGAGCGGCGCGTTGTGCTGCTCGGTCCAAAGGGCAACCCCGCCGGCGAGCGCGTCGTAGACCTTGAAGGTCATGACCTGGTTGCCCATGAGGGGGTCGCCGTTATTGTTCAGCAGGAGGCCCTCCTGATGAAGCAGCTGGGGCTGAGCCGAAGAGACCGCTGGTAGGAGGAGCGCGGCTCCAAGAACGCACAGTCGGCCAAAGCCAAATCGTCGCGTGGTCATCAGACTTCTCCCCCCACTAGTTTCCAATTTGCGCCTCCACCATGTCCAGAAAAGTGAGCGCGTGTCCACAGCCTACGGTTCAAGAATACAAATGAGCTGAATTACTCGGGTCAGAAGACGCCTGTGGCGCATCCGCCGGCGATGCTGGCGCTGGTGACGTTGCTGCAGGCGTATGAGGGCCTCGATAGGCGGCTGCTCGAACCTTTTTCAGCGTCCTGTCAGGGCGGCGCTGGGGCGAGGCGATCGAGCTCGGCGGGCGACAGCCGCGTGCCGTAGACCTCGATCGTCAAACGGCGCCTCATGGCCAAGGCTTGTCCATCGGTCGGGCTGGCCCTCAGACCCTGGCTCACCGCCTCAAGGCCGAGCTTCGGCCGCTTGGCCTCCTCGTGGATCATCGCCAGATTAAACCAAGCGTATGCCAACTTCGGGTCCTTGGCCGTGGCTTTCGAGAGCGCGACGATCGCTTCCTTCTTCTTGTTCTGGCCGCTCAAGGCCATGCCGAGCTCGTTCCAGGTCTCCGCCGCGCCACCGGAGGTCGAGGCCTTTATCGCCCTTCGGAGCGTGGCCTCCGCCTTGGGCAGCTTTCCGGCGACCCCATAGGACACGCCCAGCCGTCGCAGCAACGTCTCGTCCGGTTTGATGCGCCGCTCGACGCTCTCGAAGACCTCAATCGCCTTGTCCGCCTGCCCAATGTCGAAGAGCTGAATCGCGAACCGGGTGGCGATCTCGATATTGTCAGGCTGCTTGTCGAAGTCGACGCCAAGCCATCGGACAATCACCTCGGTGCGGTCGTGCTCTTGCGCGATGCGGGCGACGGCCGGGCGCAGAGCCTCCCCCAACGTGCCCGTCTCCCGCGCCGCCTCGAGGACCTGAACGGCCATGTCGAACTGCTCGGCCTGCTCGAGCGCCGCGGCCATGGTGATCGCCCCCTCGGGGGTGCACAACGCGCGACGGCACGACTCCTTGAAGGCCTCGAGCGCCTGCGTCGCCTCCCCGATCTGGAGGCGGAAGTAGCCGGCGTCGCGCCGCAAGTCACTGAGCTCCGGGCGATGGGCCACAGCCTCGTCCATTCGAACGATCGCCAGGCCGGCGTTGTTGGCCTTCGCGGCCAGCTTCGACTCCTCCGCGAGGATGGCCGCCAAGTCGTCGGTGACGGCTCTGGCGCGCTCCATCGCCAGGAGCGCTGCGTCGTAGTCGCTTGAGTTGGCATAGGCGCGCGCGAGTTGGCTCCAAACGCGGTCGAGGCCGGGCGCGAGCACCGTGGCGCGCTCGAGGTGACCGACGGCTGCACTCCAATCCTCCATGAGGGCGCTCGTATATCCAAGTCCGGCGTGGGCGAGGGCCGAGTCCGGCGAGGCGGCGAGCGCACGCTTGAACCTCTCGATGGAAGCGCGAAGCAAGGGCTCGTAGTGCGCGGCGTCGGCGAGCCGAAGCTCGGCGGTGGCCCATCGTGCGTCGGCCTCTCCGGGAGGCAGCGTCGATTGGTCGTTCGTGGCGCGGACCCCGAGCGCCGGATCCGCGTCGGCCACGGCCTCCTCGCCGACGTTGAGCGCGGCCCGGGCCTTGGGCAAGTGGCGGCGGATGAAGTGGTCGGTGGCCGTCGTATGGGGCACGTCGGTGGTCCCCTGCGTGGCCATGTGGCAGGAGACGCAGTCCGCCGGACCGGCCATCGGGCCGCCCGTGTGACCGGCCATCGGGCCGGCATGTTGGCTTCGCTTGCAGGCGCTCGCCCCGTGGCACTTGCCACACGACGCGTTGCGGCCGCCGACGTTCTCACTCGCCGGCCGATGAGGATCATGGCAGGTCGTGCATCGGAGCTTGTCGCCGCTCGAGACGGCGCACTTCGAGAGGCGCAAGCGGTCGGACTGCCCGGCGATGGGCGTGGCGTGGTCGGGTGTGGAGCCGTCGGCGGTCGGGCCTGAGGTGTAGATGGTGAGGGTGTCGCTGAGAGGTCGGGCCGGATCGGGGGGCCCGCCGGTCCAGGCCGTGGAGAAGACGCGGGCCACGCCATGCAAGTGGCACTGGTCACAGAGCGCCTGCGTCGCCGCCGGCGGGGCGTCGCGCGGATCGAAGATCGTGCCCTTCGCGCCAGAGCTCTTGACGTGCGCCGCGCCTGGACCGTGGCAGCGCTCACAGCCGATCCCCAGGAAGTCGTCGGCCCGCTCGGGCACGCCGCGCTCGTCGGGGGCCGGGATCCACGACGAGAGGCTGTGGCAGAACAGGCACTCTGGGCTGAGCTTCCTCTCAAAGCGTGAGTTGGCGTCCGCGTACCCGGGGCTGAGGTCCCAAGCCGCTTTCGCGACGTAATAGGTGAGGGGCATCTGGAAGAGCGCCGACTGACCGCCGCTGGCCTTCGCCGTCAAGAACGAGACCGCGTGTACGGACCCGATGGCTAAGTGTGCGGTCCGCTCGTCGTCGGCGACCACCGCGCCGGCAGCCCCGATGCGCGACTCGTGCTGGACGACGCCGTCACCGTCCGCCGTCGCACGGGCCTTGTAGACCACCCCAAACTTCGGGTCCTCTGCCTGCCCGGTCGGCCACTTGCCCGCGGGTCGAATGGACCGGGCCATGGCCGACCGCGAGAAGGTCTCGGCGATGTCCGGGTGGCAGTCGGCGCAGGCTCCGTTGCCCACATAGCCGGCGTCCTTGAGCCGGGCGAGCGCGGACGTGCCCTTGACGCTGCCGGTTCCGGGGGTCGCTGAGGGCGTCGATGCGGGCGTGGCGGAGGACGTCGCGGTCGAGGACGTCGCGGGGGGGATCGACGTGGGCGACTCCGCCCCGCGATCACGGCACCCGACCGCCCATAGGGAGGCAATCCCAAAGACGAGTACGGAGACGAGCGGCCGACGGAGGTGGATATTCACAGGAGCAGTATTTCGCCCGTCAGGGCGCGGGACAATCAAAAGCGTGCCCCGCGCGCGTCCAATCACCCCACTCCGTCCAACTCCTTCCGCCACTTCTTCTCCTCTTTCGCGGTCATCGGACCGAGCGCCTCGATGGCCAGCCTCAGCCTCGCGCGGCACAGATCCCGCCCGAGCACGGTCATCGTCTCAAAGAGCGGCGTGGACACGGGCTTGCCGGTCAACGCGACAAAGATGGGTCGCAGGAAGTCCTTGGCCTTGACGCCGCAGAGCTCGGCGAGCTGTCGGAGGGCGAGCCCCAGAGGCTCCGATTTGAACGGCGTGACCTCGTCCAAACGCCAAGCTGTAAACTGCAAGGCGCGGCGCAGGCCCTCTTGGTCAAGTCCCTTGATGACAAGGTCCTCGACGCGAAACTCGACCGTGCCCTGGAGGAAGAACCCGGCCAGACCGCCGAGGTCCGAGAGTCGCTCGATGCGCGACTGCACGAGCGGCACGACCGCGCCCAGATATTCGGTGTTCAACGCCCAGGTCCGCACCCGCTCCACGAACTGCTCGGGCGTGAGGTTCTCCCGCAAATACCGCGCGTTGAGCCAGCTCAGCTTCGCCTGATCGAAGACGGGCCCGCCGAGCGAGACGCGAGATAAGTCAAACGCCTTGACCATCTCGTCCAGGGAGAACTTCTCGCGCTCGTCTGGCATCGACCAGGCCATCATGCCGAGGTAGTTGAGCAGCGCCTCGGCCAGGTAACCCATGCGCTCGTAGTAGACGATGCTCGTGGGGTTCTTGCGCTTGCTCAGCTTGCTCTTGTCAGGGTTTCTGAGCAGCGGCAGGTGGCAGAGCTCGGGCATCTCCCATCCGAAGTAGCTGTAGAGGAGGACGTGCTTGGGCGCGGAGCTGATCCACTCCTCGCCCCGGAGGACATGGGTGATGCCCATGAGGTGATCGTCGACCACGTTGGCCAGGTGATAGGTCGGCAGCCCGTCGCTCTTGAGCAGCACCTGCATATCGACCTGGACCCAGTCGATCTCGATGGTCCCGCGCAGGCGATCATTGATTGTGCAGGTCCCGGTCCGGGGCACGACCATCCGGACGACGTGGCTCTCACCCTCAAGGGCGCGGCTCTGCGCCTCAGCGACAGACAGACCCCGGCAGAGGCCGTCGTAGCCCGCCGTCTGCCCCCCGGACTGCTGAACCTTGCGAAGCTCGTCGAGGCGCTGCGGCGTGCAGAAACATCGGAACGCATGGCCGCGCTCGAGCAGGAGGTCGCAGTGCTCTCGATAGATCGCGCTGCGCTCGCTCTGGCGGTAAGGCCCGTGAGGTCCGCCGATGTCCGGCCCCTCATCCCAAGTCAGGCCGAGCCACTTCAGGCTCTTGAGGATCGCGTCTTCGGACTCGCGCGTACTGCGGACCTGGTCGGTGTCCTCGATCCGGAGGAGGAACTGACCTCCGTGCTGGCGGGCGAAGCAGTAGTTGAACAAGGCGACATAGGCGGTACCTACGTGCGGATCCCCTGTGGGCGAGGGGGCGATGCGCGTGCGAACGGTCACGATGGGAACTCCACGAACAAAGGGCTGCGGGGCGCGGAGTCTGCCGAGCGGTCGCACTGGCCGCAAGGTCGCAGGCCGGTAATGCGGGTTTACAGACAGGCGTCCGGGGGTGTACACCGCGCGCCGTGTTTCATCGAATCGCCCTGCTGCTCTCGGTGTCTCTCGCGGCCTGCACCGGCTTGTCGAGCCTGCGCGAGAAGTGCTCGACGAACGCCCAATGCGATGAGGGCACGATCTGCCGCTTCGGGACCTGCCGCTTCGAGTGCGAGGTCGACAACGACTGCCCGCGGGCCGAAGACACCTGCGCCTTCCATCGCTGCACATCGGCGAGCCAGCCGGAGGTCGCGTTGAGCAGCGACGGCGCTTGCGGTGAGGATGCCGAGCCGGCCCCCGACGCCGGAGCTGACGCCGGGGCTGCGTCCACCTGTGACGCCCTCGGCCCCGACCTTTAATTCAGACCAGGAGCTTGAGCATGGCTTACCGTATAGAGGTTCTCCGTGACGTCTGTATCGGTGCGGCGACCTGTGTGGCCGACGCGCCGAACGTCTTCGAGATGGACGACGACGACAAGGCGATCGTCATCGACCCCCAGGGCGACAGCGACGAGGACGTCTACTCCGCGGCGCAGAACTGCCCCGTCAACGCGATTATTCTCATTGATGAGGCCACCGGCGAGCAGGTCTGGCCCGAGGGCTGACCGGCGGACTTACGACCGGCTGACTTGCGACGGCTTGGGCTCAATGACGAGCTCAACGGGGCAGTGGTCCGAGCCCATCACCTCCGGGTGAAGCCGCGCGGCTCGGACCGAGGGCATCGTCGCCACATCGACGGCGTGATAGTCGATGCGCCAACCGACGTTCTTCTCCCGGACGCCCGGCCGGTTCGACCACCAAGAGTAGGCACCCTTCGTCTCCGGGTGCAGCGCCCGAAAGGCGTCCACGTAGCCCTGTGTAAGATACTCGTCGAGGACCGCCCGCTCATGTGGCGTGAACCCCGAGGCCTTGAGGTTGCCCCGCCAGTTCTCGATGTCCACGTTCTGGTGTGCGGTGTTCCAGTCGCCGCAAATGATCACGGCCTCACCCGCATCGCGCCGCGCGTCCACGACCCGCTTCAACGACCGGTAAAAGTCGGTCTTGTAGTCGAGCCGAGAGAGGTCCCGACCGGCGTTGGGGAAGTAGACGTTGAACACCGTGAGGCCGCGGTGCTCGGTGATGAGCACGCGCCCCTCGGTGTCGAAGCGGGGCTCTCCCATGCCGAGCACGACTCTTTGGGGCGGCTCTCTCGAAAACGTCGCCACGCCGCTGTATCCGGGCCGTTCGGCGGGGTGGAAGTCGAGTGAGTAGCCGAGCGCCAGGAGCGGCTCGAGATCAATCTGCGACGCGCTCGCTCTGATCTCCTGAAGGCACAGCACGTCGGGCCTGTGCAGCTCGAGAAAGGTCAGCAGGCCCTTCTTCATCACCGACCGCAGCCCGTTGACGTTCCAACTAAAAAGTCGCAGCTCGGTCATGCCGTCCTCGTCGCTTCAAAGGAATCATAGGCTGCGTGCAAGGTCGTGAAGCCAGGTTTGGCTTCATGCCGGTAGAGCCTCCAGACGAAATCGACGGCGGCCTCGTTTGCGGGCGCGGATAAGCCGAGCGCCAAGGCCCGCGTGACGATCTCCCCGTTGAGGAAGTCGACGGGCGGCACCTGCCCACGCTCGAGGGCGGCGAGCATCGACGAGCGCATCCGCCGATACTTCAAGCCGACCGCCGCGATGATGGCCTCCTTCGCCAGACGAGAGGCGGGGGAGACCCGGCGGCCGTCCCCTCGTCGCAGCGAAATCCAGTCCACGTCGAGCGTGCCTGAGACCTTCTCGAGCCGAACGTTCGAGGCGCGGGCGACCACCACGCACTCCGTGAAGATCTCCAGCGCGAACCGCCGCGCGCGACGATCCGAGACGAGCGCGCCCAAGCGGACACCGGCCAAGGTCCCCAAGGTGGAGATCGCCGAGTTGATCGCCAGCTTGCTCCACCGGACCCCGTTCAGGTTCTCGGTGATCATCACGGGCCCGACGCAGTCCAGGAGGCTGGCTAATCGCTCAAGCTGCGGCTCCAGCCCACCGTCCGGGCGACCGAGGACGAAGCCGCCCGCCGAGGTGCGCTCGTAGACCCCCGGCGCCGATGAGGAGCCCCCGAACGACACGACCCCGCCCAGCACCCGATCGGGCGTACCCAAGGTCGACGCGACCCGATCCTCGCAGAGGCCGTTCTGCAGGCAGACGATGCGACCGTCGGGGGCCAGGTGCGCGCTCGCCTGACGGGCAGCCGCCTCGACATCGGGCGGTTGCATCGCCAGGAGGACGAAGTCGTAGACCTGCGACGACGGGATTGAGCCCAAGACCTCGCCGCGGAACGTCGACTCGTTTCCCAGACCCCGAACCACGAAGCCTTGGTCCAGAAGTGTCCGCCGAAGCTCCGGGTTTCGGGCCACGACATGAACAACCACGTCGGCGCGGGTGGCCTGACGATGGAGGAGGTGCCCGGCGATGATGCCGCCAATGCCCCCGCAGCCGAGGACGAGCACGCGACTCGGAGAAAAGGTGGACATCAAGACGCGCCTCAGCCGACACCGGGGCGCCCGATGTGCCACAAGCCGAGCCGAATCGGAAGGCCCGCGTGGCCTTGCGTCCGACCCGACGCTGGCCTTGCGTCCAGGACACCGCTGGGCTAAATGCCGCGTCCATGTCGCTCCGCTTGCTCCTCACGCTGATGGCCCTCGTCAGCGCCGCGATGGTCTACGCGGTCATCGATCGCAAGGTCATTCATCGCTCGCCCTTCGTCGATCCGACGGTGTCCGAGATGCGGATTCTGAAGCGGGTCTGCGAGAACAAGTGCGGGGATCGCGCGCCGGAGATCCTGCCCAAGGCCACGAACGACGCCGAGCTGGTCAGGCTCGTCAACGCCTGCGAGGACGAGTGCATGCAGCGTCACCTGCAAAATTCGAAACCAATGCCCCGTTGGTATTAGGCTGGTCGCGGAGTGAGTTTTTCGTAACCACAGCGAGACTCGGAGCAGCAGTCATGATGAAGTCTAAGGTATGGAGCACCATGCTCTGTGCGGGGGCGATCACCCTATCAGTCGCGTGTGAGCGTGATGGCGGGGCGGCGGCCGGACCTAGCGATGGTGCCGGTGGCATGGCCAAAGAGCAGGGCGACGGCGGGCCCGACTCGAGCAGCGGCGGCGGCCAGGGCGAAGGGGGTGCCATTGGCGGCGCCGGAGGCTCAGCCGGGGAGGTCGTGCCCGGAGGCAGCGGCGGCGCCCTTCCCATCGTCTGCGATGGCCCGAACCCACCCGCCGAGTGTCAGCCTGCCTGCGCCGATCAGACCGACGCCCAAGCCTGCCTGGCCGCGGCTTGTTATTGGTGGAATCAGGACCATGCCTGCCACGGCGAGCCGTCGGCGAACGTCTGCGACCAGCCCGACGCGGCGACGTGTGAAGCGGCTGGCTGCGAGTGGACCGGCCGCGGTTGCCTCGCTCCTGCACCTGCGACCTGCGCCGAACTGGCTGAGCCGGCCTGCAACGCACGACAGGGCTGCCGGTGGGCCGACGCACGCTGCGAAGATGACCCCGCGTTTTTGCCCTGCGAGCGACTGAACCTCGACCAGTGTGCGGTCCGCCACGACTGCGCGTTCATGGGCATGGCGTGCGTGACTCGACCCGAAGGCCCCTGTGAGTCGCTCGACGAGCTGGCCTGCGGCGTGCGAGCGGACTGCGCCTCACGCTTCATGCCTGAGCCCGAGTGCGAGTGCCCACAGCCGCCCCCCTGCCCGCCCGACGATCCGAACTGCGGCGGCGGCG
>SHZC01000064.1 GCA_009692505.1 Myxococcales bacterium
CTGCTCCTGATGCGGCCTCGCCGGACGCGACTCTAGTCGACCTCCCTCGCTCCCTTGCGCCCTCTCAGGTGATCCGGCAGGGTCTGGCGTCCATGAGCCTCTGATCAAGGGGGGTCGCCATGTCGTTAGGTCCAGGAACTTCTAAAGCGTCTTTGGGCCTCCTCAGCGCGCTGGTCTGCGTCTTGGGCATCGGCGGGCTCGCGGGCTGCACGGACGGCGGCGTCGACAACGGCGGAGACGCCGGGTCGAGGCTGGACATCGGACAAGGTGCTGACGCCGGGTCGAGGCTGGACATCGGACCGCGTGCTGACACCGGGCCGAGGCTGGACATCGGACCGCGTGCTGACACCGGGCCGAGTGCTGACGCCGCGTCCATCTCGGACGCCTTAGGCGGTGTGGATGCCGGCTCCACCTCTGGCTGCGAGGTCCTCGTCCTCTTGGAGCGGTGCACGGGCTGCCATGGAGCACCCCCGAGCCGCGGCGCGCCCATGTCGCTGACCTCGCTCGCATCCCTCCGCGCGCCCTCACTGCGCGACCCGGCGATGACGTACGCGCAACGCTCTCTCTCCCGCATCCTGGACCCGAACGCCCCCATGCCCCCGGTTGGCGAGCCGAGCGCGACCGCGTCGGAGGCCGACGCACTTGGCCTGTGGATCACCTCGGGTATGCCCGACTGTGGACCCGATGGTGACCCGGACGCCGGAGTCCCCCTGCCCGAGCCGTCGCCCAACCTCATCCCCCAAGACGAGCTCTTCGTCTGCAACGGGGAGGTTTCACAGGCACCGACGCGACTGCGCCGGCTCAACCGCTTGCAGTGGACCCGCAACGTGGGCGGCGCGGTCACGCGAAGCTGGAGGGGCTTCAGCTTCTTTGACAACCCCCTCGATCTGAGCGCGGGCGAGCCCTACAGCACCTATGCCACCGACGAGACGCTCGACGAGGCGAACATCGAGCTCTTCCTGCCCGTCGTGGCAGTGGCCGGCCCCCCGTGGGCGGGACCCTACACCGGCATCAACCGCCTCGAGCGACTCCAAAACGACCTGAGCCTGCGCTGTATGACCTGCGACGCGAGCCCGACCCCGGACTGTGTGCGCCACTACCTCTCGGAGTTCCTCGAGCATGGCGTGCTCTTCCGTCCGGCGAGGCCAGACGAGCTCGACCGACTCCAGGCCTTCTCGACCACCGTGCTGGCTGCCGAGCCCATTCCGCCCGACTGCGCGCAAAATCCGGACGGCGAGACCCCCCGAACCCACTCCATCACGCGCATCTCGACGGCCGCCTGGCTGACGACCGGCGCGATGTTCCGCGAGGAGCTGGGCACGCCCGACGGCCTCGGCCGCGCGGACCTCACGGACTGGGAGCTGGCGCAGCAGCTCGCCTATATCATCGAGAGCCGCGCGCCGGGCGCGACCCCGAAGCACGGCTTTCCGGACGACTCTGCGCCCGAGGCCGGGCACCTCGCGGACGTGGCCGACGCCGCGCGGGACGGCAGTATCCGTGACCCGCAGCGGGTGGCCGAACTCTACCGTCTCCACGCGGGCGGGACTGATGCCACTCGCTTCGACCTCGTCGGGGACTACGGCGAGAACGAACGCCAGCGCCGAGGTGAGCACTTCCTGGCCGACGGTGGCGCCAACTTCTTCCGTGAGTGGCTCGGCTATACGAAGGTGCCGGAGATCTTCAAAGATCGCCCTCAAGCGACCTCGAAGTTCGACGACGGCGACGGCGACAGAGTGCAATCCCGGAACTCGCGGTCGTCGTACGGCAACCTCATCGGCGGCTACTACGGCCATGAGTCTACGCTCGTCCAGCAGATGGACGACGTCGTGGCGCGCGTGGTGGTGGCCGACGTCGACGTGCTCCGGAACCTGCTCACCACGCGGGACTTCTTCCTGCCCTCGACCGCAGAACCGGCGTCCTATGAGAACGCGATCCTGTACACGGGGCAGGCCTACGGCACCGAACAGGACATCGCGAATGCACCGGGCGCGCGCTGGGTGACGTTGCCCGCAGACGAGCGCGCGGGCGTGCTCACCCACCCCGCTTGGCTCGGCTCGCACGGGGGCAACTTCGAGGACGACCCCTCGCTGATTCACCGGGGCCACTGGGTCCGGGAGAGCCTGCTCTGCGACTTCATCCCCCCGCTGAGCTCGGTGCGGGTCATGGCGCAGGTCGGCCCGCACGCCGCGAACAAGAGCGCGCGCGCCCGCGTCGACGATGCGACGGCCAACAACCCCGAGTGCCAAGGCTGCCACCGACTCATGAACCCGCTGGGCTACCCTTTCGAGATGTTCAACCAGGCGGGCTACCTCCGCGAGTGGGACCACGCCGCGGATGGCGGGGAGGGTCCGCCCGACGGGAGCAGCACCTTGATCGACATGCCCGACCCGACGCTGAACGGCCCGGTGCGGGACGCGGTTGAACTCAGCGAGAAGCTCGCGGTCTCGACCCACGCCAAGCGATGCTTCGTTCGCCAGGCGTTCCGCTACTACATGGGGCGCAACGAGGACCGCAGCGACGCGTGTACGCTGACCCGCATGGAGGAGGTCTATGACTCGAGCGGTGGGTCTTTCTTCAGCATGGTCATTGAGCTGACGGCGACGGAGACCTGGTCAACGCGACGTCTGCCCGCGGGAGGTGAGTGAGATGGTGACGCGCAGGAACCTGCTCAAGACCCTGGCCGGCGTCACGCTGCTCGGCCCCTTCATGAAACAGGCGTGGGCCCAAGGCGTGACCCCCGCTCGCGTGGTCTTCGTCGTGGAGTGCAACGGCATCTACCCCATCGCGTTTCTGAGCCAGGCGGCCCGGGCTTCGCTGGGTCTAGACGCGGCGGACGCCCGTCGCGGCTTCCAGGACGTTTACCCGGAGGAGGCCGCCACGCTCAGGGGGGACTCGCTGTCCAGCGCGCTCTGCCTCAACTCGCTCGCGGCGTCGGGCGCGGACATCTCGCTGGAAAACCGGGCTGCCGTCCTGCTGGGCCTGTCGAGTACGATCACCGGTGGGGGCCACTCCACGGGAACGGCGGCGCTGAGCTGCGCGGTGGACCGGTCGGCCCCGACCATCGATGCGCTGCTCGCTCCGATGCTCAAGCGGACCGCGCCGTTCGACGCCATTCGCCTGGGTACGAGCGCGGCACGCACGCCGATCGTCTACGAGACCTGCAACTTCGGACCGAAGAAGCCGGCGCCTATCCTGGTGAACCCCGCGCTCGCCTACGACACGATCTTCGGCTCGGTTTTGGCGGGGCAAGGCGGGGCTGGGCAAGGTGCCGGGGGGCAGGAGCGCAGCGCGTTGTTCGACTTCGCGCGGCAGGACGTGCAGGCCGCGCTCCGGACGTTCCGAGGGAACTCCAACGAGCGGATCAAGCTTGAGCGTTACCTGACGTCTCTGGAGTCGCTTCGAGTCCGCGAGGGGCAGCTCGCCTTGATGGCCGATGCCGTGCGGCCCTTCATCCCCGGACGGGCCGGGTTCGAGACGCTCTTGGGGATGTCCCTTGACGCCCCGGACTCCTTGAGGTGGCTCGAGGCTCAGTTCGAGATCGCCACGGCCAGCCTGCTCGGTGGCCTGACGAACACCGTGGTTCTCGCGTCCGGCACCTCCGGCTTCAACGTGCACTACGACAGCATCATCCCCAGCCTTAGCCGACACGATCTCCAGCACGGCATCGGCACGCCGGCAAACTGGAACGCCATCGCGGCCGTGACGCGCAGGCACGTCGAGCTCGTCGCCAAGCTGGCCAGGACGCTGGCGGCCACCCCCGAGATGGGCGCGAACGGCTCGATGCTCGACCACACGGCCATCGTTTTTATGTCGGACAATGGCGAGCAGCACCACTCGACGGCGAAAGACTGGCCGATCCTCGTCGTCGGCGGCGACCGGCTCGGGCTCTTGACCGACGGCCGAACCGTCCTCTTCCCAGGGGAGGGCGCCGCGAACAATCGGCAGGTCTCGAACCTCTTCAACTCGCTCGGCCACGCGATGGGGGACTCCACCTTCGACAGCTTCGGCAACGAGGGTGATCTGCGGATCGCGCGGGGGCCGCTCGACGAGCTCTTTGCCGCCCCGGGTTGAAGCAGGCGGCGGCGCTCAGCTCGACGCAGCCTTCGGCTTCAGGCTCGACGGATCGCGTCGCGGGCGGTCAGCGCCTTCGACAGCGCGTCTTCGATCGTGAGACCGAGGGCCGTGAGGTGCCCCATCTTGCGACCCGGTCGGGCAACGGCCTTGCCATAGAGGTGAAGCCGAACGTCACGGCTCGCGAGGACCGCGGCATAATCCGGCGAGCCGAGCAGGTCCTCCCCGAGGAGGTTGGCCATCACCGCGGGGCAACGCTGGCGCGGCTCGAGGAGTGGCAGGCCACAGACGGCCCGGAGTTGAAGCTCGAACTGATCCACGTCGCAGGCGTCGAGCGTGAAGTGCCCGGAGTTATGGGGTCGCGGGGCCAACTCATTGACCAGCAGCCGCCCGTCGCGGCCCTCGAAGAGCTCGACTGCGAGGACGCCCACCACGTCGAGCGCGTCGAGGATTCGTCGTGCCAGAGCCCGGGCAAGGGTGACGCGATCGGCTGAGAGTGGGGCCGGCGCGAGGGTGAGATCGAGGACGTGATTCCGATGCCGATTCTCTACGATCGGGTAGGCGACGAAGCGGCCGTCCTGCCCACGCGCGGCGACCACGGAGAGCTCTCGGACGAAGTCGACGTGGGCCTCGAGGATGAGATCGTCGCTGCCAAGCGCCGCGAAGGCGACCTCAGCCTCCGCCACCTCGTCGATCCGGCGCTGCCCCTTGCCGTCGTAGCCGAAGCCCGCCGTCTTTAGAACCGCCGGTGTGCCCAAGGTTTGAAGCGCGTCGTTCAGCTCGTCAAGTGACTTGACTGATCGCCAAGGCGTCGTCGGTACCCCAATCGAAGCGAGGAAGGTCTTCTCGCGCACGCGATGTTGGGTCGTATGGAGAACGGCGCCGCCGGGCCTCACAGCTACGAAGCGCGAGAGCACGGCCACGGCCTCGGCGTTGACGTTCTCGAACTCGAAGGTCACGACGTCGACGCTCTGGGCGAACGCTTCGAGGGCCGTTGTGTCGTCGTAGGCGGCGACCGTCGTCTGGTCGGCGAGCTGGCCCGCGGGGCTGTTGGGCTCGGGTGAGTAGACCGCCACGCCGTAGCCGAGCCTTCGGGCGGCCATCGCCAGCATCCGGCCGAGCTGTCCGCTGCCGAGGATTCCAATCGTCGCTCCGGGTTCGATCACCAAGTTCGACCCCGGGCTCACGGGAGCTCGGCCTGAAGCACGGCCTCAGTCTGGGCGACCCGATAGGCGCGGAGCCGCTCGCGGAGGTCCGGCCTTGAGATCGCGAGGATCTCTACCGCCAGGATCGCGGCGTTCTTCGCGCCCGCTTCACCGATCGCGAGCGTGGCCACGGGCACCCCGGCGGGCATCTGCACGATCGAGAGAAGAGAGTCGAGGCCGGATAACGCCTTGGACACCACCGGCACGCCGAGGACTGGCAGGAGGGTCATCGCGGCGACCATGCCCGGCAAGTGGGCCGCCCCGCCCGCTCCGGCGATTACGACCTGAAGACCACGGGCCTCCGCCGTCGTCGCATACTCCGTCAGGAGCGCGGGCGTCCGATGCGCTGAGACGACGCGACGCTCAAAGGGTACGCCGAAGTCGATGAGCAGGCTCGCGGTGTGCCGGAGGGTCTCCCAGTCCGACGTGCTGCCCATGATCAAGCCGACGAGCGGCGCGGGATCTGAAAGTTCGGTGCTCATGTTCGGCGCATAGTAAGGCTCTCAGCTCCCCGTGCCCACTCCGTGGTTTACAGCCGCCAGCGGAGGCGACACCCTGTCCGCCCAAAGAGGAGCGAAGCCCATGACCATCCGCCTCATTCTGACCCTCGCCGTCCTGAGCACCCTCACCGCCGGATGTGGGGGCCTCATCAACAACAAGAAAGAGGTGGAGATCGGGCGCGGCGTCGATGTGGAGATCGAGAAAGAGTACGCCATCGTCGCCGAAGAGGATCCCGTAGCGGTCTGGGCGCGCGAGCTCCTCGTCCCCCTCTCCGAGGCGTCCACGCCGTTCCGCGATCCGAAGGACATCGGGGGCTACAAGGTCGAGGTCCTCGCCGACGACGCCTTGGTCAACGCCTTCGCCGCGCCGGGCGGCTATACCTACCTCTCGACGGGCCTCATCCTCTCGGCGGACACCTGCGCGGAGATCACCGGGGTCGTCGGCCACGAGCTCGCCCACGTCACGCAGCGACACAGCGTGCAGTCGATGGAGGCGGCCTTCGCCGGTCAGCAGCTCGCGCAGCTCTTCCTCGGCGACGGGCTGGCGAGCGACGCGGCGCAGACGGTCTGGGCGTTCCTCAACTCGACCCAGTTCAGCCAGCTGCACGAGTCCGAGGCCGATGAAGTGGGGCTGCAGATCTCCCACGACGCCGGCTACAACCCTCATGGGCTCGCGGACTTCTTCGGGAAGATTCTGGCGCTCGAGAAAGAGGGCGGCTCCCCCCCCAAGTTCCTCTCGTCGCACCCGGCGACGGCGGATCGGATCCTCGCCGTGGAAGCCTCCATCGCCGACCACTATGGTGATGAGGTCGTGAAGGGTCAGACCCAGTCTTATGCCTGCAAGGGCACGAAGCTCCAGCTGGAGGCCGTCAAGAAACACATCTTGTCCGGGGAGATGAAGGTTCGCGCTGGGACCGGGAATTAAAACCAGGAGGCCCGCTGATGAGTCATGCCTATCGATCGAGTCGGCGGGACGTGGAGTTCTGCCTCTTCGAGTTTCTGGAAATCGGGCGGAACACCCTCGGCCATGGCCCCTTCGCGCACATGGACGAGGCGACGGCCAGGGAGATGCTCACGGCGGTCGAGAAGTTCTGCCACCAAGTCTTCAGCCCGAGCCTCGCGAGCTCGGACCGTGAAGGGCTGACGCTCGACCGGCAAGGAAACGTCAAGCTACCTGACGGTCTCAGAGCCTCACTCGACGGATTCTACGATCAGGGCTGGAACCTCCTCGACCTGCCCGAGCGGATCGGCGGGGTCGGAGCCCCTCCGTCTTTGGTCTGGGCGGCCTTCGAGTTCATGGTCGGCAGCAACCCGACCGCGGCTTTCTATCTCCTCGGCAACATGATGGCCCTCGTCATCGACGATCTGGGGACGGAAGCGCAGAAGCAGCGGTTCGTCTCGAGGATCGTCGAGCGTCGTTGGGGCGGCAGCATGATGTTGACCGAGCCCGATGTGGGCAGCGACGTGGGCTCGGGCCGCACGCGCGCGCGGCTCGCCGAAGACGGCACCTGGCACCTCGAGGGCACCAAGCGATTCATCACCAACGGCGACTACGACCAGACCGAGAACATCGTTCACATGGTGCTCGCTCGGCCCGAGGGCGCGGCGTCCGGGACCAAGGGTCTCTCGCTCTTCATCGTGCCGAAGTTCTGGGTGGAGGAGGACGGCTCCTTAGGGGCGCGAAACGGCGTTTTCTGCGCGAGCATCGAGCACAAGATGGGGCTGCGCGCGTCGGCGACCTGCGAGATGGTGCTCGGCGAGTCGACCCCCTGTCGCGGCCTGCTCATGGGCGAGGTGCACGACGGGATCCGGCAGATGTTCCACGTCATCGAACACGCCCGGATGGCGGTCGGCGTGAAGTCCATGGCGTCTGCCGCGAACGCCTATCAAGCCGCGCTCGCGTACACGAAAGAGCGGGTCCAGGGCCCGGAACTCGAGCGTGCGCAGGACAAGAAGGCACCTCGGGTCCGGATTATTCAGCACGCCGACGTGCGGCGTATGCTCATGCATCAGAAGGCGTTTTCCGAGGGGATGAGGGCGCTGTGTTTGTATACCGCCCACACTCAGGACCAGGTCGAGATGCTCGGGGGTCATCGGAACCCACGCGCCGCCCAGAAGGACAAGCTCAACGACCTGCTCCTGCCCCTCGTCAAGGGCTACTGCTCCGAGCGCGCCTACGAGCTGCTCGCGCTCTCGCTCCAGTGCCACGGCGGGGCCGGATACTGCCAAGACTTCGCGGTCGAGCAGGCCATTCGGGACCAGAAGGTCGACACGCTCTACGAAGGGACCACCCACATCCAGGCGCTCGACTTGTTCTTCCGCAAGATCGCCCGCGACATGGGCGAGACGCTGCGGCTGCTGCTCACCGAGATTGAGCAGACCGTCAAAGGGGAAGTCGGTGGCGAGGCGCTCTCTCAGGAGCGGGCGGCCCTCTCCAGGGCCCTCCAGGACGTGCAGGCCATCTTCGGTGTCGCTCTGTCCAAGGTCAGCGAGTCGCTCAACCACATCGGGCTCCACGGCAACCGCATCTTGTTCTCGCTCGGTGAGCTGGTCATCGGCTGGCTGCTCCACCGGCAGGCGGCCCTGGCCCTCGAGAAGCTCCCGGACACCGTCGGCACCGATTGGGAGTTCTACACGGGCAAGGTCGCAGCGTGTAGATACTTCGCGGCCACGATCCTGCCCGGCCTCTCGCTCAACCGCCGCCTGATCGAGGCGAGCACGCTGACGTTGCTCGACGTGCCTGAGGGTGCCTTCTGAGGCGGTGAATCCGGCTTTCATCGAATACTTTTGGGGCCGGCCGCGTTTTATTCCTTGACCCCGTGGCCGACGCGTCGGGAGTCTCACCCGTCATTTTCCAACGCAACCGAGGAGTTCCCATGCGCCTGTCTCTTATTCGCTCCGCCGCGCTTGTGGCGTTTTGCACCCTGAACATCGGACTGATGGCCACGCCGGCGATGGCCGGAAACGGCAAGAAGGAGATCGCCCTCCTGCCCAAGGCCGCCTCCGGTGTGCTCGTCATCAACGTCGAGCAGCTTGTCGCTTCGGCGCTCTGGAAGGAGCTCTTCGCGATGGCCGCGACCAACCCCGGCGTGGCGGGCAAGCTCAACGAGATCAAGACGAAGCTGGGCTTTGACCCCCTGAAGGCCATTCGGACCCTGACCGTCGCTGTGCCCTCTGACCTCAGCAAGAAGGACGGGCTCATCGTCGTGGAGGGCACCTTCGACGCGGCCAAGCTGACGACGAGCATCGCCCAGACCAACTCGGCGAAGCAGGTCACGCACGAGGGCGCGGTCATCTTCGTGTCTCCGGAGGGCGAGGGGCTCTGCGCGATGAGCAACCAGATCCTCCTCGGCGATGTCAACGCCGTGAAGGCCGCGCTCACGGCCGCCAAGGGCAAGGCCAAGGGGACCTCGGTCCTGAACAATGCCGCAGTGATCAAGGCCCTCGGCAACGTGAAGAACACCTCGGACGTCTACGGCGCCGTGCTCCTCGCAGCCAAGGACCGCAAGATGATGGGCCCCGACGCCCAGGGCCTCTCCGGGGTCCGCGGCACGATCGACATGGAGAAGGGCCTCGTCCTGCGCGCGGTCATGAGCTTCGACAAGGCCACCGAGGCGCAAGCCGTGGCCGCGAAGGTCCTGACGTCCATCACCGGGATGAGCCAAGACCCGCAGGCCAAGATGATGGGCCTCGACGCCCTCGCCAAGAAGGTCAAAGCCGAGGCCAAAGGCAATGAGGTCAAGTTCGACATCGAGCTCGACGAGGCGGACATCACGCGGATCAAGGGCATGGTCAGCATGATGATGATGATGATGGGCGGCCAGGGCGGCGGCGCTCCGGGTGGACCTCCTCCGGGTATGGCGCCGCCGATCAGCCCCTTGCCTCAGGGCAGGTGACGCACGGCCTCCAGCGTCGCGACCTCGTCGTACTCCGCTTCGAAGTTCGTGGCCTTCTGGAAGGCGATCGAGTCGACGACGATGGGGTACTTCACATGGTTCAAGGCGGCGTCAGGCAGTGACGGGAAGCCGAACCGCCCGCTGAAGAACGGGTAGAGCGGCTCGGGGATCGGGACCGGTGTCCGACCCGTGACCCGGCAGAGGAGCGACAGCGGCGTCGGCGCGGGGCCAGCGACGTTGTAGACCCCACGGAGGCCACCCTCGAGGGCGTGCACGATGGCTCGTGCCGCGTCGTACTCGTGCATGAAGTGGTAGAGGGGATCAAAGCCCATCACCAGCGGCACGCGACGGCCCCGCAGGAAGTTGTGGAGCGTGCCCCGCTGCGAGGGTCCGAGCGTATAGACGATGCGAAGCACAGAGGTCGACAGCTCGGGAAACCGCCACAGCGCCGAGCCAGCGAAGAGGTCGGCCGCGACGAGATCCGCGAGATCGGGGAAGGTCGCCCCGGCGAGAGGGGGCTCAGCTTCGGTGCGGTACAGGGGCTGATCAGGGGCGGCCCCATAGACCGTGTGGCGGCCCACGAAGACCACGCGCGAGACTCCATACGCTTGGCAGTGCTCGATGACCGAGCGCGTGCCCATGAGGTTGACCCGGTACCGCTCCTCCTTTGAGGCGGTGAAGTGCGTGACCGTCGCCATGTGGATGAGGCCGTCCATCGGCTGCGTCCGAAAGACGTCCTCGGCGGGGCGCTTACGGATGTCGGCGCGAAACATCGTCACGCCCTTCGGCGCGTCGGGCCAGGGCCTTCGATCGATGCCCACGACCTCGTGGCCACGGGTCAGGAGCCGGTGGGCGACCAAGCGGGCGAGCGCGCCGGTGATGCCGGTGATGCCGATCCTCATCGCTTGCCCGTCGCTTCGCGGTGTCGGCGCCCCTTGTCGATCAGCTCCTCGATGCGCGAGCGGACCACGGAGACGTAGCCCTCGATGACGTCGTCGGCCTCCGTGCCATCGCCCTCGAATACGAGGGGGGCGCCGAAGTGAATCTCGCAGGCCACGGGCATCGGGACGGGCAGGAGATACCTCGAGACGGGCCAATAAGGAGCACCGACGGCCTTGGCGAGGAGCTTCGCGTGGAAGACCACCGGCAGGGCCTCCTCGCCGCCTACGAAGGCGAAGGGCACGATGGGTGAGCGCGTCTGGAGCGCGATGCGAACGAAGCCCGTCCCGAAGCGCACGAGCTGGTACTTGTCCTTGTAGAGCTTGCCGGTGCCGCGTGCGCCCTCGGGGAAGACCATGAGCAGTCGCTCGTCCTCGAGGAACCTCACGGCATGGTCCGGCAGGCCCGGGAGCTGACCGGCGCGGCTGAACAGCTCAGAGACGAACGGCCAATACTGCGCGAAGAGCTCCACCATGCCGTGCGCGTGTCGGGGGGGCTCGAGCTCCTGAAAGAGTGCTGAGATCACCATCGCCGCGTCGACGGGCAGCCCACCCGAGTGGTTGCCGATGATGAGGGCGCGGCCGCGAGCAGGCACGTGCTCGATGCCGAAGGTGTGGACCCGGAAGTACCGTCGGTAGAAGGGCAGGAGGATCGAGTAGAAGAGCGCGAGGTGCTCGCGGGAGACGCCGAAGCGATCGAGCCCGTAGCGGTTGAACGGGAGCTCGAGCTTCATCACACGCGCGCGGATCTCCTCATCGACGAGGAGGCGCAACGGGGGAGCGAGCTTCATAACGTCGGCCAATCTAGTACAGGAAGCAGAGCGGTTACGCGGCAACTTGCTCGTATGAGAACTGTGGAGCACCAGCACTCTGCGATGCATGCTCCGCTGCACTGGAGCAAATGTTACGGTCAGCGTCTACGTCCAGCAGAGTGTTCTCATCCAGATCGCGAGTTTCCGCCACCGGCGCATCACGAAACTCGATGAGCAGCGTATCGGTATCGGCGAAGTCGCGGAGTCTCATGGTACGCACCTCCGATTAGTGCAGCGCGCCCGACTCCGGGAGGTCGATCAGGTGCAGGAGTGCGGAACTCATGGCCCCGATGGTCCGCTCGAGGCGCTCCTCGACGCTGCGGGTCTCGAGCAGCTCCTGTCGAAGCTCGGCGGGATCGACGATGTGGGCACCCACGAGATCACAGAGGTGGCTGGGGGACTTCGCGAGCCCGGCCAAGCCATGAAGGAGCGACTGCGCGTCCGGCAGGACCTCGGAGATCTGCAGCATGAGCGTTCGCAGCTGCCCGGCGAGGGCCTGGTCGTTTGGACCTCGACTCTCCATGAACCTTTGGACCTCGACGCGGCGGAAGGGCTCGTCGGTCGGCACCTCCGTCACGATTCTCAGGCGGTCGGTGCCCTGGAGCAAGACGTTCCAGCACCCGTCCTCGAGCTCCTCGCTCGCGATGATTTGCCCGCCGCCGCAGATGGTCCGAACCGGCGCGCCGCTTTGGCTCTCGCTCTCGAGGAACGACACGGCCATCGCGTGGTTCTCGGCGAGGCAGGCCCGCATCAAGGCCCGATACCTAGGCTCGAAGACGTAAAGCGACATCGTTTGACCGGGGAAAAGGACGCCCCCAGGCAGCGGAAACATGGGCAATCGCGACAGCGCGCCATCTTCGAGATGCGTAAGTGAGAGCACGCGGCCATGATGCCAGAAGCGGCTGGAGTTTTCTAAAGAGGATGCCGAAATCATGAGCATGAGTCCCGAGCCCGCCGTCCCGCTGATCTGCCCACGATGCCGTAGTTCGCGGTCTGCGACGGACGGTCGACGCTGCCCTCGAGACCAGTCGTTTTTTGTTACGCAGGCCGCCGTGGATGCGGTCGGCCGGGACGCCTACCTCGGTGAGCTCATCGGCGGCCGGTACTCCATTCACGAGCGCCTCGGCATGGGCGGCATGGGCGCCGTCTATCGCGGCATCGACGAGACGTGTGGTCAACGCGTCGCGGTGAAGTTCCTTCGGGAGGAGTACGCCACGCACAAGGCCATCCGTGCGCGGTTCGTGCGGGAGGCCGAGGCCGGCGTCTCCATCGACAGCCCCTACATCGTCGGCTTGCTTGACTTCGGGGTCGACGCGGACCGCACGTTGTACATCGTCATGGAGTGCGTGGACGGCTGGACGCTCCGCGACGAGGTGAACAACAACGGCGCGTTTGCGGTGCGCCATGCCCGTGAGGTCGCCCGACAGCTCCTCTTGGGTCTCGTCGACGCCCACGATGTCGGGCTCATCCATCGGGATCTCAAACACGACAACATCATGTTCAACGGGACGCGCGAGTCTTTCGTGGCCCGGATCCTCGACTTCGGCGTGGTCAAGATCGACGCCGACGACACCCGCGAGGACGGCCGGGTCCTGACCGCCGCCGGGGCCATGGTCGGCTCCCCGAGCTATATGGCGCCCGAGCAGATCCGGGGCCTCAACGTCGGCCCGCCTGCTGATCTCTACGCGCTTGCGGTGGTGCTCTACGAGGCGATGACCGCGCGACGTCTCTTCCCCGTGAATAACTATGAGTCGCTCCTGCGCTCCACGGCCCGCCGCGACGCCCCGCCCCTCCAGACCACGGGCAAAGGCGAGACGGTGCCGCCCGACTTCAACCGCCTGCTCATGCGCGCCCTAGAGCAGGACCCCAAGGACCGATTCCCGGACGCCCGCACAATGCTGCTCGCGCTCGACCAGATGCGGATGCAGCCTCAGTCGGAGGGGCGCTCGGACGTCATGGACTTGCTGGCCGACTCGCCGGGGGCCACGAGCAACGCCCGCCCCCCTCGGGCCGTCTTGAGCGTCGCGCCGCCTGTGGTCGCCGGTCCTGTGGATGTGGTCGGCGGGTCCACGGCCACGGAGCCCTTGCCGCAGCTCACCATCGCCTCGCCGCCTCGCGCTCTGGGCTCCGTCGATAGACCTCACACTGGGCGTTCGGGCGAGGTTGCGTCGACAACGGCTGTGCCGGGCACGGCTCGGGCCACCCTCGCGGTCTGGCAAAGGCGGCTGACGGCGGCCTGCGCGGGTCAGAGCTCGCCGGCTCGCCTCGTCGGGGTCTACGCGGCCTCGGCGGTCTTGGCGTTTGTGTGGACGCGGGTTTTCACGGGCTGATCAGCCTCACAGGGCGTAGAACCCCCAAGCGGCGACCGCGAAGCAGTACCAGCCGAACTCGGCGAAGCGCCCGAGCTTGAGGATGCGCATGAGCAAGGCGAGCACGCCGAGGCCGACCACGAACGAGACGCCGGCCCCGATCGCCGCGCCGATGAAGAAGTCCTCTCCCGGGGGATCCTTGATCACGTCGAGCGTCTTCAGGAGCACGGCCCCGGCGACGATCGGCACGCTCATGAGGAAGCTGAACCGCGCCGCGGCGAGGCGGTCGTTGCCCAGGAAGATCCCCGCGCAGATGGTCGAACCGGAGCGCGAGACGCCGGGCAGGATGGAGACGGCCTGGGCGCAGCCGATCAAGAGCGCGTCGCGCAGCGTGATCGGGCGGTCGCCCTGAGGCACGAAGCGTGTGGCTGTCAGCGCGAGCCCCGTGACGACCAGCCCCCAGCAGACGAAGAGGGTCGAGTGGAAGACGCTCTCGATGGCGTCCTTGAAGAAGACCCCAATGAGGCCCGCCGGGACGCAGCCGACGAGCACCGCGACCGCTTGCAAGAGCGCCGGATCCTCGGCCATGGCTGCGCGCAGATCACCGAGTCGACGAAGGCCGCGCAGCGTCGCGTGGCTCAGGTCCACGAAGTCCTTTCGGAAGACGATGAGGACCGCGAAGAGCGTGCCGATGTGGACCGCGACCTCGAAGGCCACGCCGTTCTTGCTCTCGACGCCGAGGAGCTTGCCGGCGAGCACGAGGTGGGCGCTCGACGAGACGGGGAAGAACTCCGTCAACGCCTGAACGACGCCGAGGATGATGGCCGAGATGATGTCCAAGGTGGATCCCATTCCTTATGTAGCCAGACCAGATGGGTCGCGTAGCTTAGGCTGACTGCGTCCCGATGTTGAGGGTGCGTGTTGACCAACGACGCTCGGAGGGGACGGACCCTCGTGCCGGAGCGTGGCGAGACAGAAGATCGGGAACGGTGGTGCGAGCTCGACGAGAGACGCGGCAAAAACGAGGGCGTCATCGCCCTCCCGCACGTCTTCGAGGATCAGCAAGACCGGGCGCTCCACGCCAAGCGCGCGCAGGTAGTCGGCGTAGACCCGGTGGCGGTCGTTGGAGGCTTCGTCGTCGTCCCCGGAGATAAAGGCCGCAAGCTGGTCGGCGTCGAGTCGAGCGTCACGAAAAGAGCTCGCCGACGAGCCGCGCAGGCGATCAGCCGTGCCTCTCGCGTCGAGTCCATCCGACCGCAGGTGTCGGCGGAAGCAAGAGGCGAGCGGCTCCGTGAGGCCGGTTGTCGCCTCGTGTTTGACGCGGAGGACCGTCGCCGCGCCGGTCTCATGGGCCAAGACCCCAAGCCACGCCGCGAGCCCAGATGTGCCCGCCCGACCTCTGAGGAGCGAGAGGCTGCCTTGGCCAGAGTCGATCACGAGAGAAAACGCCTCCCACAGGAGACCGCGTTCACTCTCAAGATCGAAGGGCTCGGGGCTGATCGCCCTCAACCTCGCCTCCAACTCGGCGCGCCCGAAGTCCGCAGGCCTCAGGCCCGAGAAGCCGTCGACGGCCGCCTCACCCCGATACTCGGGGCGATGCTCGACAGCAGCGAAGCTCGAACTCAAGGTCGGCCCGACGGCCCAGATGTTCTCTGCGCCGACGGGGGCCTCGAAGCTCGAGGTCAGAGCCTCGACGCCTCCGAAAGCAGAGACCTGGCGTGGTCCCAAGTCGTCGAGGATCTCGAGCGCCGCCAAGGCGTCGGCCGCGCGCTGAAAACGGTGACCAGGGCAGTCGTGAAGGAGCCGGTTCAAGAAGGCCTCAAAGCCGACCGGCACCTCGAAAATGGGGATAAACGGGGGCCTTCCACGCGGCGGCCGTCCGCAGGTGAACGTCCAGGCGAGACACCCGAGCGCGTAGAGATCCGTCCACGGGCCATGGTCGCGCTCGTGAGCCCCTCTCTGCTCGGGGGCCGAATACTCAGCTGCCCAGAAGACGCTCTCGAGGCCGAAGTCAGTCAGCTTGACTAAACCAGTCAAGGTTCGAAGCACGTTCCCGGGCTTGAGGCCGAGGTGCAGCACGCCGTTCGCGTGAACGTGCCCGAGCACGCAGAGGAGTTGCTTCAGAATCGGTCGGAGCTCAAAGAAGGTCGAGGGCGGGCGGTCTTTGAGTGAGCCTCCCGACAGTCGCTCCATCACGACGTAAGGGCTGCCTTCGAGGAGCGCGCCGCGCGTGGCGAGGGCGGTCTCCAGCGATACGTTTCCGGAGTCCAGGATCTCAACGACCCCGACATGGTGGAGCGCGGCGGCGGCCCGGGCCTGCGCCGAGAGCGCGGTGCCGAGCTTGATAACGACCGGTGTGCCCTGAGTCGCGTGGTGTCCGCCCCAGATCTGCCCCCGCGCGCCGGTCGCCAATGGCGCGTTGGTCGCCATCGGCGCGCCGAGGACAAACTCCCCGAGTCTGGCCAAGGTCGAGGTTGAAGGCACGTCAGGGACCCCTTCCCGCATGACCCCAGCGGAGGCGCCGGTCCGCCTCGAATCGGCTCTCCGTGCGGTAGTCGAGCAGCACGGAGCCCGTGTCCATGATCATCGACATCTTCACGCGGAGACCCAGCGGGGAGAGCGGCTCGAGGCCCCGTCCGGGGAACGTGCGCCCGAAGTACAGCCCGTCGAGCCCGAAGGACATCGGCTCGATCTCGTGCAGGGCCGTCACTCGGAAAGGCGTCTCGCAGAGGGCGTCCACCTGAAACGTCTCGGGGGTCCAGGCCTTCTGACCGGGGCCGCTTGAGACATAGGCCGTCGCCGGGTGAAAGACGCGCTTCCAGCTCGTCGCGCGCACGGAGAAGAGGCCCGTCGCGCCGAGGAGCTCGAGGAGCGAGGTCGGGGCGAGCGCGGCGCACCGGCAAAGCCCCTCCCAGGCCGCCTTGAAGGCCACGTCGGTGAGCCGCCCGTCGGAGAGGCTGCTGAAGAGGTCGAGCACGGCGCCGGGGGCATCCGCGAGGCCGCGAAGGCTCGGGGTGAAGTCAGCCGGCCGCCCTCGCAGATCTACGTCGGTCCGACCGTTGCGGCGCATCATCAGCCGCACCTCGCCGGTCTCGAGCGTGTCGATGAAGGTGCTCACTTGCAGCTTCGGCAGGCCCGCGATCTCGCGACCGAGGAAGACGGCCATGACGTTGTCGGCGAAGATGAACGGCACGTGGAAACGCAGGACCGGTCGACCATCGACCAGGCACGGGATGAAAAACGCGACCTCGTCGTAGTTAAACGCCGTCGAGAACCCCGGATGCCGGACGTCGCGCATCTGAACGAAGGCCATGATCGCCGTCTCGCCAATGAACTTCACGCCGGGTGGGCACGCGAGGTTCATGGGGTGGTCCGCGCTCTCTTTGCGGAGACTTAGAGGCAGGATGTGCATCGTCACATCGCGGCAGTCATAGGGCCCCGGCGTGAGCTGACCGAAACCTCGCGGAAAAAACTCATCCGTGGCCTCGAGGAGCTGACCCTCATCGTCGGCGAGATCGCGGGCGTGGGCGGCGAGCCCCCGGAGCAGCGCGCGGGCAAAAGCGGGGAAACGCTCGACCGCTCGCATGACCGCCGGGCCTTTGAGGTGAACGATGAGCGTGGGGTCGCGGGTGATGGCCTTCATGACCTGCACCTCGGGGCGAGCCCGGCGACGACCCGTCTCGCGGCTCGTCAGGAGCGCGGGGAGCTCACCGACGAGATCCCCCGCGAGCCTCCGGGACATTCGGAAGTTGCCCTTCCACTCCTCGACCGCGCCCTCCAGGATCCAGACGCAGTCGTCATGGCTCGCGACCTTGCCGTCCCCGAAGAGCACCTGACCTCGGCCGACGTTTAAGGGTTCCGATGGGGAGAGCAAGGTCAGGCAGTCGAGCTGCTCGGCCGGTGTCAGCAGCTCAAGAAAAGCGCGCGCGAACTCGCTCCTTGCGGAGGCGCGGTCGAGGTGTCCGAGGAGCGTGGCAGGCAGCGTGGCAGGCAACATCGGGGCGCACGATAGCCCCAATCAACCGTCGAGGGATCAGTCCGTCTCGCCCACCGGCAATCGCGGGACGTCCTGCCGACGATCGACGTGGTAGTTCACCTGCCGGGGGTACGGGATCTCGATGCCGCGCTCGCCATAGGTCTCTTTCAGGAGGCGGCGGAACGCTCGACCGACCAGCAGGTGGGAAGCGGGCGTGACCCGAGTCGCGGTCCTGAGGACGACGCTGCTGTCGCCGAACGCCTCGACACCCAGGATGGTCGTGTCCTCGAGCACCTGCCCGGGGAACTGGAGGCGGAGCCGACGGCCGGCCTCGAGCGTCGCCGCGTAGACCTCGTCCATGTTCGACTCGTAGGCCACGCCCACGTCCACGACCGCCAGGACGAACTCGCGGCTGTAGTTGATGATCGTCTCGATGTTGCCGTTGCGGATGAGGTGAAGCCGTCCGTTATTGTCTCGAAGGCGGGTCATCCGAAGCTGGACCCCCTCGATGATGCCCTCGGCCTCCCCGATGCGGACGTAGTCGCCGGTGAGCAGGGAGCCTTCAAAGAGGAGGAAGAACCCCGACACCATGTCATTGACCAGCTTCTGCGCGCCCAAGCCGATCGTCAGCCCGAGGATGCCGGCGCCCGCGAGGATCGGCGCCGGATCGATGCCCATCTCGTAGAGTGCGAGCAGGCAGGCTCCGATGTAGATCACGTACTTCGAGAAGCTCTGGACCAGGTAGACCACGGTCGTGCGCCGCTTCCGCATCTCGGTCGCCGTGCGGAGGTCGCCATACATGGACTCCTCGACGGCGACGCGGGTGAGCTCGACGACGAGGCGGACGGCGACGAAGAGGACGATGAGCCGCAGGCCGCGTTCGCCATAAGGGGCCAAGGGCCGCGTCAGCTCGATCCGTTCCAGGATGAGCGCGGCGGCCTCGACGGCGGCAAGGGCATTCACCGATCGTCGGACGAGGGGCCAGAGGTGGCGGACCCCTTCGTAGTAGGCCCGACCTATGCCCTCGCGAACGCTCTGGCGAGCGGCGCAATCGAGGAGCTCCGTCGTGAGCTGCACCACGTCCGTCAGCGCCTTGGCGACGGCGACGACCATCACTACGAAGACGAGATTCGAGACGAGTCGGGCGAAGTCCACGCTCAACGCGAGCGAGGCCTCGACGACCGAGTAGACCCCGAAGACGGAGAGCCAGAAGCCCGCCGCCGGCAGGTGCCGTCCGAGCCGCTTGACGATCTCCGGCTCCTCGCGGAAGGCCTCGACCCTTAGGAGGCCGCTCTCGAGGGAGTCGCGCAACCTGGACAGGCCTCGCTTTACGACCCAGCCGACCACGACGCCCGCGCCGAGCCCAACCGCTGCGTTCGCGACCTCCTCGACGTGCCGGAGGGTGAACAGCGCGAGGGTCTCGTCCACGACGGAGATGAGGTCCCAGCCGAGATACTGCGACAGGCCCAGGAGGAGGCCGGCGAGCAGGATCGAGACCTGCGCGAAGATGAGTGCCAGCCCGCGCAGCGGCGTTCGGACGGCCTCCTCGAGGTTGGAAGCGCCCAGCGTTTGGGCCGCCCGCCGCGCGATGAATGCGGCGACGACGAGCGAACCGATGAGGGCGCAGACTGCGGCGAGTGCCATCAGCGAGACGACGCAGAGGTTGTTCATCAGGAGATCGTCGGAGAATCGGACGAGCTGCATATCGCCTCCAGCCGAGGGTCCGATCAGGGACTCAAGGCGTTGCCCTGGGCGTCATAGAGGTGGACGGTTCGACCCAAGGCCAGAAGCTGGGGCGCGACGACCGCCCGGTCACCCGCGATGACGATGACATAGGGCTCGATTTTTCCGGCCTCATGGGCCATCGCCTCCACCTGCGCGACGGTGACGGCGGCGACCTGATCGGGCCACTTCGCGTGCCAGTCCGGAGCCCGGTCAAACATCGCCAGCTCGGCGACCTGACCCGTGATGGCTGCGAGGGTCTCGAAGCGCCCCGGATAACCGAGGAGGAGGCCGCTGCGGGCGCGCTCACGCTCTTCGTCCGTGAGCTTGCGGGTGGTGTCGGCGGCAGACAGCTCGGCGAAGATCTCGGTCAGGCTCTCGCCGGTGTGTTGGACCTTGACGAGCGCGCCGACGGAGAAGAAGCCGACGGACCTCCAGCGGTTGTGGCCGCTTCGGGCGCCGTAGGTGTAGCCCTTCTGCTCGCGAAGGTTGAGGTTGATTCGGCTCGTGAATGACCCGCCGAGGACCCAGTTGTAGACGAGGTTCGGGTAGTAATCGGGCGCGTCAATGCCCGTCGATCGCGTGGCCGTGGCGATCGCGGACTGCGTGGCGCCGGGGAAGTCGACGAGGTGAATACCCGGCAGCGGGGGCGTGGCATCAAGCGCGGCGGGTCGTACAAGCGTCTGACCGGGCGTCGCGGCGAAGGCCCCGAAGTACCGCTCGGCCAAGGCCAACGCGGTCGCCCGGTCCAAGGCTCCAGTCATGACGAGCGAAGCACCCTCTGGAGCGAGGACCGCGCGATGTTGGGCGAGCACGTCGTCGCGCTTGAGCTTGTCGATGGTGCCGCGCACCCCATCGGCGGGCAGGCCGCCGTAGCCCTCGTGGAACAAGACGCGCCGCAGGACGACGCTTCGGGCCGTCGCCGGATCGGACTCTGCCGCGAGGGCCGAAGCGCTTCGCTGTTGGCGTCGACGATCAACCTCCTCGGCCAGGAAGGTCGGCTTCAGCAGGATCTCCGAGAGCAGCTCCAGGCTCGGCTCGAGCTTGTCGGCGAGGGCGTCAATGCCCAAGATCACCGCGTCGGTCGCCGTCGTCGCGCTGTACGAAGTCCCGAGCCTCTGAAAGGCCTCACCGAGCTCAATCGCCGACTTGCCGCCCGCGCCTTCGTCGAGGAGATCGATCATGAGGGCGGTGAGCCCCGCTTTGCCCGGCGGATCGGTCGCCGCGCCCCGGGGCACGATGAGCGAGACAGCGACGAGGGGCACGGTGTCCTGCTGAAAGTGCCAGACGCGCAGGCCGTTCTTCAGCGTGAACGGCTCAACCGAAGGAAACCGCCAGGGCTTGGTCGCCGTGGGCGCAGGCAGCTTGGACCAATCGGGCAGCGGGGGCGCGCTCGTCGTCGCGGGGGTCGTCGTCTCGGGGGCCTTGGGACCACCACAGGCCGAAGCCAACAGGGCGGCGAGGCAGGCCGACGGCAACAGGGCGGCGATGCAAAAGACCGGGCGCTTCACTTCGCACCTCCAACCGGCTCGGCTTTGGGCGGCTCGGCTTTGGGCGGCTCGGCTTTGGGCTCGGGCACGATATCAATCCGGACATAGCGTTTCGCGGAGAGCCAGCGGTTCGCCTCCTCGTGCAGCTTCGCGGTCGTCAGGCCGGTGTAGCGCGCGAGGTCAGCCTCCAGATAGTCAGGTCGATTGACGAAATGTTGATACGTGCTCAGGCGCTGGGCGCGGGAGAGGATGCCCTGCATGTCCTCGTAGAAGGACTTGCGCCAGCCATTGAGCGCGCGTTTCAATTCGTCGTCGGTGGGGGGCGAGCTCAGGGCCTTCTCCAAGGTCTGAAACAGGGCGGCCGAGAGCTCCTCGACGGTGCGTCCGGGGGCCGCCGTGGCCTGGACGACGAAGTAGCTGCCGAGCGCCTGCGAGACCTGAAAAGCCGCGACGTCTTTGGCGACCTTCTGCTCATAGACGAGGGGCTGGTAGAGGCGGCTGCTCTTGCCGTCGGTCAAGAGCGTGGCGAGCACGTCCAGGGCCGCGTCCCCCTCGGCGAAAAACGCCGGCGAGGGCCAGGCGAGGTGGACGCGCGGGAGGTTCACATCATCGGTCTTTGAGACGTGCACGCTCGCCGCCAGCACGGGCAGGACCGCCGCCGGTCGAGGGGCCCGCTGACCCGGAGGCAAGCTGCCGAAGTACTTCGTCGCCAGCGCGAGCGCGACGTCCACTTCGAAGTCCCCCACGATGGTCAAGACCGCGTTTCGGGGCACGTAGTACCGCTCGAAGAAGGCCTTCACATCGTCCAGGGAGGCCGCGGTGAGGTCCTCATGGGAGCCGATCGTCGTGTGGTGGTAGGGGTGGCCCTCGGGGAAGACGGTCTCCGTCGCGTACTTCCAGAACTCCCCATAAGGCGTGTTTTCGTAACGCTGCCGTCGCTCGTTCTTCACGACGTCGCGCTGGTTGTCCAGCTTCGCCAGGGTCATGACCGGCAGCAGCCCTTGAAGGCGGTCCGCCTCCATCCACAGGGCCAGCTCGAGGTACTCTCGGGGCACCTGCTCGTAGTAGTTCGTGCGGTCGGTGTTCGTCGTGCCGTTGACCTGTGCGCCGATGGGCTCGAAGGGCGCGAAGTACTCGTCGTCGAAGTGCGCGGAGCCTTGGAACATGAGGTGCTCGAAGAGGTGGGCGAAGCCGCTCTTGCCCTTCTCCTCATTGGCCGAGCCGACCAAGTAACGCACCTCGACGGCGACGATGGGCAACCGGGCATCCGGGCTGAGCAGGACCGTCAGGCCATTTGACAAGACGTGCGTCTCGACGGCGACCGTGGGCAGCGGGGCTACGCTGGCCGGGGGGGCGACCAGCGGAGGGGCGATCAGCGCGACGGCGAGCGCGCAAGACAGGCTGAACATGGCGAGTGCTCCGGACACGAAAAAGTCAGCGCACCTCTAACTTTGAAACCGATGCGGGTCAAACCTGAGGCCGATTCCCCCTATGATGCCCGACCATGAAGACCAAGCTCCGCCACCCGCTCCTCGTCGCCGCCCTGATCTTCGTGTGCGCCTGCCAGGCGAGCCGCACCCCCGTCGTCGAGCGCGCCGAACCCGTGACCTCGCTCTACGTCTCTCCGCGCGTCGTGGTCAGCGTGCTCGCTGAGGCGGGGGCAGAGCCCTTTGACCTCAGCGGGCTGGCGGGCACGGCGGCGTTGACGCTCGCGCTCACTGCGGATGCGGCACCTGACGCGGCGACGGCCGCGGTGCAGGACGCGCTCCCCATCCCGCCCGACCAGCAGGTGATGGTCACGGACGCAGGGGTGGTCAAAGCACCCCGGGCTCACCTGCTCGCGGCCCTCGAGGCGAACCTCGCCGTCGCCTTCGCCGGTCGCCTGCCGCTGCGGGAGATCGTCGTCGAAGACGTCGTAGGCCTCGAGGCTCAGGCCCAGGCTATCTGGAGCGATGAGGCCCTCGAGAACCTCGCGGCCGAGAACGTGCCGCCCTCGGACAACCTCACGTCGCGCATCGTCCTGGTCTTCGTGCGGGGCGCGGCCGAGGCTGCGGGGCTCACCACGAGCCAGACGACGAGCGACGGCACGGTGATCATCGGCGTGATGAAAGACGCGCTCTCCGCGCTCGCCACGCGCCAACAGGGCGGCTTATGGGTCGAGAGCCTCGCGGTCAGCCACGCCCTCGGCCACGCGCTCGGGCTCGTCAATCACGGCGTGCCGATGCGCCTGCCTCACGAAGACCCCGGCTCTGTCGGCCACTGCGAGAACCCCAACTGCGTCATGTCGGCGGCTATCGAGTCAGGCGCCGGCTTGCTCCTCATGGCGAAGGCGCGCCTGCAGGTGCCGACGCCGGTCGTCTTCGGGCGCGAGTGCCTCGACGACACCCAGACCTTCGCGCCCTTCCCGCCGCCCGCTCGGGAGGTCCCGCTGCCCGGGCCGCAGGTGAAGCCGGACGTGGACGCGAGCACGGTGCCGGACGCCCGGATGCTGTCGGGGGACGCCGGGCTCTAAGGGCGAACCCAGGCGCGCTCGATCCAGTCCTTGAGGAGGCCGTACCGGGGATCGCTCACGCCGAGAAAGACCTCCCGGCCGCCGTGGTTCCGATCGAGCGGCTTCTGCAGGAGCAGGGACTCGACCGGGGTGAGGGGGTCGACGAACCACTGAATCGTCAGGAAGTTCCAGCGGTGGTCGCAGTCGCTCTCGCTGTCGATCAGCCAGAGGTTGCCCCCGGACGCGGCCGTGCCGTGACAACGTCCGTCGGCGCAGGTGGAGATGAGCATGGGGTTGACCTCGCCGGTGAACCGCTGGAAGTCGTAGGGCGTTCGGTCCGGCGGCGGCAGCGCAGCGCAGGGGACGCGGTTGACGCCAGGTGGATCAGGCACGTTCATCCCGTCGCCGCCCACGGTCCGGCCCATGTCCAGCCCCCCGTCTGCGCCGCCGTCCGCACCCTCAAAGACCTCGACGACGCTGCCTCGAATGAACGCAAGGATGGCCTCGTAGTCGCGGGTCCCCACGGCCATCGTCGGCGGTCCGGCGACAGGGTGATCGGGCTGACCGCCTTCCTGACTCCGCGGATACGTGAGCAGGCTGCTGGACTCGGGGTTGCCGAAGTTAATGAACTCCAGGATCTCGGCCTTGTTCGTCGCGAAGCGCTCGGGCCCCTGACCGGCGGACGGCAAATAGAGGTCGAGATCGTCGTCGGCCGGCAAGGGGCGTCCGGAGTGGCAGATCGGACCGGCGCAGCGGTTGTCGAGGACCGGCAATACGATGCTTCGCAAGGCCTCATCGTCAACCTGAACGACGAAGCGACGACCGGCGTCGTCGTTCCAGACCTGCGCGTCGCCGGTGGGCCGAGGCGAGCCGCCCGCGGGCGCCGCATCCGAACCGCTGCCTCCGCCGGCCTCTGCGACGTCTGAGGTCGCGCGCGCGCCCGCCCCCGCGCCTGTAAGGTCGAGCGGCTCCTCAGTGCACGCTGCCAAGGCGAGGGTCGTGAGCGCGACAGCGCGGATTTTCAAGCGGGTCATTGCTGAAGGAAAGCCGCCGCGTTGCCCTGGGGGTTGCCGTCGGCGTCGAGCCACGAGTCGAGGACCTTACCCGTGACCGGGTCCGTGAGCTTCTGAATGACGCGAC
>SHZC01000065.1 GCA_009692505.1 Myxococcales bacterium
CGCGGCACGCGATAGGCGAGGGCTGTCGTGACTCGCCTCGGGTCGGCAGAGAGCGGAGACTGCGCCACCCAGACTTCCACGGACTTGATGGTGTCGGAGATCGAATAGACCTCACGGAGTGTGTCGATCCCCTGCTTGGTCGCTTTCGCGCAGATCACGACGACATCGGCATCACGCGACTTGAGCTTCGCCCAGCTCACCAGCGTCGTTGGCATGGCGTGCCGATTCTTGTTAGATGACCGTACGCGAGTGAACGCGGCCCAGGTCTGCTCCGGCGTGGTCAGAGTGAACCAGTTGCGAAGCTTCTCGACGATATGCCGGGCCCCCTTCTTACCGGGCGTGAGTTCCGTCTTGGCCTCCATGAGCAGGAATCGACCGGCATGAGGGCCGGAGAGCGCTCTCTGGACCCGATCCAGGTCCTTTCCCTCGGGCGGACGACAGTCGTACGCGATCGAGAGGGGTCCGGCCTTCGACTCTGGGTGGACTCCGTGCCAGGGGATCGTCCAGCCGCCCCCGTTGGGCCCCGGATGCCGCTTCTTGAGCTACGTCTCGATTCGACAGTGCTCGGCGAGCACGGGAACCGTCAGGACTTTCAAGTCCGAGGTCTCGGCTCGCACGATCGTCCTGGGTACCGTCAGGTGTTTGTGTCTTCCGAGCGGATCAATGTCCACTGAGTGACCTCCTTCTGGATGACCCATATACCGCAGTCCCGCCTCCTCGTTCCCGCTTCGCTCAGGACGGCGGAGCCCCCCGGATCACGCGAAGCCCTGGGGCCGCACCACCGGGTCGCGGGGCTCCTCGCTTGGATCGACGACCAGCTCGTCGATCTTCACCCCGAGCTTCGCTCGCACCTGGGCCTCATCCGCGACCTTGAGGTCGTAAAGCGTCCTTCGCATTGTGTTGTAGTGGGAAACGGCCTCGGCGTGGGTCTCGCCCGCACGCGCCGGCCTTTCGCCGATCTTCCCGCCCATCCAATCAAGCTCGACCACCTCGCCGCCTGCACGTTCGACGACCGCGAGGTCGAAGTAGAAGTCGTTGTCCCGCTGCGCGCCCACCAGTGTCGCCTTCATGTCTGACCTTCCGTTCGTTCCCGAGGGCAGAGAGTGTTCCTAGTGGAGGCGGTCTGATACCTCGTCAAGCCCTCTCGTTCACCTCGAACTTGGTGGCCGCGGGTGCGGTGCCCGAAGCCGCCGGCCACTCTTTGCATCGCGCTCTCGGCGACCGAACCACCGCGTCGATGCTTCGGCCGCGCGCGGCACCTTGCGACCTCCGCCACCCTTCGCGCATCCTTCCGCGGCATGTCGAACCAGCCCTCCCCCCGCGTCGCCTCACCGAGCCCAGATCGCCGCCGTGGGGACAGCCTCCCGCTGCACGCGCCGCCCAAGCCCCACGCGCACCCGTTCCTGCCCACCTGCCGGGCGGATCTCCAGGCGCGGGGCTGGGATGGCGTGGACATCGTCATCGTCTCTGGGGATGCGTACGTCGACCATCCGGCCTTCGGTCCGGTCCTCATCGCCCGCTTCCTCGAGGGGCGTGGGTTTCGCGTGGGGCTCATCTCGCAGCCGGACTGGCTATCGGCCGAGCCGTTTAAGGCCCTGGGTCGGCCGCGCCTCTTCTATGGGGTGAGCGCGGGCAACCTGGACTCCATGCTCAATCGGCTCACGGCTCAGAAGAAGAACCGCAGCGAGGACCAATACAGCCCGGGTGGGCAGACGGGCACGCGCCCCGATCGCGCCTCGCTCGTCTACGCCAACCGCTGCAAGGAGGCCTTCCCGGACGTGCCCGTGATCCTCGGCGGCATCGAGGCCTCACTCCGCCGAATCGCCCACTACGACTACTGGTCCGACAAGGTCAGGCGCTCGATTGTCATTGACGCCAAGGCCGATCTCATCGTCTTCGGCATGGGCGAGCGACCCATCTGGGAGGTGGCGCGACGCCTCCGCGACGGCGAGACCATCGACCAGCTTCGGGACATCCGCGGCACGGGCTACATCGTTGATCGCAAGACCACCGCAGAGCTCATCGCGAACCCCTCGCGTTATACGACAGATGGGCGTCCGGTCGTCCTGCCGAGCTTCGAGGAGGTGAGCACGGACAAGGTCGCTTACGCCCGCGCAGCCCGCCTCTTCCAGCATGAGACGAACCCCGGGAACGCGCGCCCGATCGTTCAGGTGCACGCGGATCGGGCGGTGTTCTTCAACCCGCCGGCTTTCCCCCTCGAGGACGGCGCGGGCACGGGCGACGGCGAGGCCGTGGCGATGGACGAGCTCTACGATCTGCCGTTCAACCGCGTGCCTCATCCGGCCTACGACGCGCCGATCCCGGCCTACGAGACCGTGAAGCACAGCGTCGTCCTCATGCGCGGCTGCTTCGGCGGCTGCACGTTCTGCAGCATCACGGAGCACGAGGGCCGCATCATCCAGAATCGCTCGGCCGAGAGCGTCCTGCGTGAGGTCCGCGCGCTGCGCCGCATGGACGACTTCCGGGGGACCATCACCGATCTCGGCGGGCCCACGGCGAATATGTACGGGATGAAGTGCAAGGACTCGAAGATCGAGACGAAGTGCCGTCGCCTGTCCTGCGTACATCCCGGCGTCTGCGAGAACCTCGTCACGGACCACGGCCCGGTCATCGACGTGATGAAACGGGTCCGTCAGGAGGAGGGCGTCAAGCACGTCTTCATCGCCTCGGGGGTGCGCTACGACCTCGCCGAGCTGTCGCCGGAGTACGTCTCCGAGCTGGCGCGCCATCACGTCGGCGGACACCTCTCGGTGGCTCCGGAGCACGTCGCGCCGGGCGTGCTCGAGAAGATGAAAAAGCCCGGGATTGAGAGCTACGAGCGCTTCAAGGAGATGTTTGCCTGCGCCTCGCAAAACGCCGGCAAGGAACAGTACGAGATCCCGTACTTCATCAGCGGGCACCCGGGCTGCACGCTCGACGACATGATTACGCTGGCCCTCTGGCTGAAGGCCCAGGGCTACCGGCCGCGGCAGGTTCAGGACTTCATCCCCACGCCGATGTCCATGGCCTCGGCGATGTATTGGTCGGGCATCGATCCGCTCACGATGGAGCCGGTCTATACCGCGACGGGGCTGCGGGAGAAGAAGCTGCAAAAGGCCCTGCTCCTGTATTGGAATCAGGAGCACTGGGAGCTCGCTCGAGAGGCTCTGAGGCAAGCTGGGCGCGGGGATCTGATCGGCTTTGGCCCGTCCTGCCTCGTGCCGCCGGAAGGCCGCGACGAGGGGCACCGTGGGCCAAGGGTCGGAACCAAAGGGGGCGTGTCCACTCGGCCGGGCGGCTCCCGAGGGAACGGTCGGCGCTGAGGGTTAGACCTCTTTCTCTCGCAGGATGGTCGGCGTTGGGGCACAAAGCGGAGCGTGAAACGACACACTTCGATCTTCATCCTCGCCCTCTTGTTCATGATCGGTACGCCCGCTCATGCGCGCCCGGCCCGGATCGCCGTCTTCGAGGTGCAGGCCTACGCCGCGCCCGACGAGACCTCGCAAGTCGTGCACACGTTCGTCGAGGGGGCCGAGGTCTCCGTCTCCGAGGTCGCCAAGGATGGGTGGGTCCAGATCCGCCTGCCGGACGGTCGCTCGGGTTTTGTGCGCGAGAGCCTCGTCGCACCGCTGGTCTTTGCGCCGCCGCCGAGTTCACCGTCTGCTCAAGTCGTCAAGCTGCCTGATGAAATCAAGCCTAGACTGGTGCGGACCTTCGACGAGCTCCGGCCCCACGCCGCGACCGATCCGCTCACCGTTCGTGCGCTCGACGCCGTCGACTCCGACCGACGGACGGGCTTCGCACTGCTCGGCGGCTCCGCAGCCTCGGCGGCGGCCGGGATGGTGGGCTTCTTCGTGCTTCGAGATCCGGTCTGCGCGGCGAGCTGTGGAGCGGATCCCGCGCACGTGACCCTGTACGGCGCGGGCGTCCTCGCCGCAGTCCTCGCCGGGGTCGCCCTCGGGTACTGGCCTGATCAGGATGACCTCGAGGCCATCACCGCGGCGCACTCGGCTCGAAACCCGGAGGCCCCGCTGCTCGTCCCGCCCCGGCGTCCCGCGCCCACCTCCGAGCCGCCGGCCCCCGCGCCCGTCTCCGCGCCCGCCTCGTCACAATGACCGCCACCCAACGTTGCCAAGTCGTCGTCGTCGGGGCGGGGCTCTCGGGCCTGCGCTGCGCTGATCGGCTGCGTTCGTCGGGGTTGAAAGTCCGGGTCATCGAGGCGCGCGACCGCGTCGGCGGCCGAACCTTGAGCCGAAGGATCGGCACGGGCACCTTCGACCTCGGCGGCCAGTGGCTCGGGCCGTCTCAAGACCGGGTCGCCGCCCTCGCCCGTGAGCTCGACGTCCATACGTTCCCGACGTTTCACCACGGACGTCGCGTGCTCGACCACGAGGGGCGGCTGTCGACCTACGACGGCACGATCCCCAAGATGGCACCGTGGGTCCTGCTCGACGTCGATCAGGCGCTGCGTCGGATGTCACGACGCCTGAAACACGTCGACGTCGAACAGCCGCTCCGCACGCCCGACGGCGCGGCCCTCGACGGGCAGTCCCTCGAGAGCTGGGCGCGAAGCACGATGTTCACCTCGTCCGCGCGCGCCGTCTTCGCCTCGGCGATGCGGATCGTCTTCGGGTTCGAGACATCGGACATCTCGGCCCTCCACACCTTGTTCTATGCCCGCGCCGCGGGGGGTCTCATGCCGCTCTTCGACATCGAGAACGGCGCGCAGCAGGACCGCTTCGTCGAGGGCGCGCAGAGCTTGTCTCTTCGCCTCGCCGATCGGCTCGAAGGCCACGTCTGCCTGGACTCGCCGGTCACGTCGATTGAACACCGAGCCTCCGGCGTCACGGTGCGCTCGACTCATCACATCTTCGAGGCTGACGCTGTGGTCCTCGCGCTGCCCCCGGCGCTGTGTGGTCGCATCAGCTTCTCGCCCATGCTCCCGTCGGCGCGGGAGAGCCTGCACCAGCGCTTCGCCATGGGCGCGACGGTCAAGTGCATGGCGTTCTACGAGCGGCCGTTCTGGCGGGAGCGCGGGTACTCCGGAGAGGTCGTCTGCACCGACGGTCCCGTCTCGGTGATCTTCGACAATACGAGCCAGGACGGAGGCACGGCCTGCTTGCTCTCCTTTGTCGTGGGCAACGACGCGCGCCGCTGGTCGTCAAGGTCACTTGACGAACGACGCGGGCTCATCCTCGCTCAGAGCGCGCGTGCGTTCGGGCCCGACGCGCTCAAGCCCGTGGACTATGTGGAGCACGACTGGTGCACGGAGCCCTTCAGCGTGGGCTGCCCGACAGGCGCCCTTGGACCGGGCGGCTGGAGCGCGGTGGGCGACGCGCTGCGTTCGAATATCGGGCGGATCTTCTTCGCGGGCACCGAGACTGCGACCGTCTGGACGGGCTTCCTCGAAGGCGCGCTTCAGGCCGGAGACCGGGCCGCGGAAGAGGTTCGAGCGGCGCTTGTCTGATTGGACGCTCCGGCCGGTCAGTCCTCGCTCTCGTCGCCTCCCCTTGGGGCCGTGGGTCCATGGCCCCGCCTTCACTCGGCTCCGAGTGACGGCCGCTGCCCGTGCAGGCGTCGAGGTCCGCGCTGAAGTCGACCGTCAGTGTTCGGCGCTCGGTCCGGTGCTCGAGGCGGGCGCAGTCGTTCAGCCTCGCCTCACCGTCGAAGGCCGAGACCTCGACCTCGTAGATGCCGTCTGCGAATCGACGCTGAAGCGCTCGTCGGTGACCCGGACGCCGCCGCGAGTCATGGATACGCTCACCGTCCGCGTATCAGGCGGCAGGCCCACGACGTTCAGTGCCAGATCGGCGTCGCTCAAAACAGCCTCAGGATCAACGATGCAGCCCGCAAAGAGCAGCGGGAGCAAGAGCGCGCGTTTCAGAACTCACCTCAGACAAGGACTTCCAGCCACGACGAGACTTCGGTGGAGGGCACGGCCACGGTCGGTGCCGCATCAAATCGTAAAGGCTCTTGACCACCCCATTGAGCGAAGACCAAGTCCCGCCTATACTCCCCGATCGCTCGCATGAACCTCACCGAACGGACACTTTATTCGGGGGCCGCGCCCGGATCCGAGGCCGAGTTTGGAGCTCAGGCGGAGGCCTTTGGGCTGCGTGAGGTGAATTTCACCTTTGAAGGTCACGCGCCGTCCCGAACCCGCGGCCTCTGCCCCTTGTCGCCCGAAGTCCAGGCCGCCGCCGACGCCACGTTCGTCCATATCGGCCACGCGATGCGGCGGCAGTTCCCCGAGTCCGAGGCCTTCCGCTCGCTCCTGTCGAGCCTCTGGCATCAGGTCCGAAACGGCGAGCAGATCTTCGTCGTGGGCCGCATCCAGGAGGACAATACGGTCACCGGCGGCACGGGCTGGGGGGCCGAATACGCCAAGCAGTGCAATAAGCCCCTGTACGTCTTCGACCAGGCCCGCGATGGGTGGTTTCGGTGGAGCGGCGAGGACTGGGAGGCCGGATCCGAGCCGCTGATCACCGTCTCGGCGTTCACCGGGACCGGCACGCGGTTTCTGGAGGAGAACGGCCGGACCGCGATCCGCTCGCTCTTTGCCCGGTCATTCGGGCGGACTTAAAGCGGCAGCTGCCGCGGTGGCTTAAAGCGGCAGCCTTAGCCTTCGCTCGCCCAGTCCCGTGGCTTGAGGAGGTCGACGAGCGCGGCCTCGGGGCTGCAGGGTTCCGGCCGATGGTCATATCGCCAAGACGCGTTGAGCGGGAGTGACATCAAGATCGACTCCACGCGGCCGCCCGTCTGCAGCCCGAAGATCGTGCCCTTGTCGTACATGAGGTTGAACTCGACGTAGCGACCGCGCCGCCACGACTGGAACGCCCGCTCACGCTCGCCGTAAGGCAGGGCCGAGCGCGCCTCGACGATGGGGATATACGCGGGCAAAAAAGCGCGGCCCGCCTCTTTGACGAAGGCCAGGAGTGCCTCCCCGTCGTGGCCCGAATCACCCGGCATGAGGTGGTCGAAGAAGATGCCCCCCACGCCGCGGCACTCGGCTCGATGCGGAATATAGAAGTAGCGATCACACCACGCCTTGAAGCGCGGGTGAAACGTCGGGTCGTGGGCGTCGCAGGCGTTCTTGAGCGTGCGATGGAAGTGGCGCACGTCGTCCTCGAAGGGATAAGACGGCGTCAGGTCCGCGCCCCCGCCGAACCAGAAGACGTCGCCCTGCGAGATCATCCGGAAGTTCGCGTGCACGGTGGGCACGTAGGGGTTGCGAGGGTGGAGCACGAGGCTCGTGCCTGCGGCCCAAAAGCGCGTCCCCCCACCCGGCAGCGTCTTGGCGAAATCAGCCGGCAGGTCGCCGTGCACCTCGCTGAAGTTGACGCCCCCCTTCTCGAAGACCAGGCCGCCCTCGATGACCCGGGTCAGGCCGCCGCCGCCGCCCTCGCGAGACCAGACGTCCGACTGGAATCGGGCCTCCGGCTCGAAGCCCTCCAGCGTCCGGCAGATGTCGGACTGTAGTTGTTTCAAAAAGGCGACGGCATCTGACTTCAAGGCTGAGCTCATGGGAGGTGATGTTCTCCCGGCTCCGACTGGCGCGCAATGAGGCCCGCGCGTTGACTCCAAGCGGACAGTCGCGCCAAGGTCTGCCCATGATTTCCCCCCTCCGCCGTTTCTGGCTTCTGGCCCTGAGCACGAGCGCCTGCAGCCTTGTCCTCAGCGCCTGCAGCCTTGTCCTCAGCGCCTGCAGCCTTGTCCTCGACGATCCTCTGCCGTTCACCGTGGTTCAAAGGCAAGACCGGATCCACGTCCTGACCGATCGCCCGACGGACATGGATCTGAGCGACCAGTACCGGCCCTTCGACGGGCCTCCCCCCACGCCCGATCTCGGATTGAGCGATCTCCCAGTCGACCTCTCGGTCGTCGATGCCGCGACCCCCGGCGACCTCCTGCAGGCCGACGTGGACCCGCGAGGCGATGTGCCCGCCGACGCCTGCGCGCCCGCCGCCGAGCACTGCAACGGTCTGGACGATGACTGTGACGGCCGGGTCGACGAGGCCGACGTGGACCTCTGCCAGCCGTGTGGTCGGGCGGGACAAACGGGGCTCTGCGCGATCGGGGCCTGGGTCTGCGAGGGGGGCAGCCTGCGGTGCGCCACCCACCTCCCTCTTCAGCCCTCCGGCCCGATCTGCAACCTTCAGGACGACGACTGCGATGGACGGATCGACGAAGCGGGCGACCGGAGCCCGACGCCGACCGTCGAGCAGGCCACGCGCGTGGCGGGGTGTGGGCCGCGGCTCGGCATCGCGAACACTGCGGGCGACTGCGGCGACGGCACGGTCGGGTGCGGCGCGCCCCACGCTTGTGTCCAGCCGGGCTGTCGACAGAACTGCGCTGACAACCGTGGGCTCGCCTTCGACGTCTGCGGCATCGGCTGCGATGCGGAGCCCCGGGCCTTCGGCGCCTGCGTGCTCGACTGCGTCCGAAGCACGGAAGACGCCCTGAGCCGCTGCCTCGAAGCCTGCCCCGTCGAAGAGCTTGGAGCGACGCGTTTCACGTGCGGGGGCGGGGTCGAGGGCCCGGTGTGTGTCGCAGTGGATTGCCCGAACGGAACTAATCCGCAAGGGCAGGCCTGCGTCCCGGACCAATAACGGCCTCGACGACGACGGCGACGGACTCGTCGACGGCACGCTCGTGGGCGACGATCCCTGCGCCGCCGACTTCGATGAGCGCGGGCTGCCTTCCCAGATGGGTCGCTGTAGCCCGGCCACCCCCCGGCACGCCCTGCGAAGACGCCGACCGGATGGACCATCCCAACGGCGCGTCGGGCGACGAGTTCGGCGACGACGGCGGCCTGACGCCACGAATGATTGACGTGAGCTATGGCTTCGCCGTCGACCGCGAGGAGGTCTCCATCCGGGCCTACGCCGAGTGCGTCTCCTCGGGGTGTTGCCTTGCGCCCAACGGCGTCGACTATCGCCGCGCGCTCGGGGCCATGGCCGACGGTCGATCCCCCGCTCGCCCCGAGGCCGTCGAGACCTGCCCGCCGCCGGTGGATCCGGCGAATCGCAACGACGACGTGATCTTGCCGGATACGCCGGTGACGGGTGTCTCATGGTGCATGGCCCGCGACTTCTGCAACTGGGCCGGCAAGCGACTGCCGACCGAGTTCGAGTGGGAGCACGGGGCGTCGGGTGCCACGTCGCCTGGGGGGCCGCGCCGATCTCATTCCTGGGGGCCGCAGACCCCGCCGGCCTGCTCCGAGGACCAGTGCTGCCGTGCGCCGGGCTTCGTCGGCGCGCTGCCGGCCGCGTGTCGGAGCGAGTTCGTCAACTCGATTGACGATCTGCCCGACTGCCTCACGGACGTGCCGCCCGAGGGCGTGCGTCAGGCCTGCCTCGCCTCCTACGGCGCCCAACTCGAGCAGTGCGACGAGTACTTCTACGGGCCCAGCCCCGTGTATGGAAACCAGGACGGCGTCTCGCCCGATGGGCTCCTGAACATGGGCGGCAACGTCTCCGAGTGGGTCTTCGATTGGATGAGCCCCGACTACTCCAACCTCTCGACGTCCGACCCCGTTGGCGCGGGCTGCGATGCGACCCCCTCCGGGCCCAAACGACGAATTCGCGGCCGGGACTTCACGGCGCGATCCGCCGACATCCGGGCTCTCGATCGCTTCGCCTTGTTCGAGTCGACGCGCATCCCGACGGCGGGCTTTCGGTGTGGCCGTACGTTGACCGACGACGAGACGCTCTGCGATCCGGGTGTGCCCAACGTCAACGCGCGCTGCCGACCGGCGCAGGCTGATGTGCCCGCATGCCCCGGACCGGACTTCCTGGGTCTCGATCCGGGTGACGTCGATCGCTGCGGTGGCGTGCGCCGTCAGAGCACGGAGTGCACCGGAGGCTTGAGCCAGTTTTGCCCCTCCGACGAGGTCGCCGGCTGCGGCAGCTTCATCGTCTCGCGCCTCGAGGCGCCGCTCGGCAACCTGGCCGACTCCGACGCGGTCGCGCTGCTCAACGCGACGCTCAACGGTGCCCTCGCGCCGCGTGGAGGCTCGACGCTCTTCGCGATCTCGGTCGACGAGAACTTCGACTTGGTCAATGGGAATTGGCGGGCCCACATGGGAAGCGCGGAGATCAACGCCGATGGCGAACTCGTCTGGCTCGGCATCGAGAGCGCGGGCATCTGCGAACGCACCGAGGTCGCGAGCTTCGAGCTTCGCACGGTGGCGGCACGCCGAGAGTTGGCGCCAGTCTGCCGCGCGGTCTCGAACACGACCGTCTGGATGCGCGAGACGCCCATCTCCTTGCCCTTCAGCGGCTTCGGCATGGAGGCCCAGTACGAGCCCGCCGACGACACGCTGACAGGCACGATCCTCTTCGTGATGACGCTCGGTGATGCCGCCCGGGCCCAGTTCGGGGATCCCGCGCATGGGGTGGGCGGCGGCGTGGATGAGCTCCTCGCGCGGCTCATCGACGGCTCCCAGTCCTTCTACTGCGCGCCGGACGCCGCAACCGCGTCGCGCACGCGCTCCAGGTCGAGCGCTGGCACAACCTGCACGGGGCGCAGAACGAGGGAGACTGTCCACTCCCGGCGACCCGACATGGGCCTGAAGCTCAAACTTGCACGCGGCCCCGGCGCGTCGCAGTCTTGAGCCGTGCTCGTCTGCCCCGTCTGCGAAAAGTCCTTCTCCGGGGTCAACCTCGTGCGTTGCCCCAACGACGGCTCGCCGTTGTATGCCCTCGGCACCGATCGAGGGCCGCCCTTGGGCCCAGGTACTCGCATCGCGGGCAAGTACGAGATCGTCTCCGAGGTCGCTCGACGTGGAGGCGCGGGGCGTACGTTCATCGCCCGCCAGAACAACCTCCAGCGCAACGTCGAGCTGCGGGTTCTCTCACCGGAGTCCGTGAAGGGCCCGAGTGACCAGGCGCGGTTTCAGCGGGAGGTCGCGACCTGGGGCAAGCTGCAGTCCGACCACCTCGTGCGGCTCTATGACTCGGGCTTCACGCCGGAGGGCGCGCCTTATATGGCGCTCGAGGTCGTCGAGGGCGGCGCGCTCGGGGAGCTGACGCGCTCGGGCAAGACGCTCGACGTCTCTACGCTCAAGGTGGTCGCGAGGCAGGCGCTCCTGGGCTTGGCGGCCGCGCACGAGGCGGGGGTGCTCCATCGGGATCTGTCGCCGGACGCGCTCATCTTCGGGCACCGGCCGGACGGGACGAGCCACCTTCGCCTCACGGGCTTCGGCTTGGCCAAACACGTCGCGACGGGCGACGAAGATCCCACCGCGATCACCATGACCGGGAACTTCATCGGCAACCCGGCTTATATGGCCCCGGAGTGGATGCTCGAGGGCAAGGTTGGCCCCGGCGTCGATCTGTTCGCGCTCGGCATCACGCTGTACGAGTTGGCGGCCGGCACGCGCCCCGTCAAGGTGACCACGAACTCGGAGGCGCTCGCGGCGTACATCAAAGGCAAGCCGACGCCGCTGCTGGACTATCGGCCTGACCTCCCACGGGCGCTGTGTACCTTCATCGAGGGGCTCTTCGCGTTCGATCCCCGCCAGAGGTACGCCGATGCGGAGACAGCCCTGCGTGACCTCGACGCCGTTGAGGCTGGGGCGGTGCCGTCCGTGCGCGTCGGCGTTTCCCATCGCCCGGGCATCCTGACCCGCCCTTTTCTGCTCATCGGCGCCGCGCTCGGGGCCGCGGCCGCTGGCACCCTCCTCGCGTTCCTCCTGCGCTGAGGCGCTCGTCTTACTCGTCCATCTCTTCGTCGCTGGACGCGGCGGGATCGACAGGCGCGGCGGGCTTCGGGCTGGAGTCGGGCCAGAGCAGATAGGTCAAGCCGCTCGTCAGGAGCACAGTGCCGGCGACGACGGAGAGGTCGGTGGCAAACCTCTGCGACTCGAAGTCTGAGCGGAGCCTGTCATACCGGCCCCGGTCCAGGGCCGAGCCGCTCGTGCGGGCGAGCTCGTCGGCCTTGCCATGAGAGTCGATGGCGGCGAGGCCGAAGTACCCGGCGACGCCCAAGGCCGCAGCACTCGAGCCGAGGAGCGCCCACCCGGGCCAAGAGGGTCTCGGGCCGCTGGGCTCGACGCGCCCGCCGATGGGGACGAGCGTGATGGCCTGCTCGAGGTGCTTGCCGCTGCTGACCGTGATCGTCTTCAAGTCCGGCGCGTAGCCCTCCAGAATGACCTCAAGCTCGTAACGACTTGAATCAACAGGGAAGTTTCGGAGCGGCGACCGTCCGATCTCATCCTTGTCCAGATAGATGCGCGCGCCGGCCGGCGTGCTGAGGACCGTAAGGAGCCCGCCGAGATCTGAGGGAGTCAGCGTGATGTTCAGGGGGGCGATGTCCCCGCGCTCGGCCATAATGGTCCGGCTGCTCGGCCCAAAGCCTTCGAGCTCCAGGTCAATCTTTCGTATGCCGGGATCCACCTCGCCACGAAACGGGGTCCGACCCACCTCACGCCCGTCGATCCGAATCGTCGCCCCAGGTGGCTTGCTGTTGACGTGGAGCATGGGCCGCACGAGCTTCTCGGCGACCCGCTCCACACACTGCAACGCGGCCGCTCTCGTGGGCGCGGGCACCCCCGGCGCGTTGAGCGCCATCTTGCAGTGGACCAGCGCGAGGTCGAACTGCCCGAGGGCCTCGTAGCTGCGGCCGACGTTCACCTCCAGGTTGGCGTGCGGCACGAGGGCGTTGGCCTGTTGGAAGAGCTCAAGGGCCTCGTCGAAGCGCTTGTCGCGGAAGGCCACGGCCGCTTCTTGGCCCAGACGGCGGGCCTCGGCGACGTCGTCCGCCGTCGCGGCAAAGACGTCGACGGACAGCAACAGAAGTCCGATGAGCAGGGCGATCGCGCGGGTCACGGGCGGGACGATGCCCTTGCCCGCTCACCGAGGCAAGTCTGCAGGCCCGCGCTCTCCTTAGGGGACGAGCTCGAAGAGGACGTCGAGCTTGGCGTGACCCCTGGTGTCGGCCCCGAGGTTCGTCGTGATCTTGCCATTCGTATAGCCGTCGAGCTTGAGCACAAAGAGGCCCATTCGCGCCGACTGGGGGCGCTTGAGGGTCAGGGGCGTTCGACCGACGAGGCGCCCGCCCTCGAAGACGGCCGCCCCGGCTGGGTCCGAGGTGAGGACCAGGTTGACGAGCTTGACGGTCGGCTCGGGCGCGGTGAAAGAAGCCGGGGCGACGCCCGCGTTTGGTCCCGAGCTCGGCGTTCGCACCTCGCTCACGGGCGCTGGAACCGAGGTCGCCGAAGCCACGGCGATGACGACGGGCAAAAGCTTCGACTCGCTCGCCTCCCTACGGCTCGACCCCATCAAACGAAAGGTCAGCGCGACGAGGGCCGCGACCGCGAGCACGGCGAGGCTGAGACGAAGGGCGAGGCGTCTCTCCTTCGACGGCGGCAGCGCGCTCGCCGCCGCCTCCTCCCTCACGCTCTCGGCAAACGTGCGCGCGTCGGCGAAGCGGTCATCGGGTCTCTTCTCCAGCGCGCGCTCAATCGCCGAGGTCAGGTTCTTCGGCGCCGAGGGCACCCGACGCTTCAGGGGCTCGGGCGCCTCATGGGCCTGCTTGAACAAGATGGCCATGGGGTTCGGGCCGTCGAATGGGGGGTCGCCGCAGAGCAGCTCGTAGGCGACCACACCGAGGGAGTACAGGTCGGCGCGGCCATCGACGGTCTGCGACTCGAGCATCTCAGGGGCCATGTACTTCGGCGTGCCGAGGGCCGTCGAGGTCGTCTGGGTATCTTCGCCCACGGCCTTGACGATCCCAAGGTCCATGACCATGACCCGACCCTCGGGTGTGAGGATGAGGTTGCCCGGCTTGAGGTCGCGATGGATGAGCCCAGCCTGGTGCAGGACCGTCAGCGCGTCGCAGACCTCACGCACGACGCGGCGGACCTGCGAGGGCTCCATCGGTCCGCGCTCGCGCAGGAGCTGCTGGAGCGTCCGGCCCTCGACGAACTTCATGACCATGTAATAGACGCCGTCCTCGCGTCCGACGGCGTAGACCGGCACCAGTCCGGTGTGTTCGACACGCGCCAACGAGCGGGCCTCGCGCAGAAATCGACCGAGCACGTTTTGATCGCCGTCGCTCTGTCGGAGCGCCTTGATCGCCACCGGCCGCTTCAGGGTGAGATCGGTGCCCCGGTAGACGACGCCCATGCCCCCGCGCCCAACCTCCACATCGATCCGGTACCGGCTCTCCAGCATGGTTCCGGGCCGAAACGGCGAGGTCGATGGCAGACCCTGCCTCACGTCCACGCCGCACGCCGGACAGAACGAGGTGTCCAGGGGGAGGGGGGTCTCACAGGTGGTACAGACGGACACGGCCGCATCATAACCCGCCCCCCGTTTGCTCCTAACGATTCAGGCAATCGGAGGTCGCCAATCGGAAGTGCGGGGAACTACACTACGGCCGCTCATGTCCCCCCCCTCCAATCGATTCTGCCCGCGCTGCGGGTTGGTCGTCGTCGCGGACGCGACCCACTGCGGTCAATGCGGCCAACACCAACCGGACCGAGACGATCCGCCGGAGTCCTGGCTCGGCCGCGTGATCGATGAGAAATACGAGATCGAGGCGGTCTTAGGCGTCGGCGGCATGGGCATGGTCTTTCGGGCGAAGCGCGTGCTCGTCGGCGACCACATCGCGTTGAAAGTGCTCTTTCCGCGGTTCCTCGAGAGCCCGGTGCAGCGCCAGCTCTTTCGCGACGAGGCGATCGCCGCTGCGCGCCTCTCCCATCCCAACGTCGTCACCGTCTTCGACGCAGAGCTCTCGACAGAGACGGGCCTAGCTTACATCGCCATGGAGCTGCTCCGAGGGACGTCGCTGAAGCAGGTGCTCAGCGAACGCGCGCCGATGCCGGTCGCCCTTGTGGTACCCATCGTCTCTCAGATCTGCGATGGCCTCACGGCGGCTCATGCAGCCCACGTCGTGCATCGCGATCTCAAGCCGGACAACATCTTCCTGGAGGCAAGACCCGACGGCACCCGGCGCGTGAAGCTCGTCGACTTCGGCATTGCCGCCATGCTCGACGCCGATCCACGCGATGAGCAGCGGCGACTCTTAGGCACGCTGAGGTACATGTCACCCGAGCAGTGCCGCGGGGAGCACGTTGACGCCCGGACTGACCTCTATTCGCTCGGGGTCATCATCTACGAGGCGCTGACCCGGAAGCGAGCGACAGGCAAGACCGTGACCGCCGTGCTCACCGACGTGGTCGCGCCGCCGAACCACTTCCTGCCGGATGACCGCAAGCTGCCGCTGGCGCTCGAACAGCTCGTCCTCTCCCTCCTGGCGAAGAGGCCCGACGACCGCCCGTCCTCGGCGTTGGAGGTGCGGGACCGCCTCCGGCAGCTGGTCGAACCGAGCGAGCCCCCGGTGCCGTCGGTGCCCCCGGCGCCGTCCGTCATCGATCCGTCGATGGGTGAAGCGCTCTACACGCAGCGCAAAGCCGAAGGTCGACCACCCGAGCCTCGGCGACTGCTCATCGTGGTGGCGTCCCTCACGTTGTTCATCCTGGGCGTCGCGTTCCTGCTCCGCGGTAGCCCATGAACAGCCCCGTCGAGGTCGTGCTCTGCCGACCCTCGGACGCCCGAAACATCGGAGCCTGCATTCGGGCCGTGGCCAACTTCGGCGGCCGGCGTCTGCACGTCATCTCCGACTCGCTCTCGGACCGCGACGCCCTCATGAACTTCTCCAGCGGCGCGCTTGGGGTCGTCGAGGTGCATCGCCAGACCTCGCTCGCTGACGCGCTATCAGGCGCCGACTGGGTGCTCGGGACCAGTCGCCGTGTTCACGATGCCGACGCCGCTCCGGTCTGGCCGCTGCCGATGCTCGCCGGGCGTCTGAAGGACCGGCTCAACGTGCGCGTGCTTTTCGGCAATGAGCGCACCGGCTTGACCGTTGAGGAGCTTGATCGGTGTGACGCGGTGGTTGCGATCCCGACGAGCGAGGCTTTCCCCTCGATGAACCTCGGCCACGCGGTCGCAGTCCTGATGTATGAGCTCGCGCGGCCGGATACGCACACTTGGAGCCAGGAGCCGACCGCGGCCACCTTGATGACCCGGGCGACCGAGCGTGGGGCTTTCTTCGACCAGGTGGCGGAGCACTGCGCGCTGGCCGGATACCCGCCGGGGCGCTCGCCCGTCGCATTCGCCCGCCGCCTGAAGAAGCTCTTGACGAGGGCGCAGGCGAACACCGCCGAGTTCGACATGCTCGGTGGCGTATTTCGGGAGCTCGCCCGACGGCAGCGACCATGACGGCGTCGAGGTTCGGCTCGCGGCGGCGGTTCGACGTGGTGATCGTCGGGGCGGGCAGCGCGGGCTCGATGGCGGCTTATGGCTTGGCGCTCCGGGGTCTAAATGTCGCGCTCGTCGATGGCCGTGACTTCGGGCGTTCCGGCTCCCGCTGGGTCAACTACGTGCCTCCGTGGATGTTCGATGCGGCGGGGCTGCCACGGCCCGAGTCGCCCGAGCTTCGCGCCACGGGGGGAGCCTTCACGATCGACGCCGGAGACGCCCAGGTCACGGTCGAAAACACGCCCTGCCAAGCGGTCGATATGCGCGCGCTCGTCGCCCGGCTGCAAGGCCTCGCCTTGGCCGCAGGGGTCACGCCGGTGGAGCGGGCGACGGTGCTGGGTTTGGACGTGAGGTGGGGTCGGCCGGTCTCGCTTTCGACCTCTCGCGGCGAATTCGGCGCGGCCCTGTTTATCGACGCCAGCGGGATGAACGGGGCCGTTCGCCGACGAGTGCCCCAGCTCGAGCGAGACTGCCCGTCCCTTGGGCTCGGGGAGACGTGCACGGCGGCCCAGGCGGTCTACGGCATCGCGGATCCGGACGCGGCCCGAGCTTGGGTCGAGGCCAGGGGGCTGAGCTCCGGGCAGACGGTCAGCGAGGTGGGCATCGCGGGCGGCTTCTCGATCATGAACGGGTCAATCGACTTGACTAAGATGGAGATCGACTTTCTGACGGGCGCGGTCGTCGGAGATACGGACCAAAGCGGCGTCGATCTGCTCAAGCGCTGCCGCGAGCGGCTCGACTTCACGGGTCCGCTAGAGTTCGGGGGCTCGGGCCTCCTGCCCATGCGAAGGCCCTACGACCGCCTCGTCGTGGAGGGGGTCGCCCTCTTGGGCAACGCCGCCTGCCAAATCTTCCCCGCCCACGGCAGCGGCGTCGGGCTCGGCCTCATCGCCGCGAGCATGCTCGCCAGCCACGTCGGGGGCGGGCGAGACCCCGGAGAGCTTCGCGCGCTCTGGACGTGGCAAGCGGCGTTTCAACGCGAGTACGGGACGCTCTGTGCAGCCTACGATGTCGTCCGCCGGCTCACGCAGCGCCTCAGCCGCGAAGAGCAAGCCCGGATGATCGACGCGGGCCTCGTCACGCCTCGGCAGCTCGAGCGGACCTTGGACCAGCGGATGGTCTTGCCCGACGTAAGAGACGCGCTGAGCTTCGCCCGAGGCCTCACGCGGGAGCCTCGCCTCGCGCTGCGTGTCGTCCTGGCGCTCCGCCCGATGGCCGGGGTGATCGCCGCCTACCGGACCTATCCCGAGGAGCCCAGCGAGCGGGCGTTGATCGAGTTCTCCAGCCGAGTCGGCGGGCTGTTTGGCACGCCGCCTGAGGTGCGGGGGTAGGGCCGATCGCGTTGCAGTGAGAGCAGCTGCTTGGTCGCTCGACGACGAGGCCGAGGGGTGGGGCACTCTTCACCGCATGAAGTTCACCACCGCCTCGGCCCCCGTGGTGTCCGGGGAAGCGGGGGAAGACCAGTGAACAAGAAGGGCGACCTCGTCACGCAGAAGTTCTACGGCGGGCGGGTGCGTCTGCGGATGGTCGCGGACAAGACGGCGACCACCATCGTCAATTTCGCAGAGGACTGAATCGTGCCTGGCTCGCTCATCGTTTCGGACGCGGGTGCGGAGTACACGGCTTTGAGAAAGACGGGCTATCAGCACGCGCCGCTTGCGTTGCGGGGTGATCCCGATGCTGCTGAGGCGTGGGTGCCGCTGGTCCACCTCATCATCGGGAACCTCAAGGCGTGGCTTGACGGGACTTTCCACGGCGTTCGCGAGCAGCATCTCCCGGCGTACCTCAACGAGTTCATGTTTCGGTTCAATCGGCGTTTTGAGCGGGCCCTGTCGTTCCGGTCCTTGCTTGGTATCGGCTCGCATCAGGAAGGGCCGACCTACGAGGAAGGATGAGTTCCAAGAAGAAAAGACTGCTTGCACCTGAAGTGCTCGAGGCGGCGACGGAGGAAGTTCTTGCACGGGCGCATACCCAGGGGGTTCGCGCGGCGCTTGCGGGGGGCTTTGCACTCCAACAATGGGGTTCCCCGCGATTGACAGGAGACGTAGAGCTCGTGGTGGAGCAGGAACTTGAAGGCTTGAAAGAGGTGGGACGCCTCTCCTTCGGTGGCCAGAAGCTCGAAACGACGGAGGGCGTGCCCGTCGATGCCAATCTTCGTGATGACGAGTACGCGGCCCTATACGAGGAGGCGCTCAACGTCGCGCCTGTCGATCTGGAGACGGGCTGGCGCATCATCTCTCCCGAGTATCTGCTCGCCATGAAGAGGTGGCGGGGCGAACGACTGACCGAGCCGATCTGGAGTTCTTGATTCAGAACCACCTCGTGAACGAGGCCAAGACCTTACGGATCATCAAGAAGCATCTGGGACCCTATGCAGCGGGTGCCCTCACGCATGAGATCCGCGTCCTCCGGCTTTTGGCAGGGGAAGGCTAAATGCGGGCCAACCGGATAGGCATACAAAATAGCGTCCTCGACCTGCGATGGGTCGCCGCCGTAAAGAACCTACACGCAGCCGGCAGAGTGCTCCCGCAATCCGTTCGGCTCTAAATGTGTGTCCGCCAGTGGAACATCACGACGGTCGCCGCAGCCGCCACGTTGAGGCTGTCGATCAGCCCGTACTGCGGGATCTCCACAAGCAGATCTGCCGCGCGCCGTAGGGGCTGCGGCACGCCCTCGTCCTCCGCGCCCACGACGAAGAGCGGGCGCGGTGGGTACTCGGCCTGGTGATAGGGCGCGCTCAAAGGCGTCTGCTGGATGACGACGAGCTGGTAGTCGAGGGCGTGGGCGCGGCGAATGAGCGCGGCGGCGTCTTGAAGGTGCGTGACCGTCAAGACGTTCTCCGTGCCTCGGGCCGGGCTCCGGAGTAGCTCGGCTCGGCCGACGACGAAGACCTCCGAGAGCCCCGCGGCCTCGGCGCTCCGCACGGCCACGCCGAGGTTGACGTCCAGGCGCGGGTGACACAGCGCGAGCGCGGCGGCGACGCGCGGCGGGGCCTCTGGACGGTCGGCGGCGGTCAAGCCGAAGGGCGGGCGGGCCGAGGTGGCGTCGCTCAGCGCGTGTTTGCCGAGTCGGGCCTCGAGGGCCGCGTCGACGAAGCTGCCGGCGCGAGCCTGCCGCGAGAACCACCGCACGACCGCCGAGGGATCCCTGTGCAAGAGGTCGTGGCGTTCGTCGTCCGGGGGCAACGCTCGGGCGAACGCGGCCCGCACGCGAGGGTCCGCCGAGGCGACCCAGCTTGGGTCGTTCAGGCCACGCGACACGAGCCCCCAGACCGCGTCGACGTGATGGTCGCCTCCGAGCAAGGCGCGCCAGCCGTCGACGGAGGTCAGGTGGTCGAGGGCGACGTCATCGCCCGAGAGCGCCGCGGTCCGGATCACAAGGCCCTCGGGGGCCGCCGTGAGACGGGCTCTCGTCAACGCCGCCGGAAGGGGACCCGCGCTCGCAAGACGCAGGCACGCCGCTTCGAGGGCGGCATAGGGCACTTCGCAGCCTCGCTCCTGGAGGGCGTTGAGCGCCTCGGAGACCACCTCGGGGGCGTCGTCGTCCAGGGCCTCGATCAGGGCATGAACCGGGGCGGCCACATTCGCCGCCGCTCGACGGACGCGGCGCTCGGCATCCTTCAGCGCGAGACCGAGGGCTTCGACTTCCCCCGACGAGAGGATCATGAGCAGCCGCGCCGCGCCCGTCCGAACGCGCACCGGGGTCGCGCCGCTCGCGTCCAGGAGCCGCTCCGTCAGCAAGCGCGTCGTGAGCTCCGGCCGCATCGCCGAGAGGATGCGTGAGGCCCTTCTGCGGGTCGTCCGAGAGGGCGAGTCAAGCAGGGCGCACATCACGGCCACGGTGCGTCCGTCGGCCCGTTGAGTCAGCCGACTTCGGGCCGAATCTCGCACGACGGGGTCCTCGTCGTAGAGCGCGAGATCGACCGCGTCCTCGAGGTCCGTCACATCAAGATGCCGGCCACACACGCGCACATGAACGTGGACAAGGTCCCGCCGACCATCGCCCGGAGCCCAAGGCGGGCCACCGTATCGCGCCGGCTCGGGGCGATGATCGAGATGCCGCCGATCTGGATGGCGACCGACGCGATGTTCGCGAACCCACACAGCGCGTAGGCCGCGAGCACGGATGATCGGGGATCAATCAGGCCGCCGCTGGCCATCATCTTGGAGAGGTCCGCATAAGCGACGAACTCGTTCATGATCGTCTTCGTGCCGATGAGCTGACCGACGGCCATGACGTCGACCGTCGGCACGCCCATCAGGAAGGCGAACGGTGCCATGACCCAGCCGAGCATGGCCTGCAGGGTGAGCGGGGGCGCGCCAAAGACCTCCAGGAGGGCTCCGAGACAGGCGTTGGTCAAGGCCACGAGCGCCACGAAGGCGATGAGCATGCAGACCACGTTCGCCGTCAGCCTGAGCCCGTCCCAAGCCCCGCGCGCGCCCGCGTCCAGAACGTTTGAGGCCTCACTCGCCTCGCCCCGCGCCGCCATGCCCGCGGTCTCCGGCTGCTCCTCCTCGGGGACCATGAGCTTGGCGATGACGAGCGACGCCGGCGCCGACAAGATGCTGCACGTGAGCAGGTGTCCGGCCAAGCTGGGGAAAGACTCGCCAAACAAGGCCACGTACGCGACAAAGACCCCCCCGGCCACGTTGGCGAAGCCGCCGACCATGACCGCCATGAGCTCGCTCCGGGTCATCTTGTCGACATAAGGCCGGATGAGCAGCGGGGCCTCGGTCTGCCCCACGAAAATGTTGGCCGCCGACGACAGCGTCTCCGCGCCGCTCGTCCGCATCGTTCGCCGCATCACGACGTCGAAGAACCAGACGATCATCTGCATGATCTTCAGGTGGTAGAGGACGCTCATGAGCGCGGAGAAGAAGATGATCGCGGGCAACGCGCTGAAGGCCAGCGGGTACTTGGTGACGAGATCTCCGAAGACCATCGACAAGCCGGCGTTGGCGAAGCCGATGAGCTTGGTCGCGCCGTCGTTGACCGCGCCGAAGAAACGCTGGCCGAGCGCGGTTCGGAGCACAAAGAGCCCGAAGAGGAGCTGCAGGGCCACGCCCCAGAGGACCACGCGCCAAGGCACGATGCGCCGGTTCGTGCTCATGGCCCAAGCGAGGACCAGGAAGACCACAAGCCCGAGCAGACTGGTGAGGCGGGCCTCGATCGGTACGTCGAGGACGACGGGGAGGGCGTTGGGTGACATCGCGGTGCTCAGGCCTCGAGGCGTTCGATAATGAGCGGGGGCGGCGCGACCCGGACGTCGCCGATGGTAAAGGCGCTTGACAACTCTGCTCTCGCAGCCTCGAGGCCGACGCCGTCGTGGTGCACGAAGAGGAGGGGGTCGCCGTCGTTGACCCAGTCACCGAGCCTCACGCCCATCATGAACCCGACCGCTGGATTGATGCTGTCCTCTTTGGTGTGACGCCCGGCACCCAGGTGAATCGACGCGACCCCGATGGCGCGTGTGTCCATGGCCTGGAGAAAGCCGCTCCGCGTGGAGACGAAGGGCTCGACGTGTCGCGCTCGCGGCAGGAGGTCGGGATCGTCGATGACCCGAACATCTCCGCCCTGGGCCTCGACGATCTCTCGAAATCGTTGCAGGGCCCGGCCGTCATCGAGGGCGCGCTCGGCCTCAGCCGGATCCGCCTGCCCGAGCCGGAGCATCTCCCTGGCCAAGATGAGGGTCAGCTCTCGAATGTCGGCGGGTCCACCCCCCCGGAGCACGTCGATCGCCTCCCGGAGCTCCAGGGCGTTGCCGACGGCGATGCCTAGCGGCTGGTTCATGTCCGTGAGGTACGCGACGACGTCCTTGCCCATCTCCGCGCCGATGCCCGCCATTGTTTGGGCCAGGAGGCGCGCGGTCTCGGCGTCCCGCATGAACGCGCCGCTGCCGACCTTCACGTCGAGCACGAGCGCGTCGATGCCCTCCGCGAGCTTCTTCGACATGATCGAGCTGGCGATGAGGGGGATGGACTCCACGGTCGCGGTCACGTCGCGAAGGGCATAGAGGCGCTTATCAGCCGGGGCGATCTCGGCCGTCTGACCGATGAGCCCGCATCCCAAAGTCGCGACCAACTCGCGGAACTTCGAGGGGCTGAGCTGCGTCGAGAAGCCCGGGATGCACTCCAGCTTGTCCAGCGTGCCGCCCGTGTGGCCCAAGCCGCGACCGCTGATCATCGGGACCCGCACGCCACAGGCCGCGACGATGGGCGCGAGCGGCAGGCTTATCTTGTCGCCGACGCCGCCCGTGCTGTGCTTGTCGACCTTGCGCCCCGGCAGGTCCGAGAAGTCGAGCACGTCCCCGGAGTGCAACATCGCCGAGGTCAGCGGCGCGAGCTCCGCGGGCGTCATGCCCCGGAAGAAGACGGCCATGAGGAAGGCCGACATCTGATAATCGGGCAGCGTGCCTTGGGTATAGGCGTCGACGAGGAAGCGGATCTCGTCGGGCCGGAGAACCGCCCCGTCACGCTTGCGGGCGATGAGCTCAACAGCGCGCATGTTTAGGCGTCGATGTCGGGGGCGATGCGCTCGAGGAACGCCTGCGCGACACCGAGTGCCGTGCGGGCCTTCTGGGCGGCCTCGCGCTGGGCCGTCCGCACGGACTCCAACTCGGCTCGCGTGCCCTCCAGGGTGGCCAGTGAGGCTGTGAGGGCCGCGACCTCTCGGAGCCGCCCGGCGAGCTCATTCTCTCGCTGCCCCAACTCCTCGGAGACGGTCTCGACGACGGCCTCGCTCTCGCTCAAACGCTTCACCGTCGCGTCGAACTGACCATGCAGATCGACGAGCTTGGCATCGCGCTCGGCGACGTCGTCGGCCCGAGCCGCGACCTCGGCGGCGTACTTGGCGTTTTGCGCCTTTTCGGCGGCCTGCACCCTCGTCGACTCCTCGTTGAGCAGCTCCTGCGCGGCGTCGAGCTCACCGGCCAAACGAGCGCACTCCCGCTCGGCGGCCACTGCACGGGCCGTCTGGGTCTCAAGCTGGAGATTGAGCACTTCGGCGCGGGCTGCGGCGTCGTCCCGGGCGCGACCGATCTCGCGACCGTGGGCGGCGATCGAGGCGTCCAGCGCGCTTTGATACTCGCTCCTCAGCTGCTCAACGGTCGCCTTGTGGGCGGTCTCGGTGTCCCGCACGCTCTCGGCGTGTCGAGCGACGAGCGCATCGACTTGCTCCTCGAGGGTCCGTTTCTCGCGTCCTAACGTCGCGGCCTCGTCTCGGTGCTTCTCACTGGCCGCCGCAGCGATTGCGGCGGTCTCGGTCGTCAGGGTCTCGACGGCGGCCTTATGGCTGGAGTCAAGGCGGTTGACCATCTCGGTGTGGGCCGTAGATGCGGTGCTCGTCTGGGCTTGGTGTCGCTGCTCACGCGTCTCGAGCTCGAGGCCCTGGTCCGTTTGGAGCTTGAAGATGGCCTCGGCATGGGCCGCCTTGAGCTCCGCGTTCGACCGCTCAGCTTGCCGGTGGGCCGTTTCGGCCGAGTGCCGAGTGGCGGTCGTCCGCGCCTCTGCCGCAGCGAGCCGAATCGCCGACTGCTCCTCGAGCTCGGCCTCCCGCTGGTGGTGATGGTCCTTCGCGGCCTGAAGCTCGCCGGTGCTTCGCTTCTTCTCGGCCTTGATCTCCTCGTAGGTCTTCTCGGACTCTTCCTTGGCCTTCTCCAGCCGGACGCGGGTCTCCGACAGCCGAACGCGAAGGCTCTCGACCTCGTGCTCGACCTCGTCCCTCGCGGTGTACCCGGCCTGCTGCCTGGCCTCGGCGGCCCGAACGTCGCCGGCGAGCCGGTCCTTCTCCGCGCGGAGCTGCTCGACGTGCTCGCCTAAGTCGACGAGCTGGCGGTCCTTGGCCGTGACTCGATCACGAATCTCCAAGACTTCACGCTCGCGCCGGTTGAGATCCTCACGGACCTCGATGAGCTCGCGTTTGGCGGCGCTGTCCGTCGACCGCTGTCCCTGGGCTTCGGTCTCGCGGCGCGTGACCTCCTCGCGAGCGATCTTGAGCTCCTGCTGAAGTTCAACGACGCGAGCGCGAAGGCTGCGGTTGTCCCGATCGACCTGCGCGGCCTCGTGGGCGAGTTGCTCGGCCTCCGAGAAGGCCGCGTCGGCCAGTTG
>SHZC01000003.1 GCA_009692505.1 Myxococcales bacterium
ACCCACGAAAGGCGGCCCCCGAGCCCCCCCGGCGACCTGCACCTCGCTGACTTTGAACTCAGAGGACGTCAAGGTCGCGTCCGCACGCTCGCCGACGATGAGGGTCCCCGGGTCACTTTCGATGCGCGTCATCCGGTAAGTTCGGGGTTCGCTCAACAACGCGGCGCCGCGCTTGACGAACAGGGCCATCCCCATGGGCCCACGGTCGCTCGTGGACAAGCCCGCGATACCCAGCGCCCGCTCGTGATCGTACACGCCCTTTACGTCCACCAAGCCGATCGCGCCGAGCTCAAGCGTAGCCTGAAACTCGCCGTTGACCTGGAGCGCGACGGCGGCCACAGGCGGGTCCGCCTCGGGGGAAACGCCGACCAACAGCCCGGTGACTTTCACCCCCTGCTCGTCGAACTCGGCGACGGCGCGGGCCGAGACCAGACCACCCTCGGCGTTGGCGGCGACCACGAAGAGCTCGCCGATGGCTTCGATGCTCGCGACGGCGATCGACCCATCGAGCCCGGACTCGGGCAGGCAGGCGGCCGCGTTACATGGCGAGGGCGGCCCCTCGGGCACGTCGACCATGCATCCCGAGAGCAGGCCGGGCGCAAGCGCGAGCACCAACCGACCGACCGAGCCGGTTCTGGGCCTGAAGAGCATCGGGGCGGACTCTTAGTCGTCGCGCAGGGGAATGGCAACGCCTTGTAGAAGACGTTAGGGGCAATCGGCGCGTGAAACCGCAGCGTCCGCGTATTGACGCCCCCCCGGTCGTTCCGGTAAGGAACCGCGCCGATTCTCGCGGTGTCCGGAGCTTGAGTGTCTCGACTCGTCCCAGCCCTGTTTTGCTTGACCTTCGCGTTGGTGGCGTCTCGGTCGCAGGCGGCGTCGCCGTCGCAGGCCGCGTCCCTTTCGCAGGGGGCCTTGGAGGGTATGTGTTTCAGCTCGGTCTGGGCCATGTCCGACGCGACGGTCGACTGCGGCCTCGACGACGAGGCCTGCTCGCAGGTCGAGCCGGTACCGGTTCGTGAGCCGCAGGGTGGGCCCCGCTGCTTGGCGGGCGGTCCAAGCTGTGAGCGGGGTCAACAGCCCTCGGGCGAGGCGGGGCAGGGCCCGGTGGCCTCGATACAGGATACGGAGCAGGTCACGCTCCCGAGGCGCGGAACCGGCACCCTGCCTGGGCCTTCGCCCTCCCCCTTGCTTGCCTCCAAGACTCAACGGAACGTCCCGCCGCCGACCCCCCCTCCCCGGGCTTGAGCGTCTGAGCGAGGACCTTCGACACTCTTTATTTTTAGAAAAACCCGTTCCCCCCAATCAGAGAAGTGAGAGAAATCATGCGTAAAGAAGTAGCAGTCTTCGGGTTCATCGCCGTATCGGCGGTGGCCTTCATCCTCGGCCGCGCCACGTTGGGCGGCGGGAGCAACTCCGCCGAGTCCGACAAGGGCGCGATCACCGCCGTCAAGGGCGACAGCGACATCCTCCCGGTCGGCAACAGCGTCACCAAAGGCGGCGGCGCCGACGCTCCCGTGACGATCATCGAGTTCAGCGAGTTCCAGTGCCCCTTCTGCTCGCGCGTCAACCCGACGATGAAGCAGATCGCCGACACCTACGGCAACAAGGTCCGCGTCGTCTTCAAGCACAACCCGCTCCCGTTCCACAAAGACGCCCCCCTCGCCTCGGAGGCCTCACTCGCGGCCCACGAGCAGGGCAAGTTCTGGGAGATGCACGACAAGCTCTTCGAGAATCAGAAGGCGCTGACCCGGCCTGACCTGGAGACCTACGCCACCGCGATTGGCCTCGACATGGTCAAGTTCAAGGGCGCGCTCGACTCCAATAAGTTCAAGAGCCAGGTCGAGCTCGACGCGAAGCTCGCGGCCAAGGTCGGCGCGCGTGGCACGCCCAACTTCTTCGTGAACGGCACGCAGCTCACCGGCGCGCGCCCCTTCGACGCGTTCAAGACCATCATCGACGAGCAGATCAAGGCCGCCGAGGAGCTGACCAAGGCCGGCACCAAGCCGACCGACGTCTACGCCGCGCTCGTGAAGAAGAACTTCAAGACGCCCGCCGCCCAGGCCGATGCCGGTGGCCCCAAGGAAGACGACAAGACGGTCTACAAGGTCCCCGCCGGCGACAGCTACTTCAAGGGCGCGAAGGACGCGCAGGTCACGATCCTGGAGTTCAGCGAGTTCCAGTGCCCCTTCTGCTCTCGCGTCAACCCCACGATCAAGCAGGCGCTCGACGCCTACCCCGGCAAGATCAAGGTCGTCTTCAAGCACAGCCCGCTCCCCTTCCACAAGGACGCCCCCCTCGCCTCGGAGGCCTCACTCGCCGCCGGCGCCCAGGGCAAGTTCTGGGAGATGCACGACAAGCTCTTCGAGAATCAGAAGGCGCTGACCCGCCCCGACCTCGACCGGTTCGCCGGCGAGATTGGCCTCGACATGTCCAAGTTCAAGGCGGACCTCGACGGCAATGTCTTCAAGAAGGCCGTCGACGCAGACATGGCCATCAGCGCCCAGTTCGGCGTCCAGGGCACGCCCAACTTCTTCATCAACGGCCGCAAGCTCGTCGGCGCGCAGCCCTGGGAGGCCTTCAAGAAGATCATCGACGAGGAGATCACCAAGACCGACATCCTGCTCAAGGCCGGCACCTCGCTCGCCGACATCTACGCCAAGGTCACCGAGAACGGGCTCTCCAAGGCCGCCGCCCCGGCAGCCCGTGATCGCGGCGAAGCCCCCAACGACACGACCGTCTACAAGGTCCCCGTCGCGACTGAAGACGCCGTCAAGGGCCCTGCCGACGCGCTCGTGACCATCGTCGAGTTCAGCGAGTTCCAGTGCCCCTTCTGCAGCCGGGTTCTGCCCACGACCAAGCAGATCTTCGACACCTACGGCAAGGACGTGCGGGTCATCTTCAAGCACGCCCCGCTGCCCTTCCACGCCGACGCGCCCCTCGCCTCGGAGGCCGCGCTCGCCGCCGGCGCTCAGGGCAAGTTCTGGGAGTACCACGACGTGCTCTTTGCGAATCAGAAGGACCTCAAGCGCGAGAGCCTCGACAAGTTTGCCGGCCAGGTCGGCTTGAACATGGGGAAGTTCAAGGCGGACCTCGACAGCAATAAGTTCAAGGCTCAGGTCGAGCGCGACAAGGCGCTCGCCACGTCGATCGGGGCCGGTGGTACGCCGAACTTCTACGTCAACGGACGCAACCTCGTGGGCGCGCAGCCTTTCGAGGCCTTCAAGAAGATCATCGACGAGGAGCTCGTCAAGGCCAAAGCGCTCGTCGCCAAGGGCACCGCCCGCAGCGCCGTCTACGCCGAGCTCACCAAGAACGGCGCGACCTCCAAGGCCGCCGGGCCTGCACGCCCGGCCGAGGACGACACGAAGGTCTACGACATCAAGGTCGGCTCGAATGACCCGTTCAAGGGTGGCAAGAAGGCCGCCGTCACGATCATCGAGTTCAGCGACTTCGAGTGCCCCTTCTGCAGCCGCGTCAACCCGACGATGAAGCAGATCGAGGACGCCTACGGCGACAAGGTCCGCGTCGTGTTCAAGCAGAACCCCCTGTCCTTCCACAAGAACGCGCCGCTCGCCGCCGAGGCCACCTTGGCCGCGCACGAACAGGGCAAGTTCTGGCAGATGCACGACACGTTGTTCGCCAACCAGAAGGCGCTGACCCGCCCCGATCTGGACAAGTACGCGCAGGAGATCGGCCTGAACACGGACAAGTTCAAGGCGGCCCTCGACACCAATAAGTTCAAGCCCCAGGTCGAGGCCGACATGGCCGTCGCCAAGGAGTTGGGCGCGACGGGCACGCCGTCGTTCTTCGTCAACGGCCGCAAGCTCCGCGGCGCCCAGCCCTTCGAGAGCTTCAAGAAGCTCATCGATGAGGCCTTGGCGACCAAGGGCGGCAAGTGAGCTTTGGCCCCCGCGAACGCGCCCTGCTCGTTTCTGCGGGGGCCACCGTCGCCCTGACCGCCGTGCTCTACGTCGGCCTCTCCGACAGCCGGGATCCCCCGGATGTGCTCGTCTCCCGGAACTTCGACGCCCAGTTGATTGACGCGGACGCCCCGGACTTCACGGTCACCCGCAAGGACGGCTCGTCGCTTAGGCTCAGCGAGCTTCGCGGCAAGGTCGTCTTCGTCAACTTCTGGGCGACCTGGTGCGCGCCCTGCCGCCAGGAGATCCCGGATCTCGAGAAGCTCTCCGAGTCCCTGAAGAACGTGCCCTTCGAGATCGTCGCCGTCAGCGGGGATGACTCATGGGAGGAGATCACGTCGTTTTTCGGCGAGAAGCAGACGCGGATGATCGTGGGGCTCGACAAGAGCCGGACGATCGCGCGGCAGTTTGGGACCGAGAAGTTCCCCGAGACCTACGTCGTCGACAGGCACGGTCGGCTCCGGCTGCGTTTCGTGAGCGTCCAGCCGTGGACCGACGAGCGCATCCACCGATACCTGGAGTGGCTCGCCGTCAAGGGCTGAGGGGACTGAGGCACGTCTCCCCCAAGCCTTCGACGATGAAGGCGCGCTCGAGGAGCAGCTCTTCGAGCCCGAACCGGTCCTCCACCGAAGTCCGACAGGCGAGCGCCTGCAGGAAGTCGGTGAGGTCCATGCCGGGGGCGCCGAAGTCTAGTGTCGAGGCGCGGCTCCCCTCGAAGAAGCTGCCGAGGAGGGTGGCGGCTGAGAGCGAGAGGCCGTCGTCGTCCGGTCCGCCGTCGATCGCGGTGCCGTCGAAGAGGTCCCAGAGGAGGGCGCCGACCAGCCGCTCCGAGACGTCGCCACGCGCGGTCCCGTCCGAGGTGCCGCTGGCGAGCGGATCGCTCGAAGACCAAGCGTCGATGTCGGTGATCAGGATCTCCGCGGCGCGGCGGTCCACGAGCCTTGGATCATCGAGCTGCCAGGCGGCGAAGAAGTGCGCGAAGCCTTCGGACCAAGCGAGGACCGGCGTGACGCGGCCTCCGTCGTGGCGACCACCCGGGCTGTCATCGCGGCCGTAGACCGCGGCGACGTAGTGGGCGAGCTCGTGAAGAATGACGGCCTGGTCCCATTCATCGGGATCACTCTGAGTGCCAGACAACTCGATGACCGGCAGGCTGCCGGGCACGAAGCAGGTCCCGCACTCGACGGCCCGCGCGGGCCGCCAATGGTAGTGCACGGGCGGGGCCTTGCCCGCGGTCGGCCCAAGGTACGGTGCCACCTTCACGAGGCCAGCGCGGGCCGTCGCGGCGACGTGCAGCGCCGGGACCTCGAGGGTGGTCTCCGGATCAAGCAGGTAGAGCGCCTCCACGGCCTCTGCGCCCTCTGCATTGGCGACGGCGGCCTCCCCTTCCAGGACAAAGACCGACCAGGGCAAGGTGCCGACGCCTGAGGGCGAGACCGTGATGAGCGTATCCTCGAAGTTCGCGGCCGCGCGGAGGGCCGCCGCGTTGACCTGGCCTACGGGCGACCAGAACCGCAGCGAGAACCGCCCGAGGGCATCGAGCAGCACGTCACCCAAGACGTTCGAGCCCGGATCAACGGCCGAGACGATCAGGCCCGCAGGCGAGAAGTCCTCCGGCACGCCGTCCCGGACACGAACCCGCCCGAGGACCACGCGCTCCCGGCGCCGCTCGCCCACGGCGTCCTCGCGCACATCCCAACGGACGTGGGAGCCGAGCCCCCCGAAGGCCGAGACGTCGACCTCACCGACCTCTTCGACGAAGTCGACGCGAAAGCACTCGGGACGGGCATCGACAAGGCGCGCGCTCGCCCGGTCCGGGCCGCTGACCAGAACCTCGGTGGAGCCGCTGGCCTCGACGCAGAGCAGCGCGCGGCCGCGGGTCTGCGCGGCGAAGATGAGCGAGAGGGTCTGCCCTGGGCAGAGGTGGACCGTGCCCGCCTCGAAGCTGCTCCGGACGAGGATCGCCGGCGGATTGACGAGCGGACCTTCGCAGTCGGCGGGGGGCGGCGCGTCGTCGAGCTCAAGGGCATAGAGCTGCGCGGGCGTTGGCCCACGGACCCGAAAACGTGGCGCATCGAACGCCGCGAGCAGGGTCAAGATGAGGTCGCCCTCGGCCGTTCGTAGGGCCTGCTCATTGACCCGGCCCAAGGCGTCGAGTCGTTCAAGAACTTGGCCATCGGCGGCGTCCGGCACAAGGACCCGCCAGACCTCGCCCGGAGCGGCGTCCACCTCGAAGGTGTCTCCGTCCCCGGTGCACAAGACGAGGCCTTCGTAGCGGCCGGCCCCGAGCCGAGCGGCGGGCAGACCGGGCAACGAAGGCCCATAGACATCGTCGACGCAGGCAGCACCGAGTCCGTCGGCCCGCCTCTCGTCTCCAGCCGACGGCCCATCGGGTAGGCCATCGGGTCGACCCTCAAGGCCGTGATCCTCGACGCAAGCCGCGAAGGCGACCGCGACGACGAGCGTCAGCCCGCGAACGCGCGTTCCTGCCGCTCCTGCTTCTCTTTGCACCGAATGCACAACGTCGTCACTGGCCGCGCCTCGAGGCGTTTGACCCCGATGAATGAGCCGCAGATCGTGCACCAGAAGTACTCCCCGCTCTCGAGCCGCTCGAGCGCGCTCTCGATCTTGGTGAGGAGGAGCCGTTCACGTCCACGCAAGCGGAAGGCGAGGGACTGATTGTAGTCCGCCGTCGCCAAGTCCATCTCGTCGGGAAGGTCGTCCTGATCGAGGGTCATGTCCTCGGTCAACGTCCGCTGGGCGTTCCGAAGGACCTTGCCCTTCTCCAACTCAAGCAGGCTGCGAAACCGCTCAACCTCGGCGGCAAGTTCTTCGTCGCTCGGCGGCTCAAAGTCCTGCGCTTCACGATCCGACATGGAAATCTCCAAGGCACATTTCAGGCGACCGTAGTCAGGGGTTTACGTCGTGTCAACCCGCTGAATTCATGCCCGTTCTTGGTCTAAACTCTTTGCGTGGCGCGGTTCTTCCTCCTTTTCTATGTGGCGATGATCGGGGCGACGCTCGCGCTGCAGCTCGCCTTTGATCGCGTGGTCAGCGACCTCTGGGTCAGCCGCCCTCCCTCGTCCTTGCCGACGGACGTTCTGGTCGGCGTCAGCATCGGCCTGGCCTTCGTCGTCGCGACCCAGTGGGCGGGCAGGCACTTGCGGGCCTTTCGGGACATGGCGGCCGCCTTGGGCGAGCTCTTGCAGTTCATGTCCCCCAAGGATGTGCCCGCGCAGGCGTTCTCCAGCGCGCTCGCCGAGGAGCTGCTCTTTCGCGGGTTCCTGCAGCCGCTGCTCGGGCTGCACGGGACCGCGATCCTCTTTGGTCTGGTCCATGGCGTGCGCGATCGGCGGCTGAGGTGGTGGCCCCCGATCGGCGTCCTGCTCGGCTACATCCTCGGGCTGCTTTTCGAATCGCGGGGCAACCTGCTCGCCCCGTTCCTCGTCCACCTGACGATCAACTGGTTCAACCTGCACTATGTGCTGGAGCGCGAGCCGTCGTCCCCTTGAACGGTCGTCGACATCTCGTCAAGTCGCTTGACGAAACGAAATCGTTCAATGGGGCGACCCGACGCGAGGCAACTCCGCTCGCGACGGGTGAGCGGCAGCGTGTCGACCTCGAAGGGCACGGGCTCACCAGCCCGAGGGTCCAGCGCGACCGCCTCTCGAATCTCAAGGGCGATGTCCGGCACGTCGGTCTTGATCCAGAGCGAGCCGCCCGGGGCGAGGAGATCAATGAGCGACGACCCGAACGACTCGTCGATCAGGCGCCGCTTCTCGTGCTTCTTCTTCCACCAGGGATCGGGGAAGAGGACGAAGAGGTCGGCCACCCCCCGGTCGCCGAACGCCGCCCGTGCGACGAGCTTGGCGTCACCCCAAATGACGCGGACGTTGAGCGGTCCGCCCGACTGCCCGAGCCCGTGGGCCACTCCGTAAGCGAAGCGCCGCCGAATCTCGATGCCGAGGTGGTCCTGATCGGGTCGGCGCAGCGCCAACTCCCTGATGAAGTCGCCCCGATTGAAGCCGATCTCCAGCGTGAGCGGGGCCACGCGACCAAAGATGGCCTCGAAGTTCAAGGGCACGCCCTGCGGCGAGGGCGCGCTGTGCCAGCCCCCGATCGCCATGGAACCGAAGACCTGGCGGTTCAAGATAGGCCACTCGCCCTCTCCGGGCAGCGGGCTGACGAGGGGTCCTCTTATGCGGGCCATACTACCTCACAGTTCTAGAACTTCATCGATCCGAGAGCAGGCCGAAGAGGCTGGCGACGTCTCCGCTCAGGCCGGTCTGCAGGACGATGAGCCACACGAGCAGAAGGAGCGCGCCGACGACTTTTACGATTCGGGCCCGCCCGCTCCGCGCCGGTCGAACGGACGGCCGACGCCTCATGGTCGCCGAGACGCCGGACGAAGGCCCATCAGGCGAAGCACGGCCTTGTCGCGCCCCCGAAACCGATCACGCTCCAGGGTCACGAGCACGTCCACGTCGGTCTCAAACGCCGCGAGGTGGGCCGCGCCCCCGAAGCACAGAACCTCGATGGGCACGTCCGTGCCGGCCACCTCGACCCGAAGGTGACCCTCCCCGAAGAGGCGAGCGCGACCTCGCAGACCGGAGATGCTGATCAGCGGTGAGGGAGACCCGTGGCCGAAGGGGCCGAGGCGTTCGAACTCGTTCAGGAACCGCGCGTCGAGGTGTATCAGCTCGACCTCGAGATCGGCGACCTTCGGGCCCTCGTCCAGAACGCGCTCGTGGGTCGCGGCGACGGCGTCGAAGGCCTCAACAAACGCTGCGAGTTCACGTCGGTGCAACGAGACCCCAGCGGCGGCCGGGTGGCCCCCATAGCGCAGGAGCAGGTGGGCGCAGGCGTCGAGCGCGCGTTTGAGATCAAAGCCCGGGACGCTGCGCCCGCTGCCCTTGAGGAGGTCACCTTCGCGGGCGAGGCAGAACGTCGGCCGACCCGTTCTCTCCACGACCCGCGCGGCCACGATGCCGACGACGCCGGGATGGAACGACTCGTCGACGAGGATGTGGCAGGCCTGGAGCTCGGCGTCCTGGGCGGCGCAGAGCTCGTGGGCCCGCTCGGTCATCTGCACCTCGAGGTCTCGGCGTTCGTCGTTCTGCGCCTCGATGAGCCCCGCGAGTTTCTCAGCCTCAGAGGGATCGCGGGTCGTCAAGAGCGTCAGCCCGCGCGTCGCGTCGTCGAGGCGGCCGGCGGCGTTGACCCGAGGTCCGAGCTTGTACCCGAGGTCTCGGGCATTGATGTCGGTGATGCGAGCGCGTTTCAGCAGCGCGGCCAGGCCGATGCGCGGCGTTCGACGGATGGTCTCGAGCCCCTCGCGGACGAACGCGCGATTCACCCCTTGGAGCGGCGCCACGTCGGCCACCGTACCGAGCGCCACGAAGTCGAGGTAACGCTCCAACCGAGGCTCGGGCCGCCCCGAGAAAGCCCCGGTCGCGCGGAGTCGGCGCCGGAGCTCGACCAAAAGCACAAAGGCCACCCCCACCGCCGCGAGCCCCTTGTCGCTATAGGTGCAGCCCGGGCGGTGCGGGTTGAGGTGGGCGAACGCGGGCGGCTCGGGCGACGAGACCTGATGATGATCGATGATGATCACATCGACGCCCAAGGCCTGCGCCAGCGTGATCTCCTCGATGGCCGACGAGCCATTGTCGACGGTGACGAGCAGCCGCGTGCCGGACTCAGCGAGGCGTCTGATCGCGTCGGTGTTGAGCCCATACCCCTCGCGCAGCCGATGCGGGATGTAGACGCCGACCTCAAAGCCCAGCTCGTCGGCGAAGAACGTCCGCAGCAGCGCCGTGCTCGTGACCCCGTCGACGTCGTAGTCGCCGTAGATCGTGACACGCTCGCCGCCAAGACGCGCCGCGATGAGGCGGTCGGCGGCCCGAGTGGCGTCCTTCAGGGTCGCGGGGTCCGGCATCGCCGAGAGCGCGGCCGTCAGGAACGCCTTCGCGGCGGCGGGCTCGGACACTCCATTTCGGAGCAGCACGGTGGCGATCGCCGGGGGCACGCCGAGGTGAGAGGAGAGCACCGAGGCTTGCGCCACATCGGAGGACGCGACGATCCAGTCGGTGATCATGGTCGAGGACGGAGGCGCGAGCCGAAGCTCAAGGGCGCGAGACGGCGGTGGAGACCTGCGTGGACGCGGCCTCCTGCTTGCCGAAGTACTTGTCGAGGTAGATGGTCAGCGGGCTGGCGATGAAGATGGTCGAGTAGCTCCCCGCGATGACGCCGATGGTCATGGCGATGGCGAAGCCGCGCGTGATCTCGCCGCCCACGAAGAGGAGGGCGAGGACCGAGATCAAGGTCACGCCGGAGGTGATCATCGTGCGCGAGAGGGTCTGGTTGATGCTGAGGTTGACGACGTCGGAGATGGCGACGCCGGTCGTGTCCCGGATGACCTCTCGAATGCGGTCGTAGATCACCACGGTGTCGTTGACCGAGTACCCTAGGATGGCGAGCAGGGCCGCCACAATCTGAAGGTTGAACTCCCAGCCGAACAAGGCGAAGCAGCCGGCGGTCACCACGACGTCGTGGAACAAGGCCAAGATGGCGCCTGGGCCGAAGCGCATATCGAAGCGGAAGGTGACGTAGAGCAGGATGCCCAAGATGGCGTAGATGAGCGCCAGGATGCCTTGGTTCCGCATCTGCTCGCCGACCGCCGAACCCACGGACTCGAGCCGCTCGACGGACTTGAAGCTGTCGCCGAACTTGGCCTTCAGGGAGTCGGTGAGGCGGGAGCGGATGCTGGGCATACGCATGAGGAAGACCGGCCTCGAGCCCCCCGACTGCGCGCTGACCTCGATGCCCGTGATGCCCGACTCCAGCGCGGCGGTCTTGAGCTCATCGGCGGTCTTCGCGCCTTCGAAGCGGACCCGGATCTCCTCGCCCGTCTCATCGCTGGCGTCCCACATGGAGGGCTCGCCGTGCTTGGCGACGATGGAGGCACGAACCTTGTCGACCTCGGCGGGGCTGAGCAGGCTGCGCGTGCGGCTGCGGACGAAGTAACGGCCTTCGTCGGTGATGCCGTACCGCACGAGCTCCGCTTGGTCGAGCCCAATGCCGTCGCAGACCGCGCGCACATCGTCGAGCGAGGTCGGGCCCGTAAACGAGACCAAGGCCTCGGTGCCGCCGGCGAACTCGATGCCGTAGTTGAGACCCTTGCCGAAGATCAAGCCGAAGGAGGCCAGGATCGACAAGGCGCTGAAGATGATGAAACCGCGTGACTTGCCAACAAAATCGAACTTCGTCGTTGAGCTGAAGAGTTCCACGTCGTGCCTCCGTTAGACCGACATCGTGCGGGGCTCGTCGCCCCGGAAGTAGATGCGGTCGAAGATGAGCCGCGTAACGATAAGGGCCGTAAACATGGACGCCAACACCCCGATGCAGAGCGTAACGGCGAAGCCGCGGACCGGACCCGAGCCATACTGATACAGGACGACCCCGGCGATGACCGCCGTGATGTTGCCGTCGAAGATGGACCAGAAGGCCTTGTCATAGCCCGCTTCGATCGCCTTGCGGATTGTCGTCCCGGCTCGGAGCTCCTCCCGGATGCGCTCGTAGATGAGCACGTTCGCGTCGATGGACATACCCAAGGAGAGGACCATGCCGGCGATGCCCGGCAGGGTGAGCGTCGCCCCGAAGGCCGACATCATGGCGAGGGTGATGAGGAGGTTGAACATGAGCGCGACGCTCGCGACGAGCCCGGAGAACTTGTAGTACGCCAGCATGAACAACAAGACGCCGGCCCCGCCCACGAGGAGCGAGTTCTTGCCGTCTTCAACGGAGTCTGCGCCGAGCGTCGGTCCGATCTGGCTGTCGTAGAGCTTGCGGAGCGGGGCCTGGAGCGCGCCGGCCTTGAGGACAGCGACCAGGGCGCGGGCCTCTTTCATGGCCTGAGTGCCAAAGGACGCGCCGAGCTCGATCCTCACGTGACCGCCGCCGATGGGCTCCTTGATGTTCGGCGCGCTGAAGACCTCGTCGTCGATCATGATGGCCATGAGCTGATTGGTGAACTTGGTCGTCATCTCCAGGAACTCGTCGGCGTCGACCTTCTCGAACTCCATGCGGACGTCGGGGCGGTTGAAGTCGTCGTAGCCGACGTAGCCGTCCTTGACGTTCTCACCGGACATGCCCTCTTTGCGGAAGAGGTAGTACAGCTCGTAGGCGCGGACGACGGGCTGGTCGAGGCCCGGCTTGACCTGCTCGAGGTACCGCTCCTGCTCCACGGTCATGGAGTCGATGCCGTCGAGCGTCGAGTCCTTGGGATCGGTCCAGTACTGCTGGAACCCGACGAGGTGGTTGTCGTCGAGCTGACCCTCAACGACGTAGCTCAAGAGCTCCTTCGAGGTGCTGCGGAGCGTGCCGCCGCGGACGTCGACCTTGTGAATCTTCAGGTCGGCGCTCAGCTCGGCGGGCCAGTTGCTCGCGTCGGGGATCCGGCTGGACACCTTCTGGACGAAGGCCGAGGCCCCGTCGCGATCGACGATCTGGAAGCGGAGCTGCCCGGTCTGGGACAGCTTCTCTTTCGCCGCCGAGAACTCGGACTCCTTGATGCCGGGGAGCTGCACGACGATCTCGCTCTCGCCGCGGCGGGTCACGCTGCTCTCGGAGACGCCGAACTCGTTGATGCGGCGCTCGACGGTCTGCATGGCCTGCTCGAGGGCCTGCTGCTGGAACGCGAGGACGTCGTCTTCGAGCATCTCGATGGTCACGCTCGCCCCGTCGGAGCGGACGACCGTGTAGCCCGGGCCGAACTTCGAGAGGAAGTCGGTGTCGAGCTTCGCGGCCTCGTCGGCGCTCGCGAACGTCACCTCAATCTGCGTGACCTCATCGAGCGACTTCGAGGACGAGGGCGTGGCATTGGCAATGACCTTCGCCTCCTCCTTGAGTTGGACCTCAAGCGAACCCGCGAGGCTCGCGGTCCGTCGCCCGAGGGCCTCGGCCACGTCGACCTTGTACTGGAGATGGATACCACCCTGGAGGTCGAGCCCAAGGACCAGCTTCTTGCTGAAGACCTTGGTGAACCATCCCGGCAGCGTCGACTGCCCGGCGTCGTCCTTCAGGTTGGCGAACGTCGGCACCAACATGAGCAGCGAGAGCACAAAAAGTGCGACCACTCCGGCCGCTCGAATACCCCAACTGCGGTTCATGCGGACTTCCCCTTCTCGGCGGGCGCGTCCGTCGCGCCGTCGCTTTTGCCCTCGTTGAGCAGACTCGAGACTTGACTCCGCATGATCCGGACTCGGACCTTGTCGGCGATATCGACCATCAGGACCTCGTCAGTGACCGAGAAGATGGTCCCGATGAGGCCACCCGTGGTGACGACCTCATCGCCCTTCTTCAGCCGGCTGAGCTTCTCGCGGTGGGCCTTCTGAGCTTTGCTCTGAGGCCGGATGATGAGGAAATAGAAGATGGCAAAGACGACCCCCATCATGACGATGGGGCTCCCCAGCAATCCACCGGGTGACGAGGTGCTGGACCCCGCTTCCTGAGAGACGATCGAGAAGAGCAAGTACTCCAAGGATTAACTCCGCGACGGCTTCAGTCGGCCGAAAAATTCGCGGCCGATTACCACGCCAGCACCTATGGGTCAATCAGGACGCCCCGGTAAGGCAGCTTCGACCCCCGACCACCATGCCCGACGGAAGGCCGCGAAGCGTTTTTCCGCGAGCGCCTCACGCATCTCGCGCATGAGATCGAGGTAGATATGGAGGTTATGGATCGACAGGAGCCGGTAGACGATGAGCTCTTTGGAGACGAGGAGATGACGGAGGTAGCCGGCCCCGTAGGTGCGGCAGGTGTAGCAGAGGCAGGCCTCATCGAGCGGCGCGCGCTGGTTGCGGAACCGGGCGTTGTTCAGGTTAAGTTTCTCGCGTCCTCGATTGACGAAGAGGCCCCCTTTGCGAGCGTTGCGCGTGGGCATGACGCAGTCGAAGAGGTCGATGCCGCGGGCGACCCCCTCGACGAGATCCTGCGGCGTGCCGACCCCCATGAGATAGCGGGGCTTGTCCTTAGGCAGGAGCGCGGCCGTATGCCCGACGGTGTCGTACATCTGCGGGATCGACTCCCCCACCGCGAGGCCGCCGACCGCGTAGCCATCAAAGGGGTGGTCGGCGAGCTCTTGGGCGTGGCGTGTCCGGAGGTCGAGATCGACGCCGCCTTGGACGATGGCGAAGAGGGCCTGGGCGACGGCCTGGGCGCCCGTCTGATCAATCCGCGTCCTCGCCGCGAGCGAGCGCAGGGCCCAGCGGGTCGTGCGCTCCATGGCCTCCACGATGACCTCGCGGCTCGAGTCGGACGGCGCGAGGTGATCGAGCACCATGGCGATGTCGCTGCCGATGGCCGCCTGGATCTCCACCGACCGCTCCGGCGTGAGGTCAAGCAAGGCGCCGTCGATATGACTTCGAAACTTGACCCCCGCCTCCGTGAGCTTGCGCAGGCCCGTCAGCGAGAGGATCTGGAAGCCGCCGCTGTCCGTGAGGATCGAGCGCGACCAGGCGGCCATGGTGTGAAGTCCACCGAGGGCCTCGAGCGTCGGTACGCCGGGGCGCAGCGCCAGGTGGTAGGTATTGCCCAGGATGATCGTCGCGCCGAGTCGTTCGAGATCGAGACTGTCAAGTGCCTTGACTGATCCGAGGGTGCCGACCGGCATGAACTGCGGTGTCATCAGCTCGTTGCGGGTCGTGCGGAATCGAGCGGCGCGCGCGGCCGTCGTCGAGCACGTCGCGGTGACCTCGAAGTTCAGGTCCATCGTCCCCCCGGTCGTCGAAGCAGGCTGGCATCGCCGTAGCTGAAGAACCTCAGCTCGGCGGCGACCGCCTGGGCGTAGGCGTCGAGTACACGCGCCCGACCCGCGAAGGCGCAGACGAGCAGGAGCAAGCTGCTCTCGGGCAGGTGAAAGTTGGTCACGAGCCCATCGACGACGCGGAAGTCGAAGCCCTCCCGAATAAAGATCTGGGTGCTCGACGCCTCCGGGTCTCGAGCATGGGCTTCGAGCGCGCGAACGACGGTCGTGCCCACGGCGATCACCGGACGGCCCGAGCGGACCGCGAGGGCCGTCTCGGCGGGGACCTCGAAGCGCTCGACGTGCATCTGCAGCTCGTCGAGGTCGTCGCCCCTCAGTGGCAGGAAGGTGCCGAGGCCGACGTGCAGGGTCAAGGTGTGCACCAAGACGCCCTTATCGCGGATCGCCTGGAGGAGCTCGTCGGTGAAGTGCAGCCCGGCGGTCGGCGCGGCTACGGCCCCGCGATGTCGGGCGAAGACGGTCTGGTAGCGTGCCTTGTCGTCGGCGTCAGCGGCGCGCTCGAGGTACGGGGGAAGCGGCACCTCACCGACGGTCTCGAGCCAGGCGTAGACGTCCTCGACGCCCCGCAGCTCGATCTCGAAGATCCCGTCACCGCGGGCGTTCAAGAGCCGACCCTCCGCCGCGGGCAGCCGCACCAGAGTCCCGGGCCGCAGCTTCTTCCCCCGGACCATCGCGAGCACCCGGCCCGGACCGAGCACCTCGGTCAGGAGCAGCTCAATCGCCCCGCCCGTCTGCTTCTGCCCGAAGACCCGCGCGGGCACCACGCGGGTGTCGTTGAGGACCAAAACCTCATCGCCGCGAAACGACTCCAGGAGCGCGGCGAAGGGCCTGATCTCGCTCGCGCCATCGAGGGGTACGTCGAGCAGCCGACTCTCCCCTCGAACCGGCGACGGACGCCGCGCGATCAGGTGCGCGGGGAGTTCGAAGCTATGGTCTTGCCGCCACATGGGCGGCGAAGGATATTGACGAGTGCCGCTCCACACAATGCGGCGGAATCAGGACGAAGACCTCCATGCCCCGTACTCGTGAGCAGATGGCCCAGCGGGCCGCCCAAGAGCTGAAGGATGGCTCCATCGTCAACCTCGGCATCGGCATCCCGACGCTCGTGGCCAACTATGTGCCGCCCGGCATCGAGGTCATGTTCCACAGCGAGAACGGGCTGCTCGGCATGGGCCCCTACCCCTTCGAGGGCGACGAGGATCCGCAGGTGATCAACGCCGGCAAAGAGACCGTGACCATCGCGCCCGGCGGGAGCGTCTTCGACAGCGCGGCGAGCTTTGCCATGATCCGCGGCGGGCACGTGGACCTCGCCATCCTCGGCGGCATGGAGGTCAGCGCGACAGGCGATCTCGCCAACTGGATGGTGCCCGGAGAGCGCGTCAACGGGATGGGCGGCGCGATGGATCTTGTCAGCGGCGCGCGGCGCGTCGTGGTCCTCATGAGCCACGCCAACAAGAAGGGCGAGCCGAAGCTGCTTGCGACCTGCGGCCTGCCTCTGACGGGCCTCGGCTGCGTAGACCGAATCATCACCGACTACGCCACCGTCGACGTGACGCCCTTGGGCTTCAAGCTCGTCGACGTCGCCGAAGGGCATACGGTCGAAGAGGTCCGGGCACTCACCGGCGCGCCGCTGCTTTAGACCTCGCGTGGCCTCACCGTGAGCTTCTCGATCGGGTCCTCATAGCCTTTGCCCACGAAGAGCCGCTGCACGTACAGGCCAGGCAGGTGGATGTCGTCGGGGCCGAGATCACCGAGCGACACCAGCTCCTCCACCTCGACGACGCAGATGCGAGACGCCATGGCCATCAGCGGGCTGAAGTTCCGGGCGGTCTTGTAGAAACGCAGGTTGCCGAAGGGGTCACCCACTCGGGCGCGGATGATCGCGTAGTCAGCGGTCAGCGGCGCCTCGAGGATCATGCGCTTGCCGTTGATGATCCGCTCCTCCTTGCCGTTGGCGACCACGGTGCCGACGCCCGTCGGCGTGAAGAACCCGCCGATGCCGGCCCCGCCCGCGCGAATCCGCTCGGCGAGCGTGCCCTGGGGGTTGAGCTCGACCTCAATCTCGCCTGAGAGCATCTGAGACTGGACGTCGGGATTACCGCCGATGAAGCTGGCGATGACCTTCTTGACCTGACGGTGTTGAAGCAAGGCGGCGAGGCCCTTGCCGGCGTTGCCGCAGTTATTGCTGACCACCGTGAGGTCCCGGATGCCGGAGCGGACCAGCTCGGCGATGCAGTTCTCGGCGTTGCCGCAGAGGCCGAAGCCGCCCGACATGAGGCTGATGCCGTCGCGCACATCGTGCAGGGCGGCGGTCGCATTCTCGTAGACCTTTTTCACGCAAATACCTCAGTCAACGCGTCGTCGATGAGCAGAAGGCCCCGGTTTAAGTCGTCTTCGTCGATGCAGAGCGGCGGGGCAATAAAGAGATAGTTCCAGCGAAGGAGAATATGCAGCCCGCGCTGATGCAACGCGAGCTTCAGGCGCGCCGCCTTCGAGCCGGGGATCAGCGCGCCATTATAAGGCACGAGCGGCGTCTTCAAGACCCGGTCGGTGACGAGCTCGAGCGTGCCGAAGAGGCCGAGGTTTCGCGCGTCACCGACGACCTCGTGCTTGGCCTTCAGCGCCTCAAGGCCCCGTTTCAGGACCTCACCCATTCGCGCCGCGTTCCCGATCAAGTCGTCGCGTTCGTAGAGGTCGATCGTTGCGTTGGCCGCGGCGCAGGCGATGGGGTGGGCGTAGTTCGTCAGGCCGCATTGGAGCGCGCGCTCGTCGAAGTGCGCGGCGACGCGGTCGGTCAGCCCCACGGCCCCGAGCGGCGCGTACCCGCTCGTGATGCCCTTGCCCATCGTGATGAGGTCCGGCTGCACGTCCCAATGATCGACCGCGAACCACTTGCCCGTGCGGCCGAAGCCCGTGAAGACCTCGTCGGCGACGAGCAGGATGCCATACTTGGTGCAGAGCTCCCGCAGGCGGGGCCAGTACTCGGGGGGTGGCACGAAGCCCCCGTTCGCGCCCGTGACGCCCTCGATAAAGACCGCGGCGATGCGCTCCGGGCCCTCCATCTGGATGACGTGCTCGAGGTGCTCGGCGCACTGCACGCCACAGCCGGGGTAGGTCTGTCCGAAGGGGCAGCGGTAGCAGTACGGATCCTCGATGCGTTCGACGCCCCAGAGGCCGGGCTCGGCGGCCCAACGTCGCGGATCACCCGTAAGCGACAGCGCGCCCATCGAGGCCCCGTGATAGCTCCGCCGCCGCGCGATGATCTTGCTTCGGCCGGTCACGAAGCGGGCCATCTTGAGGGCGTTCTCATTCGCCTCGGCGCCGGAGAGGCAGAGGAAAAACTTGGAGATCCCCTCGGGCGTCACTCGCGCGAGCCGCTCCCCGAGCGCGGCTTTGGCCTCGAAGACCGCCGCCGGATGAGCGCATGAGAGCGTGCTCGCCTGACTTGCGATGGCCTCTGAGATCGAGGCCTGACCGTGGCCGGCGTTGCAGTTGAAGACCTGGCTCTCGAAGTCCAGAAACTCGCGCCCGTCGTGATCGACGAACCTCGCACCACGCCCTCCAGAGATGCGGACCGACGCCGCGCTGCCCTGGGCGCTCCAGGTGAACATGACGTGCTTGCGCTGCCGCGCCTCCAGGTCGTCTCCCGCGCTCATGCCTCGACCTCCACGACTCGGTAGGACGAGCCGTTGATGCACCCTCGACGCGCGAGGATATGCGAGCGGGTCGGGTCGCAGATGATGGCACCACAGGTCTTGCTCGCGGCCGGGTCGTCGCCTTGAAGGTGGGAGCAGAGGCTGCGGGGCAAGCCGTCGTGGCTGCCAAGCAGCGTCCAGAGCGCGTCGATGTCGGCCGGTCTGGTCGTGGACGAGGCGAGCTTGCCGGTCAGCGTCTCGAAGCGATCACACGTCGTGCTCGTGCTCAACGCGGGCACCTCGAAGGCCCGGAGTTCGGGGTCGAGGTAGTGGTTCGTGTGCCAGTACCAGGCGCTCGCGTCCCGAAACGTGACGCGCTTCTCCACGCCCGTGGTCTCGACGTTGAACACGCGTGCGCGGTCGGCGATGAGGTAGTTGTGCCCACTGCTCAACTGCGCCCGCATGAGGACCTCCAGGGCCGCCTCGGCCGTCCGCTCCCGCAACATTCGCCGCACGAGCGCCGGCCATAGGATGCCCACCCGCGCGTCGTTCGGCGTGAGGTTATTGATGCAGACCGAGACCCCGAAAGCGTTCAGGCCGGTCATACCCAGGCAGCCCGTCAGCGTGAAGAGGACGACGGGCGGGGCGTCTCTCGGCTTGAGGCGCAGGAGCGTCACGAAGGGCTCGGCCGTGCCATGCATATCCCACGTCTGCGCCGAGACGTTGCCACCGACGAGCGGCGCGTAGACCACGCTGCAGCCGCCATCGTCCGGCGGTATGTCCCGGAAGTCGGTGTAGTGATTCAGAATGACGAGCTGCCAAGGCTCGAGCCCAGACGCCCTCGCGAAGCCGTTGAGCTCGTCGGAGAGGTCGCCATCGAAGCTGCGAAGAACCTCGACGTGCGCCTGTGCTTTGGCGTGGAGCTGATCCACGTCCCGGATTCGGCTCCGCAGCCGCAGCAGTCGCCAGCGCAGACCAAAGAGCGCGCAGGCTTGTTCCCCGAGGCGCTCGCCCTGCTGCTCACCTTGCTCGCGTGGGGTGCCGGCGTCGATGTCGCACAGCTCAATCTTTTCGTCGCCGCTCACGTCGACGCCCAGGCGCGACCGAGGATCGTCGCCAGGCGGGAGAGCTTCGCCGGGCTCGAGGTGATGGGCGGGGCGATGAGCCGCGTGAAGGGTGTGTCGAGCGGGGTGCGTCCGAGCCTGACCCCATGCTTCAGGAGCAAGTCGTCAAGTTGATTGACCTTCTCCTCGTCGGCCGTGAGCACGCGATACAGCCCGAGGCCCGTCGTCGGGACGTTCGCGCGAGCGAGCGCGGCCTCCAGCGCCGAGACCCCCGCCGCGACGTCGTGCCCCTCGATGGCGTAGTACTGCCAGAGCAGGCGCGTCGCCGAGAGCTCGTCGCCATCCCATGTGCTGATGAGCGTCAAGGGCTCAGCGACGTAGCAGCGGTCGTTCGTATAGACGTGGCCCATCTGTCCACCCGCCCAGAACAAGATGAGATCCGCCTCGCCAGCCAGCGTGTCGGCGTACCACCGAGCGCGCCCCGTGCGGTGCAGGCCCGTGGCGTTCTCGAGGAGCACGAGCGGCACGCCGGTCCGGTCGCGAAGGGAGACGAGCCCGGCCCAAGCCTCTGGCGACAGCACGCGACCCGTCCTCTGCTGGACCGCCTCGATGTAGATCCCCAGGATGTTGTCGGCTCCTGTTCGAGCAACCAGCGCCTCGAGCTCGGTCAAGTCGTCGTCGGGGTGCGGCAGGATCGGCCAATCGAACCACGCGAAGGGCGCACCCGAGGCCGCACCGCCGAGGGAAGCATCAGTCAGGGACCGGGAGGCGGCGGTCGTATGCCCGGCATAGCCCCCCCGAAACGACAAGGCCATGCGGCCTGAGGCGCGGTTGTGACGAAGCGCACGCAGGCTCTTGTCGACCGTCTCGTCATTGCCGCTCGCGAAGTAGAGGTGCTTCATGCCCTGAGGCGCGCAGTGGCGGAGGTACTCGGCGTACCGCGCATAAGCCGGCGTGATGAAGTTGCTCACTGTGAGCTTCGTCAGCGACGCCTCGTCGAAGGTGCCCAACGCTCGAGCGCGCCTGAGCAGCGGGTGCTCGGCGCCGGTGGGAGAGGCGATGCCGCTGCGGAGATCGAGGCTGTCATCGCCTCCGTCGGCGAGGAGCCCAGGCCCGGCGAACGCGCGGCGATCGTGACGGCGCAGGGCGATTCGGTAGTAGCGGGTGCGACCGGCGTGCTCGCCGTATTGACCGTCGTACACCGCCGCGCAGTAGGCACCCATGTGCTGATTAAGCGCCCACATGGCGTCGGCGGACTCCACGCGATTTCGACCCGTAATGAAGGCGTAGCGGGGCTCGCCGTCCGGTCGTCGCCGAGCCAAGGCCTCGTGCACCTGCCGCTGCCTCAGACGTAAGCCGATGCCCCGACCCCGCGCGCGCCGGGCGACCGTGACGTCTGCGCTGTACAAGGTGTTGTCGCGCCCGAGGTTCTCGTCCTGCCGGGGTCCATCAATGGCCCACCACAGCTCGAGGGGACCGGCGAAGCTCATGCCCACGAGGCCCCGGCTGTCCTCGGCGACGAGCACGAGGCCGCCGTCACTGCCGGCCACGGTCCGAAGGTAGGTGATCTCGTCGCGACGCGCGGCCTCGTAGGCGTCCGTCTCCAGGGCCAAGATGGACTCGATGAGCTCGTCGAAGCCGGCCGGCGTGAGCAAGCGGATCCGCGTGCCCAGGACGTCGGCGGCGAAGCGCAGCAGGGAGACGCCCACGGCGGCCTCGAACGCTGCGGCGTCGGCGCTTCTCAGGGCGGGAACGGCGGCGAGCCCCAGCGCGCGGTCAGAGAGCCGTAAGAACGCCGCGCCGGTCTCGCGCTCGGCCGCGCAGAGCTCCCCGTGGACCCGAAGGACCTGGTCGGCGGTCTCGGGTCGGGGGTTCGCGAGCAAGGCCTCGAGGGTGGGCACACGGACCCGCCTCGGCCCATGCGCAGAAGCGACCCACGCCGGTGCGGTGCAGGCGTTCAGCCGAGCGACGAGGCCGTCTCCCTGTCCCCCACCCTGCGCCACGAGCGCGCCGAGCGAGCGGTCGATGATGTCGAAGATGAGCTCGACGTCCGCGGCCGTGGTCGCTCGATTGAGCCGGAAGCGGAGCGTGAGCTCGCCGGCCGGGTAGATCATGTAGCCCTGATAAAACCGCTGGGCGATCAGGTGCTTGACGATGGCGGGCGACGGCAAGTCGAAGGCGAAGGCGTCTCCGAAGGTGCGGGGTCGCGACACCAGATCGGGCCAGAGCTCGACGAGCTCATCGAGCTTGCGGGTGACGGTCTCCTCCAGGAGCACCGGCGGCCAGACGAGCTCGAGGTGAACCCGGCCTCGGGCGATGCTCGCCGCGTGCGCCGCGGCGGGGCGCGCATCGGGCCATCGCGAGAGGACCACGCCGACCTGGGCGCGTTTGGCGCAGGTGACCAGATCCGGCGCGTCGGGCCGCCCCTGCTCGTCGATGAACCAGAAGTTTCGGTGCCAGAAGAACGCCCCGGAGAGGCCGAAGCCCGTCTGCACCTCGTCGAGGATGAGCGGCACGTTCCAGGCCCGCGTCAGGAGTCGGAGGCCGTGATAAAACCGCCGTGTCGCCGCGCGATCACCGCCCTCGCACTGATAGGGCTCGATGAGGACCGCCGCGCAGTCCCCCTTCTCAAGCTGAGCCTCGACGGCGAGCAGGCTGTGCACCTCAAGCTCGAGCAGCGGATCGCCGTCGCCCAAGAACCGCCCGCGGTCGAGCGAAGGCATCGCCCAGTGCTCCCGCCAGCCGACGGGCACGATGGGGTTGGCGTAGGGGTCGTCGCCGGCGGGGTAGACGACGAACTCGGTCTCGTAGCCCTTGATTTGGTATCGGGCCCGCTTCTGGGGGCTCCACGTCGCGAAGAGCGGGATGAGCGTGCGCCCGTGAAAGCTGCCCTCGAAGGCGATAACTCGACAACCCCCTTGACCATGTCGGCGGGCGAGGTCGAGGGCCTTCTCGTTCGCCTCTGAGCCGCCGCTGGTGAACGAGACATGCTTCAGCTCGGGGGGGGCAAACTTGAGGAGTTCGCGCGCGTAGTCGGCACCCTCGTCGCGCCGATCGGCCGCGTCGATGAGGGCCGCGTCGAAGTGACCTTCGTCCAGCGCGGACTGCACCGGGCCTGGGCGGAAGCCAGCCGGCAAGGACGCGATCTGGCTCGCCGCGTCGATGATTTGGATCGCGTCGTGGTCGATGCTGCGCAGGAACGATCCACGGCAGAGCCTGAGGTCAACGACGATGGGCTTCTTCTCGCGAGGCAGGAAGTCGCCGCCGTAAAACCGCTCGAGGAAGGCGCTGGACTCGGGCAGGGCCCCGCTCTCCGGAATTTCGAGACCCGCCGCCGGGGGGATGAGGAACGTCGCGCTATCGCCTTCGTAGAGTCGATTGAGAAACGCGATGAAGCGGTCTTCGGCGACCTCGAAGGGCTCGTCGCCGTCGAGCCGCAGCGGCAGGAAAATCGCCGTTTCGTCCGAGGTGAGGCCGCACTCCGAGGCGATGGCTTGGGCTCGGGGGACCGTCAAACGGCGACCCGCGTCGTGTACCTTCGTGAGGCCCGACAGAGGCAAGCGCGGCGCGTCGACGCCCGGCGTGCCGTCGAGCAGGAGGCCATGCCGCGAGGCGACCTCTTCGTACCGGTGGAACTGCATCAAACGAGTCAGCGTATTCATGTCGTGCTCCGAGCCTTGGAGTCCTGCGCGGCGAGCAAGCCGTCGAGTTGGGGATTGGCCGTCCGCTGCGCCGACGTGCCGGCCATCACGGCCACCGGATAGGTGCACAGACGAGGCGCGGCCGAGCCCGCCGGGAACCAGTTACCGCTCTGCCCCACGCCCCCAAAAGGCAGGAGGCCCGACGCGCCGTTCGTGCTCCGATTGAAGTTCAGAACCCCGGCGGCGACCTCGTCGTAGAAACGCTCGAAGGTCTCCGGCCGCGACGAGAAGAGCGAGGCGCTCAGCCCATAGTCGTTGGACCCGGCACGTCGAAAGGCGTCGTCTTCGTCCGCGGCGACCTCAAACGCGACGTGCGGGCCGAAGAGCTCCTCGTGCACGATCGCCTCGTCCCCCGAGACCTCGTAGAGACCCGGCGTGACATAGATCCCGCCACCGGAGGGACCACCGATCGCGTTCGCCTCGACCAAGACCCGCGCGCCTTGGGCCCGGGCGGCGGCGAGGAGCGCGAGGTAGCGGTCACGAGCCGAACGCTGGGCGAGCGGCCCCATGAACGTGGACTCGAGGGTGGGGTCGCCCGGCACGATCGCGGCGAAGGCCTCGGTCAGCGCGTCCCGGAGGCGCGACGCGATAGCCGGCGCAGCGATGACGCGGCTCGTGGCGGTGCACCGCTGGCCGGTGGTGAGTAACGCGCCGAGCACGATCTCGCGGACACAGTGGTCGAATCCAAGGCCTGCCGGATCGTCGAGCAGATCGTCCAGGACCACCGCGGGGTTCTTGCCCCCCAACTCCAGGCAGACCTTCTTGAACGGCTGGTCGAACGTGGCCTGCCGGATGTGCCGCCCCGTCGCATAGGAGCCGGTGAAGATGAGGCCGCGCACGTCCCGATGGACCGCGAGGGCCGCACCGGTGGCCGCGAGCCCGTGGATGAGGTTGAAGACCCCGTCCGGCAGCGCGGCGTCGGCGAAGAGCGCGGCGTACCTCTGCCCCGTCAGAGGGGTCAGCTCGCTCGGCTTGGCGACGACTGTGTTCCCGGTGAGGAGCGCGGGCACGAGGTGCGTATGGACGAGGTGCAGGGGGAAGTTGAACGGCCCGATGATCCCGACGACCCCAAGCGCGTGAAAACGCTGTTCACCCGGGGCGCCGACGGGGGCAGGCGGGAGCTCGGAGTCGAGCTGCGCGAGCACGCCGTCAATCTTCGCGCCGAGCAAGCTCACCTCGGCGCGGGACTCGGCGATGGTCTTGCCCATCTCGGCGGTGATGGCCTCCGCCAGACCTGCGGCATGACGTGGGAGGGCCGCCTTGACGCGCAGGAGGGCGTCGGCTCGAGAGGTCCGACCCGCGCGTCGCCACGCAGGAAGAGCGGCCCGAGCGGCAGAAACCGCAGCCTCGACTTCATCGACATCGGCGCGGGCCTCGAAGACGATCTCATCGGCCTTCGACGGGTCCGTCGAGGCGAAGCGGTCGCCCCGCCCCGACGCGACGAAATCGCCGCCAATGAACGACCCACGAAACGGCTCGGTCATGGCTTTCTCGGGGCGCGCTCGAGGCGGGTCATGACCATTTTTAGGATCTCCCAAGCCTTACGTTTTTCGTCAGGGTTCTTGACCAAATAAGCCGGCGAATAGCCGACGAGGACCGGTCGATTCGAGACGGTGTGCCACTTGCCGAGGAGTCCTCGGACGCCGGACGCGGTCCCCAGAAGGATACGCGTCGGCAGCGCCCCACAGGTGACGATGACCTCGGGCGAGACGAGCTCAATCTGGGCGAGCAGGAAGCGACGGCAGGCGGCGATCGAGTCGGCCTCGGGCTCGACGGCGGCGACGCCTGGGTGGCACATGACGACGTGGCCCAGATAGACGCTCGTGCGACCGAGCCCCATGGCCCCGATCATCTTCTCGAGGAGCGCGCCGGCTTCGCCCCCATACGGCTTGCCGGTCGCGTCGTCTTCAATCGCCGGCGCGTCGAGGACGAAGAGTACGCGGGCGTCGACGGGGCCATGCCCAAAGACGATATGGCTCCGGGTGTTCGAGAGCGGGCAGCGCTGGCAGTCCCCGACCTCGGCGCGCAGGGCCTCGAGGGCCGCTTGGCGATCGGCCGGTGAACGGACGAGCACAGGGACGGCCGTGGGCGCGGGCCCCTGAGGCTGGCGATCACGAGACGCGGGCGGCGTGGGTGCGTCGTGGGCAAACGGGCGGTCCGGCGGATTGAACGTCGGCGCTTTAAAGCCCGGCGGCACGGGCAGAGCGTGGTCGCCCGTCTCCTTGTGCCAGAGCAGGGCCCCCCGCATCGCCGAGACGAGGGCGCGAAGTTCGTCCATCACGTTCAAGCTAATCGTCGAGCGTCGCAGGAGGCCCATCGTTGCTGAGCGACGAGGGCGCGAAGTTCGTCCATCACGTTCAAGCTAATCGCTGAGCGACGAGGGCGCGAAGTTCGTCCATCACGTTCAAGGCGACGGGCTCCCGGCGAGCCGCTCGGCCATGAATACGACGAGACGTTCGCCGATCGCGGCCTTGCTGAGCACCGGGAGCTCGACGATGCCCTCTGCGGTGACCAGGGAGACGCGGTTGGTGTCGACCCCGAAGCCCGCGCCCTCAGCCGTGATGTCGTTGGCGACGATGAGATCGCAACGCTTGCTGATGAGCTTGGCACGAGCATATTCCAAGGGGGGACCGGACTCCGCCGCGAAGCCGATGAGCAGCGGGGAGGCGCCGACTCGGGAGGCCCCAAGCTCGGCGAGAATGTCCGGATTTCGGACGAGCTCCAGCGACTGCACTTCGTCAAGCTTCTTGACCTTCGTCGCGGACACGGCACGGGCCCGGTAGTCCGAGACGGCGGCGGTCATCACCACGACGTCGACCCCCGGCAGGTGCGCCATGACCGCCGCGTGCATCTCGATCGCTGTCGTCACCGCTACGGAAGAAACCCCCGGCGGCAGCGGCAGGGAGCAGGGCCCGTGGATGAGCGTGACCTCGGCCCCGGCCCGAGCGGCAGCTGCGGCGATTTCAAAGCCCGCCTTGCCCGTCGACGGGTTGCTGAGGAAGCGAACGGGATCAAAGAACTCTCGCGTCGGTCCCGCGGTCACGAGCACCCGCCGACCCACGAGCACCCTCGGCGTCAGCGCGGCGACGACGGCGTCGACGATGGCCTCGCTCAAGGCGAGCCGACCGGGCCCCACCGCGCCACAGGCGAGCGCGCCGGCGTCGGGCTCGACGATCTGGTACCCCCTCTCGCGCAGGATCCGGAGGTTGTTCTGCGTGGCCTCGTTCTCGTACATCGCCGTGTTCATCGCCGGGGCGAAGAGCACGGGCGAGCGGCGCGGCCTCGTGGCGAGCAAGACCGTCGAGACCACCTCATCGCCAATCCCGGCCGCGCACTTCGCCAGGATGTTCGCGGACGCCGGCACGACGAGGAGGACGTCGTTCTCCTGCGCGAAGGCGATGTGCCCGATCTCCATCTCGTCTGAGGGATCGAGCGTGCGGGTCAGCACCGGGAGGTGCGTGATCGCCTGGAACGTGAGCGGCCCGACGAAAGCCTGCGCGTTCGCGGTCATGGCCACCTGAACCACCGCGCCGGCCTTCTGGAGCAAGCGCACGGTCTCGACCGCCTTGTAGGCGGCGACGCCCCCACAGACGGCGACGTGAACGCGGCGATTGACCAGCGACGACACGGCGCGGGATTCTACGTCACGGCATCCTGAGGGTAAAGGCGGGCGGCGGGGGCCGGGGGGGGGCACCGCATCGAGCCGCGGCCCTGTGCCGACCTACCCGGCGACGAACCTCATCGAGCGCCTCACCGGGTTCAAGGTGCAATTGCCTTGGGGAGATCACGCTTCTGGGGTCGGTCGCGCTCGCCTCCGGCTTGACGGCGAACCTCGTCAATCCCAGCCGCTCGGTTGCGTGCGGCCCTGGCGACTGATACGCCTTGGGCGGCCCTTTTCTTCTCCTCGACTCCACGCGCGCGGCACCGTTCAATCTGCCGGACTTCGTACAACTGGCCCCCGGCGGAGGAGTTTTCCACATGTCCAACTGGCGCCGCCCCCAACTGGCCCCCGGCATCTACGACGAGCCGATCAGCCAGCACCTGCAAGAGCAGCTCGAAGGCCTGACCTCTGGCTTCCTGGTCGAGCGCCACACGTCCACTGATGCCGAGCCGGCCGGACTACCGCTGGAGTCACTCCTCGGGGACGCCATCGGCCTCGCCCTGCAATCTGTGGGCGACAAGCGAACAGCGATCCTGGCGCTGGCCCAGGAGGTGCTCGCGGTGCTGCACAAACACGCCCCACGTGCATTTCCCCGCGCGGGCGAACTGCAACTGCTCAACGAACGGTTGCTGTCCATCGCCGAGCAGCCAGCCGCAGCGCCCAAACGCCCGCGGGGGTCGCTGCACGCGTCCAGCCTGCTGGTCAATGCCGAGGGCGAGCAGCTGCACGACCACCTACGCAGCGAGTTCGACAGCGCCGACCGGGTGGACCTGCTCTGCGCGTTCGTGAAGCTCAGCGGCTTCGAGAAGGTTCGCACAGAGCTCGAGCGTCACTGTGTATCGCGCGGCCGGCCGCTGCGCGTGTTGACGACGACCTACATGGGGGCCTCGGACGCGGTGGCCATCGAGCGGCTGGCTGCTCTGGCCAACGCCGAAGTCAAGGTCTCGTACGACGAGCACACCACGCGCCTCCACGCCAAGGCCTGGGTCTTCCACCGCGCGAACGGCTACTCCACGGCGTATGTCGGCTCGTCCAATTTGTCGCACGCGGCGCAGACCGATGGGCTGGAGTGGAACGTCCGCGTCACCGAGCGAGGACAGCCCGCCCTGGTCGCCCAGATGGTCGAGACCTTCGAGCAATACTGGGGCGCGCCGCATCAGTTCGAGTCATTCCGGCCGGGGCACGCGGGGGATCGCGCGCGGCTGAGCCGGGCCCTCTCTCCGAGCGCCCGCGCGCCGGACGGGACCACCCTGCAATTCGACATCGAGGCCAAGGACTTCCAGAAGCCCATCCTGAGCGAGCTGGTCGCCGCCCGTGTGCTCGGCAGACACAAGAACCTGCTGGTCGCCGCGACCGGAACCGGTAAGACGGTCATGGCGGCGCTCGACTACCAGCAGCTCCGGCAGGAGGGCGCGGTCGACACCCTGCTGTTTGTGGCGCATCGGCGGGAGATCCTCGACCACGCCCTCGCCACGTTCCGCGCCGTCCTTAAGGTCAGCGGCTTCGGCGAGTTACTGTGCGAGGGCGAGAAGCCGGCGATTGGTCGACATGTGTTCGCCTCGATCGACTCGCTGGCAGGGAACACTGTGGACCCGGCTGCGTTCGACCTGGTGATCATCGACGAGGCGCATCACTCCCCCGCTGACAGCTGGGAAGGGCTCCTGAAGCGCATCCGTCCCAAGCAGCTTCTGGGCCTGACCGGAACGCCGGAGCGCGCCGACGGGCTGGACCATGAGCGCCACTTTCCGCGTCCGTGGATCGGCAATCTGCGGGTCTGGACGGCGATTCCGCACGCCCTAGTGCCGTTTCGATACTACATGCTCGACGTCCAGGGCGTGGACCTTCGCGACGTCGCGTGGACGGCGGGCAAGTATGCCCCACTGGCGTTGGCGGGGAAGCTGATCGGGGCGGCTGAAGTCTTCGTGCACCGCGCGGTCCAGGCCGTCACCGAACGCATCGCGCGGCCGGACAACCTGCGGGCCATTGCCTTCTGCGCGGACGTGCGCCACGCGGAAGAGATCCACCGGCGCTTCCTGGGCCACGGCTTCCGCAGCCAGGTCCTGACCGGCACGACGCCAAAGCAGGCGCGACGCCAGGCGCGGTCGGACCTGGACAGCGGACAGATTCAGGTGCTGTGCGTGGTCGACATCTACAACGAGGGCGTCGACGTCCCCAACGTCAATACCCTCTTCTTCTTCCGCCCCACGGAGAGCGCGACGGTCTTCCTGCAACAGTTGGGACGCGGCCTGCGCCGGGCGCCCGGCAAGTCCGAGCTGGTGGTTTTCGACCTGACGGGCCGCCAGCACCTGAACTTCCGCTTCGACCGCAAGCTCCGCGCGCTGCTCGGCCACACCCCACGTGAGGTCCATCACCTCGTGAAGGCCGGTTTCGGACGATTGCCCGCCGGGTGCCATCTGCACTTCGACGAGCAGGCGCGCCAAGACATCCTCGACCAGATCAAGCGCGCGATCCCCTCGGACGAGACGGGGATCCTCGCGCTGTTGCACGAACCGGCCCATTCGGAGCTGTCGCTGGACGAGTTCCTGAAAGAGACAGACGTCGAGCTCAATGACGTGTACCGCCAGCGCCGGTCCTGGACAGGGCTCAGGCGGAAGTTGCACCTGGATCGAAGGACGCTGGCCGACGGTGAGCCGATCGTCCTCGACAGAGTCCACAAGCTGACCCATGTGGGCGATGAGGCGAGGCTGGAGCTCTGGCAGCGGCTGGTGGACTTGGAGCCGACCCGTTCCGAACGCGAACACCGTCTGGCCCGCATGCTGTTTGCGGTGCTCTATGGCAAGGAAGCGGCGGCCAACGGTGAGGCCGAGAGATTGTGGAGCACGCATGCCAGTGTGCGGGACGACGTGCGGGGGTTGATTCCCGTGTTACGGCGGCTGAATGCGATCCTGCCGGAGTCGCACACCCTGTTGCAGGACGTGCCGATCGTGCTTCACGCGCGGTACCTCGGGGTCGAGCTGAGCGCGGCGTTTGACGACCGGAGCAGCACAGGTTGGTTCCGCGACTACTTCACCGGCGTGGAGACCATCGCGGGCGGTCGCTTCGACCTGCTGCTGGTGACGATGGAGAAGGCCGCCGCGACCAAGGAACACTTGCGGTATCGAGACTTTCCGCTCTCGGACAGGCAGTTCCACTGGCAGTCGAAGGCCCGCACGACCCTGGACTCCAAGGATGGGCGGCGGCATCTGCATCCGGAGCGGGAAGGCGTCACGCCGCTGCTGCTGGTGCGCGAGCTGGCCCATGAGGCGAACGGGCGGACCATGGCGTTTCGGTATCTCGGACCCGTCCACCCGCTGAGGCACGCGGGGGAGCGGCCGATCTCGGTGGAGTGGGGGTTGCGGTTTGCGATGCCGGCCGAGGTGCTGGCGAGCGGACGGGTGGCCGCGTAGGCTTCAGTCGCTGAGGACGCCGGTGGTGGCGGCGGTCGCAACCCAGGCGGCGAGCCACGCAAGATCGGGGCACCCGGCGATGCGGGTGTCGTGCTCGGCGGTGAGCGCGCCGCGCCCCCGGAGCGTGTTTCGGAGCAGCTCGCGCAGGACCTCGCGCGCCTCGTGGCGGCCTTCTTCCGCACCCTCCGCGCGCACGTCGTCCAGCCCTGCATACCCATGTCGCTGAAGGAGGTTCCGGAAGGCCACTTCGTGGGCCACGTTCCGGTCGAAGAGCGCCTCCACCGGGACAGGGTTACGAAGGATGCCGGGCGCCATCAGGACCTCGCCCACACCCAGCGTTCGAACGGCCTCCCCGGCCACATGCACCTCGACGCGCCGAATGCCGAGGAGCAGCTCTCCGATCTTCGCTGTGAGCTCGGCTTCGTCCTGCCCGCTGCCGGCATACTCGACGGCCAACGGCGGGGTTCCCGGGAGCCAACCTGGCCTGTCGGGCACGTTGCCGACCGCGATGTCGGGCGCACGCATGTTCTTGGAATCCGGGCTGAAGCCCGCGTCGAAACCCGTGGAGTCGACGTCCGGATCCGTGTCGAGCACCAAGCCAACCGCGACCGTGCCGCGAGCGCTGTCGCCTCCGCTCGGGGCGCACGAGATGGCGTGCCCGTCGGACAGCTCAGATCGTGAGCGCGAGCCCAGCTCGGCCGTGCTGAACAGACCGGGGCCGGCGCGTCCGCGGCACCGGCCCCCTCAAAACCGAGGCAGCTCCAGCGGCGCGCCGCCTGGGGTCAGCGTGAGGAATTGCATCGTGACAAGCGCGGACAGACCCCAGAGCATCTCGCCGTCCCAGGGGAAGAAGAAGATCGGCCAGCTTTGCTCCCCTCGGGTGACGTGCTTGACCGTCCATCGCTCGGGCTCGCGCAGCGCGGAGACCGGGACCTCGAAGATGCGCGCGACCTCCTCGGGGCTCGCAAGCAGCGTCGGTGTTCTGATCAGACGGCCGACGACGGGAGTGACGACGGTCGTGCCGGTGACCGTCGGGATGTCGTCGAGCAGGCCGAGCACATCGACGAGAGCGGGCTCGAGCCCAATCTCCTCGTGGGCCTCACGGAGCGCGGCGGCGATCAAGCTCTCGTCCGGGGTGCTCAGGCCACCGCCGGGGAACGCGACCTGGCCCTTATGAGTGGGCGTCTCCTCCGTTCGCCGCGTGAAGATCAGGCGAAGCGGCCCGCCATCGTCGATGACCGGCACAAGCACCGCGGCGCGACTACCCGACGGCAGGCTGCGACGCTCGCGACTGGAGAGCCGCTCGGCGAGGCCGGTCAGCATCGGCAGCCGGTCACTTCGGGGCCGGCTGAGGCCCGGGAAGCTCGGTCAAGTCGATGTGCAGGGCCGGAGACAGATCGGTCGGGTGCGCGCCGTTTTGCCCGAGGAAGACCATCTGCGGGCCGATGACCTCGTAGTCGACGAAGATCTCCAGGTAGATCGACCCCGCGCCGTCCGCGACCTTGAAGTCGATGCCCTCGAGCGTGGAGGAGGCCTCGCTCTTGAACATCGCCCGAAAACCGTCAAGTCGGTTGACTGAATCGTCGCCGCCGACCATGCCCGCCGGTCGGATCATCGAGAGCTTGCCCGTCGGCGTATGGATGAGCCCGGTGAAGATCGACTTCTTGGCGTCGACCCCCGACCGGCCGGTGAAGCGCAGGTGCCAGCCGGTCGCGTCGTGCCAGAGGTGGTAAGCCGGGCCGGTCCCCGCTGTCAGGGTCGGGGCCCCTTCGACGCGGGAACGCTCGACCTTCTCGGATGCGTGGGCCGAGGGGCCGCCCGATGTCCAAAAGACCAAAGTCAAGCCGAGGATGAGCGCGCGTCTCATACAACCTCCTTCTTGCCCAGTCGCCGAACGAGGGCATCGGCGACCATCTCGATGGCCACAAGGTTACGGCCACCGCGCGGAATGATCACGTCGGCATGTCGGCGCGAGGGCAGGACGAAGGCGATGTGCATGGGGCGCACCGTCGCCTCGTATTGCCCGAGCACCTGCTCCGCCGTCCGACCCCGATCGGCGATGTCCCGACGGAGGCGGCGCATCAGGCGGATGTCGTCGTCGGTGTCGACATAGATGCGGACGTCCATCAACGCGCGGAGGGCGTCGTTCTCGAGCGCGAGGATGCCCTCGATGACGATGAGCTGCGCGGGCTTGACCGGCACAACCTCGGCCATGCGCGCCGACTCTTTGTAGCTGTAGACCGGCTTGTTCACCGGCAGCCCGGCCTTGAGGTCGATGATCTGGGCGCAGAGCAGCGCTGTGTCGAAGGCTGCGGGGTGGTCGAAGTTGACCTGACGACGGTCCTCAAAGGGGAGGTGCGCGAGGTCGTGGTAGTAGGAGTCGTGGTCCAAGTAAGCGACGCGATCACCCCCCACTCGAGAGACGATCTCGCGGGCGACGGTGGTCTTGCCGGAGCCGGTCCCGCCGGCAATGCCGAGTGTCACGACAGCCATGGATTACGGGCTTCCCTCGCGCCTCGGGTCGAACTAGATTGCAGCCGGAATTCCAACGGTTGACGAGACCGGGACGCGGTACCACGCGCCCCATTTGGCTGTCAAGGCGCGCCGCGGCGCAGAGGGTCAAGTCGTGAGCACCACCATCCAGAGCGCCGAGCTTCGGCAAGTCAGCGCCCAGGCCCGAGCGATCGCGCGGGAGACGACCCAGGTTTTGTCCTCGGCGCACGTCCTGCTCGCCTTGTTCACCGTGCCCAACCTCGCGGCGGCGATCCTCTTGGAGCGGGGCATCGACGAGCAGTATCTGCTCTCGCGGATCGAGAAGATCGAGCGCGAGCCCGACGACAGCATGCGGCAGCTCGCGAACCGCGCCTCGCTGTTGGCCAAGGAGTATGGGGACCGGACCGTCAACCCCGTACACGTCCTGGCGGCCATGACGAGGATGGCGCGCTCTTTTGGGTGTCGGCTCATGGACCGCGCGAGCCTCGACCTCATGGAGCTGCGCCGCGCCTGCCTCGCCGTGATCGTCGAGGACGTGCCGAGCCACCTTGAGCGGCGAACGCCGACCAGCGCGCTTCGAGCCGCCGCTGACGAGAGCCCGGGGGACACGGCCGAGATGCAGGCCTTGGACATGGAGTACGCGGTCGTCGAGGCGGCTCGGGACACCGCGACGTTTACGGGCATGCGGACGGCGATCGTCGAGACCGGTGACCAGCGTGACCGTGGCCCCGATCGCCGGCGCGTCTCTGGCCGGCGAGCCATCGACGAGAGTGACGGCGGGCCAAACGGCGAGACAAACGGCGAGCCAAGCGGCGAGTACAGCAGTGAAGCCTCGGCCGGCGCGGTCGCCTTCTCGAGCGGCTCCGGCCTGGAGAAGCTGCCGGAGTCGACGCCCACGCCCTTCATCCTGAATCGCGAGCGCTTCCGGTGGCTCAGCCAGCTCGGGCGCAACCTCAGCCACCTCGCCTATCTCGGCCGCCTCGATCCGGTCTTGGGTCGCGAGCGCGAGATCGAGCAGTGCGTCGACGTGCTCAATAAGCGTCGCAGCAATAACCCCTGCCTCGTCGGAGATCCGGGCGTGGGCAAAACCGCCGTCGCCGAGGGCGTGGCGCTCTCGCTCGTCTCCCAACAGCTCGCGCGCCACGAGAACGTTGAGACGCTGGTCCCCGACCGCGTGATCATCCAAATCGACGTCGGCTCCATCCTCGCCGGCACCCACCTCCGCGGCTCCCTCGCCGAGCGACTTCGGGGCTTGCAGGACGAGGTCAAACAGGCCGACGGCGCGGTCGTCGTCTTCATTGACGAGATCCACACGCTCGTCGGAGCGGGAGGCGGGGACGGCGCGCACGATGCGTCCAATGAGCTGAAGAGCGCGCTCGCCCGTGGGCAGTTCCCGTGCATCGGCGCGACGACGGTGGATGAGTACCGCAAGTACATCGAGGCCGATCCCGCGCTGGAGCGGCGCTTCACGCCGGTGCACATCGAGGAGCCCGACGTCGCGACCACGGTGCTGATCCTCAAGGGTGTGGTCGAGCGATACGCGGCCCACCATGGCGTGACCTATACGGACGAGGCGGTCGACGCGGCCGTGCGTCTGGGGCGGCGATACCTTCATGAGCGGCGGGACCCCGACCGCGCGCTCGGCCTCCTCGATCTGGCCGGTGCCGTCGCCCGACGCGAGCGGCGTGTGGTCGACCGACGCGCCGTCGCCGAGGTCGTCTCTCGCGCCGCCCGAGTGCCCATCGACCACCTCGTCGTCGATGAGCCCCGGCGTTACCTCGACATGGAAAACGAGCTCGCGCGCCGGATCGTCGGGCAAGAGGCGGCGCTCGCAGCCCTCGGTCAGTCGATCCGCCGCAACCTCGCGGGGTTCTCGGGCAAGCGGCCCATCGGCTCATTCCTCTTCTTGGGACCGAGCGGCGTAGGCAAGACCGAGGTCGTCAAGGCGGTTGCCGAGTTCCTCTTCGGGCACGCCGACTCCGTGCTCCGCTTCGATATGAGCGAGTTCCTGGAGCAACACTCGGTCGCGCGGCTCATCGGCGCCCCACCGGGCTATGTCGGGCACGGAGACGGCGGACAGCTCACGGAGGCGGTGCGCCGTCGCCCTTACCAGGTGGTGCTCTTCGACGAGATCGAGAAGGGCCACCGCGACGTCTGGAACCTCCTGCTTCAGCTCCTCGATGAAGGCCGCGTCACCGATGGCCGCGGGCGCACGGTCGACTTCTCCAACACCGTCGTCATCCTCACAAGCAACCTCGGGGCCGACGTCTTCACGGGGGGCAACGAGCGACGCATCGGCTTTGGCGAGGCGGAAGGCCCCGGCGAGCACCAACGGCTCGAGGCCCGCGTGCTCGATCGCGCCCGGCGGACCTTCCCGCCCGAGCTCTGGAATCGCATCGAAGATCGCCTCGTCTTCCACCCGCTCAACGAGGCCCAGATCCGCGACATCGCCCGCCTCATCGCCGCCGAGCGTTCGGCCTTGCTCGCCTCGGAGCGGGGCATCACCTTCGAGCTAACCGACGCCGCCATCGGGCTCCTGCTCAAGCGGGGCGGCTTCGACCCGCAGCTCGGCGCCCGCCCGATGCGTCAGACCCTCTCCCGAGAGGTCGAGGCCCGCCTCGCCGAGCGCATCTTGTCCGGGGTCTTCACCCGGGGCGCGCACGTGATCGTCGACGCCGACGGAGGTGAGCTCACGCTGACGGTGCCGACCGTCTGAGGTCGCCTGAGGCACAACGTCTGGAGCCGAGTCATGTCCGGCGGATTGCCGAGTACGGCAGCTCAACCTGAACGTTCGGCGCCGCATATTGTACTTCCGTTGAACGCGATCCGCAGCGTGTGAGCGGTGCTTGGGCCCGTAGTCTGGAAGCTGCTTGAGCGCGGGTTCTTTTCGATCAGGACACGCCCGCACCACTCCGCAAACATCTGACCGCTCATCATGTGGCCACAGCTTTTGAGCTTGGGTGGGGCAGGCTCATGAATGGGGAGTTGTTGAAGCGAGCCGAGGTGGGCGGATTTGACGATTTCATTACAACCGACCAGAACCTGAAATATCAGCAGAGCCTTGAGGGGCGAAAGATCGCGATTGTTGTCCTGACCACAACAAGCTGGCCTCGTATCGAGAAAGCGGTCGCTGCTGTCGTTAGCGCAGTGATTTCGGTTAATTCGGGCGATTACGTTGAGGCACATATTCCACGAGCGCGGCGAGCATGGCTTTCAAGCCGCCCTTCGGGTCGCTGCGCGTCGCTCGGCGGGTTAGCTCACGCTGAGAGCGTGCCGGCCGCCTAAGACCGGGGGCCCCAGCCCTCAGACAACCCTCAGCGAGCCCTCGAACCGCGAGAGCGTCTCATCGATGTGCGCGAGCATGGCCGCGTTGTAGGTCGGCGTGCAGCCCACGAAGAAGACCTCGGCGAGCACGCGCTGCGCCAGGGGGAAGTCGTCGGCGCGACCGAGGTGGGCGTACGCGGGGTGGGAGAGGATGTTCCCGGCGAAGTAGTTGCGCGTCTGGATCTTGTTCGCCTCGAGGAAGGCCACGAGGTGCTGCTTCAGGCTTTTGTCCGCACAGTGAATCGGGACTCCGAACCAGCTGGTCTCGGCGCGTTCGTCTTCGACGATGACCCGCGCTTCGGGCACGTGTCGCTGGAACATCGCCTCAATCTTGGCCTTGTTCTCGCGCCGCAGCCGGTGGATCTCGTCCACCTTGCCCAACTGGACCAGGCCCACCGCGCCTTGCATATCGAGGGGCTTCAAGTTGTAGCCCATCTGCGTGAAGAGATATTTGTGATCAATGACGCAGTCGTCGTCAGGCAGCCATCGATCGAAGCGCTTGCCGCAAGTGCCGTTGGGCAGGAGGTTCGCCGGCCCCACGCAGTAGCAGTCGCGGCCCCACCAGGCCAGGCTGCGGGCGATGGTGACGACCTCCTCGAGGTTCGACGAGACCATGCCGCCTTCGCCCGTGCAGAGGTGATGGGCGGGGTAGAACGAGCACGAGCTCGCGACGGCGTAGTCGGACAGCAACAGCCCGTCCCACTTGCTCCCCAGAGAGTCGCAGTCGTCGAGCACGAGCTGAAGGCCGCGCTCGGTGCACAACGCCTTTAGCCGTGTCATGTCCGGCGGGTTGCCGAGCACGGGTGAGACGAAGATTCCGCGCGTGCGAGGACCGATCGCCGCCTCGACCCCGTCCAGATCGAAGTTGAGATCCGACAGGCGAATGTCGACGAACTTCGGCACGAGCCCGTTCTGAACGAGGGGTGCGACGGTCGTGGGGAAGCCGACGACCGACAAGATGACCTCGTCCCCATCCTGCCAATCGAAGTGCCGTTTCAGGGCGGCCACCATCACCAGGTTTGCCGAGCTCCCGGAGTTCACCATGACCGAGTGGCCCTGATTGAACCTCGAGGAGAACGCGCGCTCGAAGTGGTAGACGTGCTCGCCCGACGTCAGCCAGCGCCCGGTCAGGAGCGCCTCCATCATCGCCGCGAGCTCCTCTTTGTCCCAGTAGGGCCCCGAGTAGTAGACCGCGTCGACACCCGGTCGAAAGTCTTGGGCATTGAGATTGTATAAGAAGCGGAACAGGCGGTGGTCCTGCCCAAGACGATCGAAGAAGCCGAACAACTCTTCCTTCACGGTCGACATATTTCTCCCAAACCAGCTTCCAGAGAGATCCGAGGCTGAAACCCGAGCGCCTTGAGACGGGTCGTGTCCATGTAGAAGTCCTTGACCTGGACGAGCGCGTGAAAGGCCGGAGGCTCCATGGTCCCGATGTCGCTCGTCGAGCCGAGCAGCGTGGCCGCGCGCTCCATGAGCTGGCGAAAAACGATCCGCTCGCCGCTGCCGATGTTGGTGACCTGGTTCTTCGGCGCTTGCTCCGCGCAGAGCAAGAGCGCGCGCGCCACATCGTCGACGTGCAGGTAGTCCCGAAGAAAATCGCCATCGTGATAGAGCGAGATCGGACGGTGAGCCCTCAGCTCCCCGATGAGAAACTGGAGCGCGTTCTTCTGCTTGCCGACCCCCGTGTCGCCGGGCCCATAGACGTTGCAGACCCGGAGGATCCGGTAGTCGATGCCGAAGGTCCGGCAGTACGACTCGGTGAGCTGTTCGGCGCAGTGTTTGGTGATGGAGTAGAAGCCTCGAGGGTGGCACGGCGCGTCCTCACAAGCCGGGAGGGGCGTATCTCCGTAGACGAACCAGGACGACACGAAGTTGAAGGTCGAGCGTCCGGGTTTGAGGCTCTTGAGCACGTCGAGGAGCACGGTCAGGTTCGTATCCACATCCCGATGCACGTCGTCGAAGACGTGATAGTTGTGGGTCGTGCTGATGAGATAGAGCACGTCGTCCGCGGTCGGAGTTCGGGAGGCGCGGTCAACCGGACGGACCTCGAAGCCAGCGAGCCCGCCCTCACGGACGACCGCGGATCCCACGAAGCCTGTCGCGCCGAAGACGGCGATCGGTCGCGTCACTTTTCCTCCGAGGCGGTCGCTTCGGCGAGCAGCTCGTCGAGCCGCTGCTGGCGGGTCTCATCGTAGCCGAGCAGCTGCCCCGAGGCCCGGGCGAGCGCGGCATAAACCGGCAAGAGCGAAGGCGCGTGCTGCTTGAGCGCGAGCAGGTGGGCCGCGACGGCCTCGAGATCGAAGCGGGCGAACGGGCCGGTCATCGCCTGCGCCGGAGGCCAGCGAGACGCCTGCTCAAGCGTGCCGCGCATCAGGGGCAGGAGCAGAGCTCGGGCGTCCTCTTCGGAGAAGCCCAACGCCTGGAGCAGGGTACAGCCTCCGTGCAAGAGCGTCGTCGTGAAGTTGCCGGCGTAGACCGCGCTCGCGTGGTAGCTCGCCTTGCCGCCGTCGGGGATGTTTACGGCCCGCCCGCCGAGTGCTGCGACGAGCCTCGCGGCCATGTCAAGCGCCTTCGGGTCGCCCTCGGTCGCGAACGCCGCCCCGCGCAGGGCCGCCGCCGCTGTTTGGGGGTCCGAGAGGGACTGGAGCGGGTGCATGGAGCCGGTCGACGCGCCGCTCGCCGCGCAGGCCGACAGGACCTCGCGCCCGAGGCGAGCGGCCAGGTGGAGGACGACGGTCTGCGCGGTGACGAGCCCGGTCTCGGCGAGACGAGCTGAGGTCTCCCGGAGCGCACCGTCGGGGACCGCGATCAGGATCACGTCCGCGGAGAGCGGCGGGCGCGGGAGGTCGCCATCGCGTCTCGACCACTGGCCGACGACCGGCACCGAGGCTTCGCGGAGGGCAGCGGCGAGGCAGGAGGCCGCCCGACCGCGACCCACGAGGAAGACGCTCGGCAGCGTCTCGCCCGCGCTTGTGTAATGGGTCCGGGCGAGCGAGAGCACGCCGCTCGGGAGCCACCTCGCGGCCTCCGCCTCATCGCTCGAAGAGAGGGCCGCACGCAGCGTGGTCGAGGAGACGTCGGGCAACGTCGGGCCCGTCGTGGCCCAGCGAGAGCCCTCCAAGCGAGCCAAGGCCGCTTCGTGTCCAGGCCGCCCGAGGACGTAGAGCGGCCAGCGCGCGACCAGGTCGTCGAAGCGATACCACCTCGACGCCTCCGTCAGGTTGTCGGCACCCACGACCCAGGCAAAGTCGCGGTCGGCGTGGCGCGATGAGAGCAGCTCCAGCGTGTCGTAGGTCAAGCTCGGCCCTTCCCGCTCGACCTCGACGGTGTGGACAGATACGCGGCGTCGATCGAAGCCAGCGATGGCGACCTCGAGCATCTGCACGCGCGCCTCGAAGGGGGCCATCCGCTTGCCGAACGCGTGGACGGCCGTCGGCACGAGCCAGACCTCATCGACCTGACCGAGCAGCCATGTCACGGTGAAGAGGTGCGCCCAGTGTGGGGGATCGAAGGCCCCGCCGTACAAGGCCACACGCCGCCGCGGCTGTCTGACCTCGACCTCAGGCGTGAGGCTCACAACCGCTCGGCGCGCAACGTCTCGCCGGAGCCATCGACGAACCGGACCTCGAGCCCGCCGTCGACGAGCTCGACCTCAGCGCAGACGAGCCGCCCATCAGAGGTCAGGCCCGCGGGACGAAGGCGTGAACGGCCGCTGCCGGTCGATGGTCGATCAAGGCCGGGACCGGGCGCGGGCACGACGACCAAGTGCACCTCGGAGGACGCCTGTTGCTCGTCCAGAGCGACGGCGATTTGATACGGCCCGAGCTCCTCGATGTGGGCAGGGCCCTTGCCGATCCGGCGAACGGCGTTCATGAGCCGGGTCGTTCGAGCCCGCTCCTCGGGGCCACCGGGGTGCGCGCCGACGCCCTCCAGAACGGCGGCCAGCACGAAGTCTGGGTACTCCGGGGCGGTATAGGCGACCTCGACGGGGAACCGACGCTCACGACCGCGAAGCACAGCCGCGATCTCCCCACTCGCCGCACCGACCGGCACGATGTACGCCACGTTCCGGCGCTCCACGAGGCAGACGAGCAGCTCCTCGAGGCGCGCGGGCGTCGTACCCGCCGGGCCGACAAACGCCAACTTCATGAGTATCTCAAGAAAGGGCGTCTCTCGACGGCGAAGCGCTCGGCCTCGACCGCCCACCGACCGTAGATCGCCTCGACGTCGGCACCGGCGTCGATGGCCAACCTGGCCTCGTCCCCACCGAAGAGCAGGTCGATGGCGAGCCGGTCCTTGACGAACTCGTAGACCTCACTGCGCCAGCACAGGGCCGGTCCGTAGAGGCGGCGGATCGTCGCGAGCAGATGAAGTCCGACTCTCAGCGAGGGGAACCGCGTCCGGTCAATCACGTGCAAGGCCACCCCCCCGATGGCCCGACCGGCGAACTTGTGAAACGTGGGGCGGAAGTACAGCGGGCGAAAGAGCACGCCGGGTAACTCCAGCGCGTCCAACGCGCTCGACAGCTCGAAGGGATTGATGAAGTCGGCCCCGATCGTCTCGAACGGGCGGGTCGAGCCCCGGCCTTCGCTGAGGTTTGTGCCCTCGAGGAGGCACATGCCCGGGTAGACGACCGCCGTCTCCAGCGTGGGCATGTTCGGGGAGGGCTGCACCCAGGGCAGGCCCGTCTCATCGAAGAGGTGTTGCCTGGACCAACCCAACATCTCGACGACCGTGAGGCGCGCGCCGAAGCCCTCGCGATGGTCAAGCAGGCTGACGACCTCGCCGATGGTCAAGCCGTGACGGGTCGGGAGCGGCCAGAGCCCCACGAAGCTCAGGAAGTCCTTGCCCGTCAGGCCGCCCTCGACGACGACGCCGCCGAGTGGGTTCGGTCGGTCGAGCACGATGGCCTCGATGCCAGCCCGAGCCGCGGCGCGCACACAGAGGGCGGCGGTATAGATATAGGTGTAGTACCGGCTGCCGATGTCCTGCAGATCGATGAGCAGGACGTCGAGGTCGGCGAGGTCTTCCGGTCGGGGCGCGAGGCTCTCCTCGTCGGCGCCGTAGAGGCTTCGAACGCTCGCCCCCGTCACGGGCTCCCGGGCGTCGTCGTCGACGTGGATCATGTCCTGCGCGTCGGCCCAGATGCCGTGCTCCGGACCGAAACACCGTACGATGTTGACGGCCGCTTCGCGACAGCGGTGCGTGATGTGAACGAGGTGCCGGTCCACGCTCGCCGGGTGACAGACCAGCCCCACACGGCGGCCCCGCAGCGAAGCGAAGCCCTCGGCCACCATCCGATCGAGTCCCGTGGCGACCATGCTCGGCGGGGCGATCAGGTGATGGGGACGGGCTTCAAGGAGACCCGTCCATCGCGCGTCTGCACGAGGAAGCGAACGCGCCCGCAGCGGTACTTCGTGCGGAGCAGCTCAGCGTTGCTCTCCAGGGTCGCGAGGAACTTCTCGGCCGTGATGCCGCCCGTGGGCTCGCCGTTGGCCCGGAGCGCGACGCGGTACTCCTCGAAGATTCGGCGACGATACGCATCGTCGGTCTCACGGATGAGGCGGAGGATGTCCGGTGCCAGTCCGGACTGGGAGTTCGAGGCGGCCGACACCCCCACCCCGCCGGAGGTCCCCGCCTGCGAGGCGTCGACCGGGCGGGCGCGAAACTCGCTGGGGTCGATGGCCTCGATGAACATCTTGTCCTCGGCCCAAGTCTCGGCTGCCTGGGCCCGGCCCGGGGTGGAGGTCTCCTCCTCATCGGGCAGCGGTCGGCCCGTGAGCTGGCAGACCATGATGTTCAGGTTCTGCGAGGTGTGCGCCGCGGGGTGGGTCCCCGTGAGCTCGAACCATCGATCGAGGTTGCCATTGATGATCTCGAGGATGCCCTGGTCGATGTCCTCGTACGGCTTGTTGTAGATGCGGAAGAAGAAGATGACGATAGCGAGGGCGAGCAAGCCCGTGATGAAGAACACGACGGCGATCATCGGCGCCATCGCGGTGGCCTTTGAGACGACCGTGTCCCGATTGGCGAAGACGATGTAGCCCGCGTTCTTGGCGCTCGCGGTCTCGCTGATTCGGCCGATGAAGCCCATGTACTCGGGGCCCGCGAGCGTGAACCTGACGAGGTCCCGAGCGCTGCTCTTGAGTTCATAGAGCTTACCCGCCTTGAAGACCGCCGAGAGCGCCGACTCGCGGCCGGTGTCCACCGAAGAGCTCTGCCGGATGCGATCGCCGATGAAGTAGGCGACCTCGATGCCCGGCCCCTGGTCTTTCTTGGCTTCGGAGTCGGTCAGTCGGTACCCGAGGATGACGGCCCCGACGACAGCGCCCGCCGCGCGCACGGGCTCGATGGCGACCACGGTCGGGACGTCTTTGACGAGCCAGAGGTCGATGCTGCCCGTGTCCGACGCCAACGCCGCGCTGAGCGCCGTGTGCTCGCCCACGACATTTCCCTCTTTGATGCCATACCAAGCCTTGTCATCAGGGCGCGCGACGCCGATCCCGTCGACGTTGACGACGTAGAAGAGGTCGGGCTTCTCGCGGCGCCACTCGGCGGGAACGTTTCGGGCGGCCACCTTGCCGTCTGCGAGGCTGGCGAACTGAGCCGCGAAGACAGCGACCTCCTCGTTCATCAGCTTGTGGATGCCGTAGCGGTAGTCGTCCTCGGTCGGCGGCTTGCCCTCCGGCGAGTTAAACTGCGCGAGCGGGGCGGTGAGCGCGTTGGCGATCCCCGGAGACGCAGCGATTTGTGCGGCGCGTGCGGCGAGCGCGAAATCGTTGAGCGCGCGACCCTGCCCTGCGGCCCGATGGGCGATGCGAAGCCGCTCAGTCGCATCGGCGACCGCCTGCTCCTCTTGGGCGTTGGACAGCTGCAGGTACGACATCACGCTGACGAGCGCGAAGAGGGTCAGCAATGCACCGGTGGCCTTCGACTGAAACATTCAACGCTCCTGCTGGGCGACAGCAGGGTCGACGACCGCCGACCCCACGATTCTTCCGAGAATGGCGCCGGACAATAGGTGTCCGAGATGACCCCGTCAACGAGGGTCTGAGGTCAACGTCTCAGTCGCGGAATGACGCCGTGTATGCCTCAAAGCGGCCCGCGTAAGTGTAGGCCGCCTCCATCATGCCGGCGTCGTTGAGCGTCTCGGTGTCGGGCATGGCGTTGAAGTTGGTCATGAAGGTCTTCAGATCGGTCTTCGTGTCCGCTCGGCCGGGGGTCTGCTCGAAGATCGTGCGCTCGGCGTCCGAGACGGTGATGGCCCCCACAAAGCTCGCGCAGAGATCAGCGGCGCAGTCGTCTCGCTCGGCGACGAGCCCCACGGCCCGAAGCCGGACGACCATGTTGAACTCAGTGCTGTAGGCGTTGATCTCGAGCCGGCTCTCGGTGGTCTGAACCGGGCCGTCCGGCCCACCCACGGATTCAACGGGCGCGGTGCCGCGGTTGAAGGTGCACGGCGAGGTCTCCGTACCCATCGTGCCGACGCACTCGCCCTCGGTTCGCCAGGCGAAGACGTCGTCGGTCGGATCCATGGCCGTGTCCGCGCCCTCGACGACCGAGCCGCTGCCCGCCTCGATGGTCCCGCCTTCGGGGTCGAGCTTCGTCAGCAGGATGATCGTCCGCTTCTGGAGCGCGTCGTTGAACAAGGCTCCGAGCACGAGCGAGGTATCGCCCGCGGGCTGGCTGAGCGTGATCGCCGTCCACTGGAGCACGTCGGAGGACGCGGGCGCACCGCCGGTGCCGACGTCCCCCAAGGCACCGCCGGTGCCGACGTCCGACGAGGCGCCACCGGCAGCGGCCTCTCCCCCGGCGTCCGTGCCGCAGGCGGCGAGGCCGGTCCCGAGACTGGCAATCAGGCCGAAGACGAGGCGATGGGAGAGTCGGGATCCGCTCATTTAGACCTCCTGCTTTTCAATCAACGCGCAGTGACTGTGCAAGCGACGCCGTGCGCGCCACCAGCTCCTCGTTCGTAACCGAGCAGAGCCGGTCGAGGCTGAAGCCTTCGCAGGTGAAGCTGGCGAGGACTGTACCCGTGAGCACGGCACGTTTCATCGCCACGAAGTCCGGCGCCTCTTGCTGAGCGAGCTGCCCGATGAGGCCCGCCGCGAAGGTGTCGCCGGCGCCCGTCGGATCGATGACCGCTCGAAGGGGCACGGCCGGCGCGACGAAGACCCCGTCCTCATGAAAGAGAATCGAGCCGTATTCGCCGCGCTTGATGACGAGCGTCTTTGGCCCCATCGCCCGGACGACGTCGGCGGCGCGGTAGATGTTCCGCTCCTCGGACAGGAGCCGCGCCTCGGTCTCGTTGAGCACGAGCAAGTCAACGCGGGACAGGACACGAATGAGCGCCTCGCGCTTGCCGGTGATCCAGAAGTTCATGGTGTCGAGGGCGACTAAGTGCGGCGACTCCATTTGGTCGAGCACGCGCAGCTGCAACTCGGGATCGATGTTGCCCAGGAAGAGGATCGGGGCGCGGCGTTGGTGAGGGAGGACCTTGGGATCGAACTGCTCGAAGACGTTGAGCTGCGTCTCCAGCGTCTGGGCGTCGCCGAGGGTCTTGCCGTAGCGGCCCCGCCACCGGAACGTGCGCCCGCCCGTTACGACCTCGAGCCCTTCGAGGTTGATGCCGTGGCTTCGGAACATCGCGAGGTAGGCCTCGGGGAAGTCGTCGCCCACGACGGCCACCACCTGCACGGGTGCGAAGCGGCTCGCTCCCACGCCGAAGTAGGACGCCGAGCCGCCGAGGCAGGCTTCGCGGTGCCCCGAGGGCGTCTCCAGCGAGTCGAGCGCGACGCTGCCGACGACGAGGATTGAGCGGGCGGTCGAGGGGTTCATCGATTGAGCTCCTGGGGCCAAAGGTGACGACCGACGATGAGGTCCAATCGTCGGCGGGTGCGCTCGGGCACGAGGTCGTGCCGCGTCATGATCGCGCCACCGCCCGAGAGCGCGCGATGGGCCGGCCACTCGACGGGGCCTAACGCGGCGAGGCGTCGGATGGCGTGGGCGATCACGGACTTCGCCAGGCTGACGTTCTGCTGGATGACCGCGACCACGGCTTCGACGGTCACGGCGTCATGCCCTTCGTGCCAGCAGTCGTAGTCGGTGGCGAGCGCCAGGGTCGCGTAGGCGAGCTCCGCCTCGCGGGCCAGCTTGGCCTCGGGCAGGTTGGTCATGCCGATGACGCTCGCGCCAAACGAACGGTAGAGGTGGCTCTCGGCGCGCGTGGAGAACGCCGGGCCCTCCATCACCACATAGGTGCCGCCGTCGTGTACGGTCGCGTTGGCCTCGCGCGCGGCGGCGACCAGCACCGCCCGCAGAGCTGGCTCCACGGGATCGGCGAACTGGACGTGGCCCACGCAGCCGTCCCCGAAGAACGTGCTCGCTCGCAAGCCGCGCGTCCGGTCGATGAACTGATCGGGGCAGACGAGGTGGCCGGGCACGATCTCCTCGCGGAGGGAGCCGACGGCCGAGACGCTGATGACGTGCTGGACGCCGAGCTTCTTCAGCCCCCAGATGTTCGCCCGGTAGTTGACCTCGCTCGGCGTGAACCGGTGGCCGCGCCCGTGACGGGGCAGGAAGACGCAGCGCGTCCCCTCGAGGCGCCCGGTGATGTACGCGTCGGAGGGCTCGCCGAAGGGCGTCTCGACGCGGACCTCATCGAGCGACGTGATGCCCTCAATCTCGTACAGCCCACTGCCGCCGATAACCCCGACGATGACCTCGGACATGCCGCTCTCCACAGGAAAATCAGTTGTTTGGGCGCTCTACGCCGATGGTCGCTCGCCGAGTTGGCCGCAGGCCGCGTCGATGTCCAGGCCTTTGGTGACCCGCACCGTGGCGGTGAGGCCGCGGTCGAGCAGAATGCGCTGGAAGCTCCGGACGCGCTCGTCGGCCGGGCGCAAGAACCGCGTGCCCTCGAAGGGGTTCCACGGGATGATGTTGATGCGCGCGGGCAGACCGACAAGCAGCTTGACTAATCGGCGGGCGTCGTCGTCGGTGTCGTTCACGCCGCCGAGCAGGACGTACTCAAACGTCAGCTTGCGCCTCGGGGGCAGCGGGTAACGCCGAACCGCCTCGATGAGGGCGTCGATGTTCCAGCGTTTGTTGACCGGCATGATCTGGTTGCGCACCTCGTCGTTCGAGGCGTTGAGGCTGATGGCCAGGTTCACCGGCGCGACCCGGCCGAGCTTGTCAATCTGCGGGACCAGGCCGCTGGTGCTGATTGTTACGCGCTTATGCGAGTAGCCGCAGCCGTCCGGATCGCAGATGACGCCGAGGCTCGCGACGACCGCGTCGAAGTTATGGAGGGGTTCGCCCATGCCCATGTAGACGATGTGGTCGATTCGAGAGCCGGGCGGCAGACCGTCGGCGGCGCGCACGACCTGATCGATCATCTCGCCGCTCGTGAGGTGGCGCGAGAGGCCGAGGGTGCCCGTGTAGCAGAACTGGCAGTCCATCGCGCAGCCCACCTGGCTGGAGAGGCACTGCGTAAACAGGCCGCCCGGCATGGGGATGAGCACGCTCTCGATGGCCGCCCCGTCAGCGAGGCGGAACTGGAGCTTGCGCGTCCCGTCGATGCTCTCGCGGACCTTTTCGAGCGTGACCCGACCGATGGTGTACTCGTTCTCGCGGAGGTGCCGACGCAGCGACTTCGACAGATCGGTCATCTGCTCGACGTCGCGAACGCCGCGCTGGAAGAGCCAGCGATAGAGTTGGTCGGCCCGATAGCGGGGCTCGCCCCAGGAGAGGAGCAAGTCGCGCAGGCCCTGACGGCTGAGCTCCGTCAGGCTGCGCTCGGGGGGGTTGGGCCGAATCGACACTCGATCAGCCGAAGATCTCGGTCCCTCGGAAGAACCAGGAGATCTCGAAGGCAGCCGTGTCGGTCGCATCGGAGCCGTGGACCGTATTGGCCTCGATGCTCTCGGCGAGGTCCGCGCGGATGGTGCCGGGGGCCGCGTTTTTGGGGTTCGTCGCGCCCATGAGATCCCGATTACGCAGGATGGCGCTCTCGCCCTGGAGCACGAGGACGACGACGGGCCCGCTCGTCATGGAAGCGACGAGATCGTTGAAGAAGGGTCGCTCCTTGTGGACCGCGTAGAAGCCCTCGGCCTCAGCCTTCGACAACACGCACTGGCGCGTCGCGACGACCTTGAGGCCGGACTTCTCGAAGCGGCCGAGGATCTCGCCGATGAGGTTCCGGCGGACGCCGTCGGGCTTGATGATGCTGAGGGTACGTTCGATTGCCATGATTCTACTCCGAGCCGATGTGGCCTAAAAAAGTCGGGCGCATTGTACGGAAACGGGCGCGCACTTCAAGGTGGGTTGCTGAGCCCGCAAGGTCGGTTGCTGAGCCCGCAAGGTCGGTTGCTGAGCCCGAGACCTCAGAGCACGCTCTTCAACGTGCTCCCGAGGACGGCCGGGGTCGCGCAGATCTTGATGCCCGCAGCCTTGAGTGCCGCGAACTTGTCCGCCGCCGTGCCCTTGCCGCCGCTGACGATGGCGCCTGCGTGGCCCATGCGGCGTCCGGGTGGGGCCGTGCTCCCGGCGATGAAGCCGACCACCGGCTTCTTCATGTTCTCGGCCACCCACGCGGCCGCCCGCTCTTCCGCGCTCCCGCCGATCTCGCCGATCATGATGACGGCGTCCGTGTCGGGGTCCTGGTTGAACGCGCTCAGGCAGTCGATGAAGTCGGTCCCGTTGACCGGGTCGCCCCCGATGCCGATGCAGGTGCTCTGGCCGATGCCCAGGCGCGTGAGCTGCCCCACGGCCTCATACGTCAAGGTGCCGGAGCGACTGACGACGCCGATGCGACCGGGCAGGTGGATGTGCCCCGGCATGATGCCGATCTTGCACTGTCCCGGCGTGATGATGCCCGGGCAGTTCGGTCCGATGAGCCGTGACTTTGAGCCGACGAGCGCGGCCTTGACGCGGACCATGTCGAGCACCGGGATGCCCTCGGTGATCGCGACGATCAAAGGCAGCCCGGCCCCGATGGCCTCGAGGATGGCGTCAGCCGCGAAAGGCGGCGGCACGTAGATGATCGTGGCGTTGGCCCCGGTCTCCTGTACGGCCTCGCGGACGGTGTCGAAGATAGGCACCGTGCCCTCAAAGAGCTGCCCACCCTTGCCGGGGGTGACGCCGCCGACGAGGCGCGTGCCGTATGCCAACATCTGCTGACAGTGGAACGTGCCCGCGCTGCCGGTGATGCCCTGGCAGATGAGCTTGGTATTGGAGTCGACCCAGACCGCCATGTTTCAGGCCCTCCCCGCGGCTACGGCCGCAACGATCTTCTGTGCACCATCGGCCATGTCATCGGCCGTCTGGAGGTTCAAGCCGCTCTCGAGGAGCAGCGCCTTGCCGAGCTCAACGTTCGTCCCCTCGAGCCTTACGACGACCGGGACTTTCAGGCCAAGCTTGCGCGTGGCCGCGATGACCCCATGCGCGATCGTGTCGCACTTCATGATGCCGCCGAAGATGTTGACGAAGATCCCCTTCACGTTGGGATCGGTGAGGATGATCTCGAAGCCGGCGGTGACCTTCTCGGTCGTCGCGCCGCCGCCCACGTCGAGGAAGTTCGAGGGCTCCCCGCCGAAGTGCTTGATGATGTCCATCGTCGACATGGCCAGGCCGGCGCCGTTGACCATGCAGCCGATGTCGCCGTCGAGGCTGATATAGCTGAGGTCGTACTTGCTGGCGGCGATCTCCTTGGGATCTTCCTCGTCGAGGTCGCGCAGCGCGGTGAACTCCGGGTGACGGAACATCGCGTTGTCGTCGAAGTTGACCTTCGCATCGAGCGCGATGAGCTCGCCTTTGCTGGTGACGACGAGCGGGTTGACCTCGAGGAGCGAGCAGTCGAGATCGACATAAGCGCGGTACAGGCTCCTCATGAAGCCCACGCACTTCTGCACCGAGGCCCCGCTCAGCCCGAGGCCGAAGGCGAGGTTTCGGGCCTGGTAGTCCGCGAGACCCAGGAGCGGATCACACCACTCCTTGAGGATCTTCTCGGGCTGGTGGGCGGCCACCTCCTCGATGTCCATGCCGCCTTCGGTCGAGGCCATGAAGCACAGACGGGAACTATCCCGGTCGAGCGTGACGCCCAGGTAGAGCTCACGCGCAATGTCGCAGCCGTCCTCAATGTAAAGGCGCTTGACCTTCTGTCCATCGGGTCCGGTCTGGTGGGTGATGAGGTTCATGCCGAGGATCGCCGTGGCGTGGGTCCGGACCTCGTCGAGGCTCCGCGCGAGCTTGACGCCGCCACCCTTGCCACGACCGCCCGCATGAATCTGGGCCTTGACGACCCACACCGGACCGCCGAGCTCGACGGCGATCTTCATCGCCTCATCGACGCTGAACGCCACCCCACCCTTAGGCGTGGGCACGTCGTATCTCCGAAGCAGCTCTTTGCCTTGGTACTCGTGAATTTTCACGTCGGTCTCCCTTACATGGCCGCGATGATGTCGCTGGCGAATTCACTGCACTTCCGCAAGGTTGCCCCCTCCATCAGACGATGGAAGTCGTAGGTGACCGTGCGGGCGTTGATGGCACCCTCGATGCCCTTGATGACGAGATCGGCGGCCTCGTCCCAGCCCAGATGCCGCAGCAGCATCTCGCCGGAGAGGATGACGCTGCCTGGGTTGACCTTGTCCTGGCCGGCATACTTCGGCGCCGTGCCGTGGGTGGCCTCGAAGATGGCGTGGCCGGTGTCGTAGTTGATGTTCGCGCCGGGTGCGATCCCGATGCCACCGACCTGGGCCGCCAGCGCGTCCGAGAGGTAGTCGCCGTTCAAGTTCATCGTGGCGATCACGTCGAACTCCGTGGCCCGCGTGAGCACCTGTTGCAGCGTGATGTCCGCGATGGAGTCACGAACGATCAGCTTCGTCTTCCACTTGCCGTCGCCGTGCGTCGCCCAGAGGCCCAACGCCGTCTGGATCTCGGCGTCGATGACCTCGCGCTGCTTGGGCGTCATGAGGTCGTAGCCCGGATCGATCGCGCGGGCGTTCGCCTGCACGGTGATGTCGGGGTTCTTCTCCTTATTGCCCAGGATCCAGCTCTCGCGCTCGGACACCGTCTCGTTCCGGAACTCGCGGGCGGCGAGGGCATAGGCCCAGTCGCGGAACGCGCCCTCCGTGAACTTCATGATGTTGCCCTTGTGCACGATGTTCAGCGACTTGCGCGCGTGGCGCAGCGCATAGCGGATCGCGGCTCGGACGAGGCGCTCGGTCCCCTCAGACGAGATCGGCTTGATGCCGATGCCGGAGGTCTCGGGAAACCGGATGTTCTTGACGCCCATTTCGTCTTGGAGAAAGGCCATCACCTTCTTGACCTGGGCACTGCCGGCGGCCCACTCGACCCCGGCGTAGATGTCCTCGGTGTTCTCGCGGAAGATGACCATGTTCACGTCCTGCGGGCGCTTGACGGGGCTGGGCACGCCGTCGAAGTACCGGACCGGACGAAGGCAGACGTAGAGGTCGAGGATCTGCCGGAGCGCGACGTTGAGGGACCGAATCCCCCCCCCCACCGGGGTCGTCAGGGGCCCCTTTATGCCCACGATGTACTTGCGGAAGGCGGCGAGCGTCTCGTCGGGCAGCCAGCTCCCCGTCGCGTTGAACGCCTTCTCGCCGGCAAGCACTTCGAGCCACTCGATCTTGCGCTGACCGCCATAGGCCTTCTCGACCGCAGCATCGAAGACGCGAACGCTCGCGGCCCAGATGTCGGCGCCCGTGCCGTCCCCCTCGATGAACGGGACGATCGGGTTTGCGGGGACGTTCAAGGTCTGATCGGCGTTCAGGGTGATGCACTGCCCTGCGGACATGGTCTGCTCCTCGCGCGTGGGTTCGGGCTCAGCGTGGTCGTCTGACCACTTTGAGGGGCGGTGAAATAGCGACTTTTCGCGAGGCGATCAACCCACTCGCCGAACGGCGAACAGGCCAGAGGCCAAACGGCGAACAGGCCAGAGGCCGAACGGCGCACAGGCCAGAGGCCGAACGGCGAACAGGCCAGAGGCCGAACGGCGCACAGGCCAGAGGCCGAACGGCGAACAGCACCCCGTGAGTTTGCGCCCGAGCGGCAGTTGGGAGCATACCGACGCTGATGATTCTCTCGCGCCTCAGCCTGCCTACGAAGGTAACGGTCTTGCTCTTGGGCTTGTCACTCGGGCCCCTGCTCATCAGCGGCATCGTGCACGAGAACCGGGCGGTCGCGAGCGGCAAGCAGGCGGTTCGTGAGAGGTATGCGCAGAGTGCCCGCTTCGCCGCCCGCGCCTTCGACCTTCGCATCGAGGGCTTCAACCGGGACGTCGGGCTCCTGGCCACGCGGTTCCCCGTCGCAGCGCTCGACCTCCCCGCGATCGCCCGCCACCTCGATGTTGAGGGCACGCTCCTTCCGACCGCGATCGGGCGGCACGAGCTTCACGTCTTCAACGCCCTCAACGAAGGCGACGCGCAGACCTTCCTGGCACTGCCGGATGGTCGGGTCTTCTTCTCTCAGCCCTTTCACAACGTCCGGTCGGTCCCGAACCTGAAGGCGTTCCCCTGGTTCGCCAAGCTCGATCGACTCCGGGGGGGCACGATCCTCGGGGATCTGCCGCCGTTCACCGTCGCGGGCCATCCCCAGCTCATCGCCTTGAAGCCCCTCTTCGCATCGCCCGGCGTGTCCACCGGGTATCTCGGGGCGCTGCTCGATCCCTCCGTGCTCCAAAGAATCCTGCGCGAGGTCGTCCGTGAGCAGAGCGGCGCCCGGTCGATCACGGCCGGGACTGAGCTCGCGGCGCTCATCAACCAATACGGTCAGTTCGCCGCGCACTCCCACCGCCATTTGGTCGGGACTGCGGTGCCCCCCCACCTTTTCGGGACGCGGACCACCGGGACCGAGGAGGTCCAAATCGGGGAGGAGCGAGTCATCCTGTCGCGCGCTGAGGTGGGTCGCTCGGGCTGGTACGTCGCCCTCCAGACGCCGGTGCACGGCGCCTACCGCGAGGTCTACACGCTGACATGGCTGCTGACCGTGATGATCGTGCTCACCTTCATCTTCGTCCTGCTCTTCGCCGACCACCTCGCCACGGTGCTGCTCAGACCGGTGCATGAGCTCGAGCGCGGGGCCGAGATGATCGGCGCGGGGGCCTTGGACTACCGCATCGAGCTGCAGGACCACGCGCACGACGAGCTCGGACGCGTCGCGCACGCCTTCAATAAAATGGGCGAAAACCTCTTGAGGAGTCGGCGTCAGATCGAGGCTTATGGCCGAACCTTGTCCGTCGCCAACCAGGAACTCGACGCGATGGTCTTCGCGATCACCCACGACCTGAAGAAGTCGCTTCGTGGAATCGAAGGTTTCGCCACCTTCCTCGACGAGGACTACGCGCCCCAGCTCGGCCGAGACGGCGTGGAGATGATCCAGTCGATCGTCCAGAACGTGCATCGCATCGAGAAGCTCGCCGACGATCTCATCGGGCTCGTCGAGCACGAACGCGAGCGCGGAGAGAGGGCAGGTTTCCCGATGGACGCCCTGCTGCGCGAGGCCCGCGAGCACTGCTTAGAGAACCTCATCGGCGAGGTCACGATTCAGCCGGGTATGCCCGAGCTCATCGGTGATCGTGTCCGGCTCAGCCTCGTCTTCACGAACCTCATCTCCAATGGGCTGAAGTTCAATCGGAGCGCGCGGCCTCGCGTGGAGATCACCTTCGAGGACCTCGGCACGGTCTTCGAGTTCGCCGTCTCCGACAACGGCATCGGCATCGACAGCCGCTACCACGAACACATCTTCGACCTCTTCTCGCGGCTACACGCTAAGGACGAGTACGACGGCATGGGCACGGGCCTCAACCTCGCGTGGCGGATCATCGAGGAGCATCGGGGTCAAATCAACGTCGAGAGCAAGCCCGGTCTCGGGAGCCGGTTCATCGTTCGTGTGCCCAAGGATCCGTCCAGCCTCACGTCGCCGGGGTTCCCGCTCTGATTTCGCTTTTTTAGCCCGATGGCGCAGCAGTCGATCGGTGATTACAGTCCGCGCCCCAATTCAGCAGGTACGAGTAGAACCATGGGTCTCTTCGACTTCCTCTCCAGCAAACCAACCACGGCCAAGATTGAGAAGGCCATGAAGCGGATGCTCAACGAGCATCACCAGCAGCAGGTTCGCCAGGAGTCCATGGAGGAGCTCTTGGCGTATGGGACGCCGCTGGCGATCGAGGCGCTGACGCGAAGGTTCGCGATGAACTTTCGGGACACGATCGTCAATGAGCAAGAGAAGCGGTGGGTCGCCGATACGCTCGTCGAGCAGTTCGCCGAGCGCGCCGTCGAGCCGCTCGTCACGTTCCTGCACAAGGAGCAGAACGTCTCCTACGCGATTCGAACGTTGTCCCGACTCGTGGACGCCGACCGCCTCGTCGACGAGATGCTCAACGCCCTGAAGCTCTACGCGCCGGCCGACCATCGGACCATTCAGGCGCGGCTTCAGTTTGTCGACGCGCTCAATGACCACCCCCACACCCACATCATTCCCGCGCTGCTCCCGTACCTTCGCGACCACGACGATGACGTTCGTATCAAGGTCACCGAGCTGCTGGAGCGGAAGGCCAAAGACGCTCCGGAGCACCTGCCCGACGTGGGGCGGGCCCTCGCCGACGTGCTCACGGACGCCGAGGCCTCGGGTCGAATCCTCCGCCGCGTGGCCGAAGCGCTGATCGTCCTAGACATCGACGCGCGCGACGCGCTCCCGGACCTTGAGAAGCACCTGCCGGATGGCTATGCGGTCTCTCCTGCGGGCCGACTCATTCGCCGCTGAGGCGGTCGCTCAGCGCCCGCTCAGGAGCTTCTCGATCGTCTGGGCGTCCGCCGGTGGGAACTCGTATTGGTCCATCTCCTGCGGCAAGACCCAGCGGTGGTCGTGGACCTTCCGAGGGCGGATGTCCTCGCTGATGAGCTCGCAGCGGTAGACGCACAGATCAATCGTGTAGTCGTCGTACTCGTGCTTGATGAACATCGACAGCTTGCCGACACGCACGATGATGTCCATCTCCTCCCGGATCTCCCGGACGAGCGCGGCCTCATCGGTCTCTCCGGCCTCGACCTTGCCGCTCGGGAACTCCCAGAGCAGCGGCAACGTGGCCGTGGGACGGCGCTGCGTGATGAGGAAGGCACCATCGCGCTCAATCTCGGCGGCGACGACCCTGATGGAGCGTTTCGAATTCGAGGAGGTCAAGGGCGGACTCCCACACCTGAGGCGACGGGCAAGGCAACGGTAAACTGCCCCATCTTACGGTCGTCAGGCAGCTTGAACAAATTTTCAGTCTCAGCGCCGAACAACGAGGCGCTGCCCGGCCTTGAGGGCCTCGCGATTGTTCATGCCATTCCACTTGCGCAAGTCGGCCACGCGAACGCCATGGCGGGTGGCGATCTCGAACAGTGTATCGCCGGACTTCACGACCAGATGCTTGGCGGGCACGTCCTTGCCACGACGCGCGGACTCCGACTGCCTGGACCGGGCGTCGGAGCCCCCATCGGCGGTCGCCTGAGCCTCGGTATTACGCCCGGCGGTCGCTTGAGCCGCGGTGTTACGCCCGGTGAGGGCTTGAGCCGCGGTGCTGCGACCTCGGGGCACGACGAGCTCGAAAGATCGCCCCGAGGGCAGCGCGCTCGAGCCGAGCGTCGGGTTGAGGCGACGAAGCGTGCGGTAGTCGATGCCAATCTGCCGGGCCGCATCGAGGAGAGACACGCTCCGGCCGGCCGCGAGGCTCATCGTGAGCGTCTCGACGGGCTCCGGCTCCCAGCCGTCCTCGACACGAAGGTTGAACCCGTAGGCCTCGGGCGCGCTCATCACGAGCTTCGCGGCGATGACGCGCGGCACATACCGATCGGCCTCATCGATGAGGTCGAGGCGCCAGTAGTCTGACTGACCCTGGGTCGACATCGCGGTCCGCAGCCGGCCTGGCCCGGTATTGTACGCGGCCATCGCCAGCGACCAGTCTCCGAGGCTCCGGTTCAGGTCCGCGAGGTACTTCACGCCCGCTTTTGTCGAGCGCTCCAGATCCGCGCGCTCGTCGTAGGCCTCGGTCACAGAGAGGTCATAGTCCCGCGCCGTGGGGGCCATGAACTGCCAAAACCCGTGGGCATTGGCGTGGCTGGTCACCCCTGCACGAAGGCCGCTCTCGATCACCGCCAAGTACTTCACATCGTCGCAGGTCTTCTGGGCCGCGGCCTCACGCTCGATGACCGGGAAGACCCGCCGCGCACGCTTCGTCCACAAGACGACCTGCTCGCGGTCGCCCAGGATGAGGTAGAGCTCCCGCTCGAGTCGCTCTCGCACGTCCGGATCATCAATGCGGATCTTGCGGCCGCAGAGCTCGACCTCGTCGGGCAGGCCATAACTGGAGATGTCCAGCGGCCGTCGCGCGAGCTCGGCTTCGAGGCGGGTGATGCGGGCCCCGAGCTCAGCGAGCGTCCTGTTGGTCTCAGCGAGCGTCCCGGCGGTCGCAGCGAGCGTCCTGTTGGTCTCAGCGAGCGTCCCGGCGGTCGCAGCGAGCGTCCCGGCGGGGGGCGTCAGCGACGAGGGCTTGCCTTTGGCAAAGGCCACCCCGCTCAGGCAGGTGGTGGCGCTGAGTGCGGCGACCGCGAGGCCTCTGAAAAATCGAGAGGGGTGCGTAGACATGGGCAGCTCCACGGCCTCGCTTGGCCGACGGAGACAATGTATGCCCATGTGTGCTCGCGCGCAAGTCGCGGCGCGACCGGCCTCAGAGCTTGTTGATTCGCTGCTGGACGCTGTCGACCTCGGCCACCCGAAAGCCGAAGGACTCATTGACCACGACGGCCTCGCCCGTGGCGATCACCCGACCGTGCACCGTGAGGTCGATGAGGTCAGTGGCCATCCGGTCGAGCTCGATGACCGAACCCTGCCCGAGCTGAAGGAGCTCATGCACGGACATTCGCGTGCGGCCGAGCTCCACGGAGAGTTCGAGAGGGATCGCCAAAATGAGGTTGAGGGAGGGATCACCAACCGCGTGCGCAACGCCATAGGAGCCACTCTTGGCCTCGCGCATCGGCGGAGCAGCAGTCGAGAGCGGGCCAAGCTCCGGCTCGTGCTGCTCCTCATCGGAGTCGTCTTGGGACCGCACCTGCGCGAGCAGAGCATCGAGCTCTTCCTGGGAGAGGATGTCGGACATCCGTGGGAGCCTACGCCAAAAATGCCGTGACGTACAAAGCCCGGCATCGGCGACCCGCTTTGGCAGCTTGCGGCACGCGCGCTAGGGTCTGAGGCAGGCCGAGACGCCGAAGGTCGCGAAGTTGTTCGCCTCGACGCATTCAGCGTTGCGGTTGCTGCTCCCGCCATTGCCGAAGTCCGCGTCCACGAACGCATAGACGACGTCGGCATCGTCCGGTGGTGCCTCCCACCGACACCCCACACGTTCGCCCTCTCCCGACTCCAGGCGCTCGCTCGTCTCCGTCTCGCAGATCACCACCCCACCGGCCGACGGCGAGCCGTCGAAGAAGGTGACGGTCAGACCGCGCGGCACCGGCTGGGTGCCCCGGTTGAAGACCTGCACGGAGAGGTCGACCGCCTCGCACGCCAGTCGCTCCATCGGCCCGTCGGCTCGCACAGTGAGATCGGGCGCCTCCAGTGCCTTGTCGTCGGGCTGGGCATTTTCGCGAAAGCTGTTGAAACGCTCCCAGTTCACCTCCGGTCGCGGCGGGATCGTGCCGTCCTGGTTGACGTTGGTGATGGAGTAGGCGTTCTGATTCCAGATGGGCCGACTGTGCACCCAACGATCGGTCACATCTTTGACGACGGTGATGCCGAAGGTCTGGCGAGCGGGGGTGCCGGTATCGGGATCAGGATCGGCGCACGGGAAACCGCGATCCGAACCGAGGACGATCTCCGAGTTGTAGTCGCCGTCCACGTCGAGAACGATTGGTGCCTCGATCAGGGTGCCAGTGGTGTTCGCCACGGCGAGTCGAACCGCGCCCGTGTCGCCGTCGTAGACCCGCAGGAAACACTCGTCGTTGTAGACCACCTCGACCCGTCCATCGCCCTCGAAGTCGAAGGTCGTCGAGCCGGTGGACCCCGACGAGGTGTCGCGGACGGCCTTGGTCCAACGAACGCCTGGTGATTCGCAGCCCACGGGCAGCGGCTCGCCTACGCACTGGAGGTCGAAGACTGCGTAAAAATGCGAACCGGCGGTGCCAATCTCCGGTAGGCCATCACCGTCGAAGTCCGCCACGTTCGGGGCACCACCGGCCCACATGGAGTCGGGCGTGTCGTAGGGCCCGAAGATGACTGTGCCGTCCGGCCTCTGAACCCGCACGCGCGCTTGTCCGAAGACGACCGCCAGCTCCGGGCCAGGAAACGTGGGATCAAAATCGGCCACGGCCACATGGCCTGCGGACAGCGCCCTCATCGCGGGAGGGGTAATATCAGTCATTTGACTGTCGAAGATGCGGTTGCCGTATACGACCTCCTGCCGACCATCACCATCGAGATCGGCGACCACGGGGATCGGCCCGAAGCCATGGTGGAGGATGGGCGCGGCCTCCCCGTGCAGCGTACCGTCTTCGCCGTTGATGGCCGTCGTTCCGGCGATGACCTCGGGTTGACCGTCCGCGTCGAGATCGGCGATCGCCGGGGCAGAGCCGAGACCCCCTGCGGCGACGGGCGCGGACCACTTCAGCTCGAAGTTCTGATCGAACGCGAAGACGAGGCCGAAGCCCCCGACGGCGACGACCTCGGGGCGTCCGTCCCCGTCGAGATCACCCGCAGCCGGGCAGGACTCATTGCTCAAGAGGCCGGTGTTCGACCGCATGAGCTCGGTGCAGTCGTCCCCGCGGATCGCCACGAGGCTCCCGGCGGTCACTACGACGATCTCCGGGATCTCATCTCCATCGAGATCGAGGGCGATCGGTTGACCGGAGATCTCGCCCCCGGCCCAGTGACACTGGATTTCGGGAGAGAAGTCGAAGATCTCCGGGGCCAGACGACAGCCCCCGTTGGCCCCGTCACGCGGAGGTCGACCGTAATCGATGCACGCGCTCTCGTGACAGTAGAAGTCGCCGCTGCAGTCGCGATCACCGGCGCACGAGCGCGTGTCGCACAGCCCATCCAGGCAGGTACGTCCGGCGGCGCAGGCCTCTAATCGCGCACCACCGTCGCGCGTGCAGACCCAACGATGATTGGGTCCCTCGCACGAGAGGGCCGCGCCGGGGATGCACACGCCGCGGTCAGGGCGTGGGCCGCCGTCGTCCATCCCGGTCATGCCGTCAAGGTCATTGACCATTCCGGCGTCGAGCACCTGGAGTCCGGCCGAATCGGGAGGTAAGGGTTCGCAGTTCGAACACGCGCCATCTGTGGAGCCAATTCCCCGATCCGAAACGTCGGTTCCCGGTGGTGATTGCGGGGGCGTGGACGCCTCGCAGGCGAAGAGTCCGAAAGCAGCGAAACAGATCTGCCAAGGCTGGAAACTCACGGTTCACCTCAAGAAAGGAAGACCACGTTGGCACTCTGGAACCTCCCGGTCGATGGGACGAATCAATACGTCGGGGCGAGCTTCGGAAAACGGTGCCCAGGCATGGCGGGCTCGGCACCTGATTCGTATCCGCGTTCCGAACCGGCCAACCGAGCCCGCTCCGAGGGCCTGATTTGCGGAACGGCCACGCGCTCGCAATAATCCCACCCGGGCCCACAAACTCCCGCGAGTGAGTGCCCGATCTCGCGGGCGGGTCCACCGGGGTGGCGGTGTTTGCCCGACGCCGTCGCCCCAACTCGTTCTTTCGTAGAGGCTATGTACATCGCTCGATCGCGGAACGCCCGCTATCCCTCATCCCAGGTCGAAGGACTCGCCGCCCGGCTCGGCGTTGAGTACATCGAAGATCACCCGGTCCCCGCGGACCGACTGGGGTTGCTCGTCTCGAACGCCGGTTATCTCCTCTATGTGCCCGGACATCCGCCTCAGGCGTGGCACCCGGGCATGACCGTCATGCGGTGCCGTACGCCGGAGCGAGACCCGCTGATTCGGGCGCTCGGGCTCTTGCCGGGAGAGACGGTCCTCGACGGCACCCTCGGGCTCGGGCACGACGCCTGGGTCGTCCTCTCGGTCGGGGGCCGGGTCATCGGCGTCGAGGCCAACCCCCTGCTCGCATTGTTCACGGAAACCGGGATGCGAACCGTGGATCCGGAGCGATGTCGAGGGCTTCGGGTGATCACCGGACGTTTCGAGGCGCACCTCACGGCGCCGCGTGCGGAGGTCTACGATCACGTCTACCTGGACCCGCTCTTTGGAGGCGAAGGTCAAGCGAGCGCCGGGACCTGGGCACCGATTCGGGCGGTCGGGCGCGCTGGGCGGTTCGACCTCGACGGTCTCCTCTTGGCATTCGACTCGGCCCGACGACAGCTCGTCGTGAAGCTGGCCCCCGGCGAGGCACCCCCGAGTCTGCCGGGCCGACCGGAGCCCGTGATCGTGTCCTCCAAACGCCTGGCGTTCGCGGTTTGGGCGCATTGAATTCGCGGCGGGTCTAGGCGAAGGTTCGGGCGTGATCCACTTGCCCACGGCCACCGGCGGACGCGTGACGTTCACCGGCCAACCTGGACGGGTCGTCGGCCAAGGCGAGCTGCTCGCGCGCATCGCGCCAGAGGCCCCAGACGACGGTCCCGTTGAGGAGCTCGTCGCCCCCTTCGACGCCATCGTGGCCGTTCAGCGACTCGGCGCGGAGCTCGCCCCCCGCCACGCGAGGATCGTTGGCCTGCGGCGGGTTGTAAGAGCCTCGATGGAGGGGCGCGTGCGCTGGCAGGCCGAGCTCGGGCCGGTCAACGCGGACTCCTGCGTCGCGCTCCTCGTCAGCCGGTCGGGGGAGGTCTTGCGGGCGCAGCGAGCGGGCGCCGTGGGTTGGATAGGCGAGGTCTTCACGCGCGCCGGGCGCATGGTGCAGCAGGGGGACGCGCTGCTGGAGATTCGCGGCGAGGAATTGGGCTGAGGGACAGGCCTGGGGGACCTCGCTGCGGGGGCCGCGCTAAGGGGCGACGTAGTCCTCGATGAAGAAGCCAATGCGGGCCAGTTGCGCGGCTGTGAGTGCGGCGCCCCCCTGCGGCATCCGGCTGCCCCCCCGCGCGCCCTGTGTGCCCAGGAGCTTCTGCAAAAGGAAGCTGTTCGCCGGATCTCCCGGCTCAATCAGATCGAGCCCGCCGCCTGCCAAAGCGCGGATGTTGACTGTGTCCGCCGTGAACGGCGGCGAGAGGGACATCTGCCCCAAAGGCGCCGGGCCCGTATGGCAGCCGCAGCGCCCGCTGAAGAGCACCTGAAGCTCCTGTTGTGTATAGGGAGCGAGGCAGGTCCGGGTCAGGGCGCACTGAACGTCTAAGCAGTCGGTCTGCCCATTGACGTTGTCATCGACGCCGTTGTCGCAGATCTCGTCTCCGCAGGCAGGTACGAGCGCGCAGTCCGGGTCCGCGCAGTCCGTGCCGTTGCGCCGGTTATCATCGATGCCGTTGCCGCAGATCTCCGGCAGGCAATAGGCGGCGACGACGCAGTCGGGATCGGCGCAATCGACGAGCCGGTCAAGGTCGTTGTCGACCTGGTCGTCGCAGATCTCGTCGGCACAGACGAGCGCGGCGGCGCAGTCCGGATCGGCGCAGTCGGTCAATCCGTCGAGGTTGTCGTCCAGGCCGTTGGCGCAGGCCTCGACTCCGCAAACCGGCTGACCGTCACAGTCGGCATCGTCGCAATCGGCGAAGCCGTCAAGGTCATTGTCGAGTTGGTCGTTGCAGACCTCGACTCGGCAGGCCGCGCCCCCCGCGCAGTCGGCGTCGGCGCAGTCGCTCTGACCGTCGCCGTCATCATCTCGACCGTTGTCGCAGACCTCCGCGCGCAGACAAACGGCGTTGCCCGCGCAGGAGGGATCGGCGCAATCGACGAGGCCATCGCCATCATCGTCCGCGAGGTTATCGCAGTCCTCGCCTGCCTGACATGCGGGTGTACCCACGCAGTCGGCGTCGGCGCAGTCGGTGAACCCGTCTCCGTCGTCGTCCGCGCCGTTGTCGCAGACCTCGGGGGCCGCGCAGGCCGGATCTCCGTTGCAGCCGGGATCGGCGCAGTCGACGAGTCCATCCCCGTCGTCGTCGCGGAGATTGCCGCAGTCCTCTGCCGCCCCGCAGCCCTGCGCGCCGCCGCACTCGGGGTCGAAGCAGTCGACGAGGAAGTCGCCGTCGTTGTCGACGTGGTCGTCGCAGTCCTCGGCCTGGCAGAACAGCTCGGCGCGACAGCGGGCATCATCGCAGTCGACGAAGCCGTCGCCGTTGTCGTCGATGAGGTTCCCGCAGAGCTCCGGATCGCCGATGGGCGCGAGGCTGTCTATCCACAGGCCGATGCGCTCAATCTGAAGCGCTTGAAGCCTCACCCTCGGGGGCGGAGGCATGGGGTCCCCGCCGCCGACGTCAACGTGGGTTCCTTCGATCTTGCGATAGAGGAAGCTGCGCTGCCGGTCGCCCGGCTCGATCCGATCGAAGAGCCCTCGAACGGCGGGCAGGTTGACGGTATTGGCCGCGAACGGCGGATCGAGCCGCAGCCCACCCGACGCACCGCCCGCAGTGTGGCAGCCGGCACAGTAGATGCTGAAGAGGCCCTGAATCTCCTCTTCGGAGTAGGGCACTCGGCACGCCGCCTCCATGAGGCAGTCGTCATCATTACAGTCGTCGAAGGTGTCCTGATCGTCGTCGAGGTCGTTGCCACAGATCTCGACGAGGCACGCGGGAAACCCGGCGCAGTCGTCGTCGTCACAGTCGGCCGCGAGGTCGCCGTCGTCATCGGCCCCGTTCTCGCAGAGCTCACTCTGGCAGGTTGGGGCGGCCTGGCAGTCCGGGTCGTTGCAGTCGGCCAGGCTGTCTCCGTCCTCGTCCCCTTCGACCTCGCACTGCTCGCGGAGGTCCACCGGCAAGCCATCGATGAACAGGGCCAGACGCTCGAGCTCAAAGTCCGTGAACCGCCCCGGGCCGAGCGGCATGGGATCACCCGAGCCGCCGACGTCGAGGTAGGTATAGGCGAGCTTGTGGAAGAGGTAGCTGCGGCGGTGGTCTCCCGGCTCGATGCGGTCAATATCCAGGGCGCCGAGCGCGGGTACGTTGACCGTCTGGGTCCGGAGGTCGGGGTCGAGCGCCAGCCCCCCCAACGTATTGCCGCCGATGTGACAGCCCAGGCAGCGGACCGCGAAGATCGCCTGCAATTCATCGGCGGTGAACGCCGTCGGGCCGGCGTCCATGGCCAGATCGACAGCCATGTCGGACGCCAGATCGGGCGTGGGCCCATCCGGCTCGAGCGTGTCCCGCACGAGGGCGTCGACGAGGCCACCCTCTAACGCGGCCAGATCCTCCGTCGGGGCGTCCATGCCGAAGTCGACGGCGAGGTCGGGAGCGGTCGGATCACTCGGCTCGCCACAGGCCACTGCGAGCGCAAAGATGGAGAAGGCAACGGCGAGTCGGGCAGTGGCCGTGTGCATCAGAGGCCATCGATGTAAGAGGCGACGAGGTCGAGGTCCTCGGCGGAGAAGGGGCCGCTGCCGAGCGGCATGCGGCTCCCCATGCCCCCGAGGTCCGCATGGCTGCCGTTGAGCTTGGCCCAGAGGTAGCTGCGGGCATGATCGCCGGGCTCGATCCGGTTGACGCCATCGCCCTGGACCGCAGGAACCCCGACCGTCTCGATGGTGAAGTCGCTGTCCAAGCTCAGCTGACCCGATCGGCCAACGCCGGTATGACAGCCGGCGCAGCGCGCATCGAGCAGCGCCTGGACGTCTTCTTTTGAAGCACCCACCGGGGGGATCACACCGCCGGGATCGGGCATGCCGCCGGGCGCGGGCGTGCCGCCGGGCTCGGGCGTGCCGCCGGGCGCGGGCGTGCCGCCGGGCGCGGGCATGCCGCCGGGCGCGGGCGTGCCACCCGGAGCGGGCGTGCCACCCGGAGCGGGCATGCCACCCGGAGCGGGCGTGCCACCGGGCTCAGGCGTGCCCCCCGGAGCGGGCGTGCCCCCCGGAGCGGGCGTTCCACCAGCCGCGGGAACCCCACCCGAGGCACCCATGCCGCCGGCCTCGGCGTCGTCCTCGGCGGAGCAGGCGAACATCAAAGCCGTAACCGCGGTACCGAGCACAAGGCGGGAAAGAGTCATGTAGGGGGCTCCATAGAGGGTGACGGGGCGGCGACAACGCCGTCCAACGGGACCGAATTACGGCACATGGGGTAAGAGAAGCAAGAACAGCGGGGATGGGAGCCTGCGAGGGCAGGCTGCGCGTCAGGCCCGGGGAGTCACGCCCGAGGAGTCAGGCGAGCGACGTGGGGCCGCCGGGCGGAGCGAAGAGAGTTGGGAGCGGGCAGTATGAAGAGGGGGCGACGGAGGTCGCGCTCAGGGGCAGACGGGCGGGGGGACGTCGGTCCCTTCGCAGCTCGCCTTGAAGGAGGCGTTGAGCACCTTGACGAACGGGATCAGCTCCTCGCAGGTCGCCTTGCCCGCGACGATGTCGGCGTTGAACGGCGACTCGAGGCAGCTCGTGAGGCAGCCGTTGAGGAGCCCGATCCGGCTGTCCGCATCCAAGCCTGGGCAGGGATCCGGGTCGCCATCGGCCGTGGCGCAATCGGCCAGGCGACCACACTGCAAGGTGCACTTGTCGCAGTCAGTGGGGACCGCTTCGGCCGGACAGGTTGCCAGCACCGGAGGCACCGCGCCACCCGCGCCACCCGCGCCACCCGCGCCGCCCGCGCCGCCCGCGCCGCCCGCGCCGCCCGCTCCGCCCGCTCCGCCCGCAGGCACGCAGGCCTCGCCACCAGCGCCACCGGCAACAGTGCCACCCGCGCCACCGGCGACCGCGCCACCGGCTCCACCGGCAACAGCGCCACCGGCTCCACCGGCTCCACCGGCAACAGCGCCACCGGCTCCACCGGCGACAGCGCCACCCGCGCCACCGGCGACCGCGCCACCGCTGCCACCCGCGCCCATGTCCGTCGTGTCCGCCTCTTCGTCCTTCTTACAGGCCGAGAACGCCATCGCCGCACACAGGAGGGTCAACATCTGCTTCGTGGTCATGTTCATGCTCAAGTCTCCAAAAGTTTTGCTGCAGAGCTCATCCCCGCCGCGCCAACAATGTCGCAAACGGAGGATGTGGTTCAATCAATCGGTATCGCGACGGGTCAGAGCCCGCTCACTTCATGCGGCTGGCTTCGGCGAACCGCTTCTTCAGATCTTCGCTGACCTCGCTGGGCACCTGGCTGTACTTCGCGAACTCCATGGTGAACTCGGCCTTGCCTTGGGTCGCCGAGCGAAGGTCCGTGGAGTACCCGAACATCTCAGACAGCGGCACCTCGGCCTCGACGCGGGCGAACCCATCCTCCTCGGACGTCGCCGTGATGGCGCCGCGTCGCTGGAAGAGGGTCTTGACGATGCCGCCCTGGAAGTCATTGGGGCCTTCGCAGACCACGCGCATGACCGGCTCGAGGATCACCGGGCCCGCTCGACCGTACGCCTCACGGAAGGCCCCTCGGGCGGCCTCCTGGAACGCGATGTCCGAGGAGTCCACGGCGTGGGCCGCGCCGTCATTGATCACGAACTTGATGTTCACGACGGGGAAGCCGATGAGGCGACCCTTGGGCATCATCGAGCGGAAGCCCTTATCGCAAGCCGAGATGTACTCGCGGGGGATCACGCCGCCGACGATCTGCTCCTCGAAGAGGTACTCAGCCTCGGGCCACGGCTCGAACCAACCGGCCACGCGTCCGTACTGACCCGACCCACCGGTCTGCTTCTTGTGGGTGTAGTTGAACTCGGCCTTCTTCGTGATCGTCTCGCGGTAAGCCACCTGCGGCGCGCCCGTGTCGACCTCACACTTGTACTCGCGGCGCATACGCTCGACGTAGACCTCGAGGTGGAGCTCGCCCATGCCGCAGACGATGGTCTCGCCGGAGTCGGTGTCGACGTAGCTGCGGAACGTGGGGTCCTCTCGGGTGAAGCGTCCGAGGGCCTTCGACATGTTGATCTGCGACGCGCTGTCCTTGGGCTTGATCATCAGGCGCATGACCGGCTCGGGCACGAACATGCTGGTCATCGCGATTTCGACGGTGCCGTCGGTGAACGTGTCGCCGGTGGCGCAGTCGACGCCGAAGAGCGCGCAGAGGTCGCCTGCCCCGGTGTCTTCGATGTCCTCCATCTCGTCGGAGTGCATCCGGACGAGGCGGCCGATCTTGACCTTCTTCTTGGTCCGCATATTGACGACGGAGTCGCCCTTGCGAAGCGTGCCCTGGTAGACCCGCACGTAGGTGAGCTGACCGTACCGGCCGTCGTCGAGCTTGAAGGCCAGCAGGACGAGGGGCTTATTGAAGACGCTGTCGAGGACGATCGGCACCTCGTTGTTGTCGAGATCCACGCCGGCGTTCTCGACGTCCGGCGGGCCGGGCAAATAGGACTGCACGCCGTCAAGCAAGGTCTGGACGGCCTTGTTCTTGTACGCGCTGCCCATCATCACGGGCGTGAGCTTCAGCGCGATGGTGCCGCGGCGGATCGCCAGACGAACGCGCTCATTGTCGACGTTGCCCTCGAGGATCTGCTCCATGAGCTCGTCGTCGAACATGGACACCGCGTCGAGCATCTTCTCCCGATATTCGGCCGCCGTGGCCACGAGCTCCTCGGGGATATCGGTGATCGTGATCTCCTCGCCGGCGGGCCCAGTGTAGTACATGGCCTTCATCTCGATGAGGTCCACGACGCCCTTGAACTCGGCCTCGTAGCCGATGGGAATCTGGATCATGACCGCGTTGAGCCCGAGCTTCTCGCGGAGTTGGGCGGAGACCTTGTAGGGGTTGGCCCCCTGGCGATCGAGCTTGTTGATGAAGGCGATGCGCGGCACCTTGTAGCGGCGCATCTGGCGGTCGACGGTGATGGACTGGCTCTGCACGCCCGCCACGCCGCAGAGGACGAGGATCGCCCCGTCGAGCACGCGCAAGGAACGTTCGACCTCAATCGTGAAGTCGACGTGTCCAGGGGTGTCGATGATGTTGATGACGTTCCCCTTCCAGCTGCAGTGGGTCGCCGCAGACTGGATGGTGATGCCGCGCTCGCGCTCGAGATCCATGGAGTCCATCTTGGCGCCGACCCCATCCTTGCCGCGCACTTCGTGAATGGCGTGGATGCGGTTGGTGTAGAAGAGGATCCGCTCGGTCAAGGTGGTCTTGCCCGAGTCGATGTGAGCGCTGATACCGATGTTTCTAACCTGTGCGAGGTCGGTGATCATGGCGGCCTACTTTCTGCTGTGGAGGGGGGTCCGTTTTGGGCGCGGGAGGATAACGATGAAATCTCGGTTTACAAGGAGCACTCTTGAAAAATTCTCAGACCCGTTCGGCACGTCGAAGTTGAGGTCACGTGCGTCATAGACCTCCGCCGCGCAGCGCCAAGGCCGTCGCCCGGCCTGAAGGCACCACACCCGATGGGCGCGTCATAACCCGCAAAGGCCCGGTGATCTTTGTCAGCCGCGGGGTCCACCGCGAGGAGAAGATCGTACCGTGTTCGGCACGCGGGCCGGGCAAAGGCGCGGTGGTCGGCGACTACGTTTACCTCACGGGCGACGTCATCACGCACGTCGCGCCGCGCCGAACGGAGCTCATCCGGGTCGACGCGCTCGGCGACCGACCCCAGATCATCGCCGCCAACGTCGACGTGATGTTCATCGTCTGCGCGGTCGAGCCACCGCTGCGTGAGGGGCTGATCGACCGATACCTTGTCGCGGCCCACGCCTCCGGCATCGACGCCGAGATCGTCTTCAACAAGATCGACCTCTTCCTCGATGACGACCCTGAAGACGCGGCCGACTTCAAGGAGCGCCTCGCGGTCTACCCTCCACTCGGCGTGCCAGTGCATTGGTGCTGCGCCGTCGAGGGTCGGGGGCTCGACACGGTGCGCACGGCCATCGACGGGCGGATCGGCATCTTCGTGGGTCACAGCGGCACAGGGAAGACGAGCCTGCTCAACGCCTTGATCCCCGGGGCCGGCTACCGCGTGCAGGAGCTCAGCGAGCAGAGCGGGCGCGGACGGCACACGACGACCCACACCGAGCTCTACGCCTTGCCGACCGGCGGGGAGATCATCGACAGCCCGGGCATCCGCGGGTTCGGCCTCTGGGCCATCGCGGCCGACAAAGTCAAAGATCACTTCGTCGAGTTCGCCGCCTTCGCCACGAAGTGCCGCTTCGGGGACTGCGCGCACGACCAGGAGCCGAACTGTGCGGTCAAAGCCGCCGTGGAGCGGGAGAAGATCAGCCCCCTGCGGTACGAGGCCTATCTGCGGATCCGTGAGTCCATCGACGATCCCGGGCCTTGAAGACCGACGACGAGGATCCTCTTGAGCGCGTGCCGCTCTCGCGAACGATGACGCTCTGGCAGCGGGTCCTGGGCCACAAGATCGCCTCGGATGACCTCCTGCTCGCCGGGCTCGCGGCTATGGCCTCGCCCAATGCACGGCACCTCCTGGATCTGGGGACCGGCAAAGGCACCGTCGCGCTCCTGCTCGCCGGCATCCTGCCTGAGGCGCGGATTGTCGGCGTCGAGGCCTTCGCTCAGAGCATGGATCTCGCGCGTCGGAACGTGTCCGACAACGGCCTCGAGGCTCGCGTCGAGCTGCGCCTTGGAGACCTCCGGGACGACCTGCTCTTCAGCGGCGACGAGCCCTTTGATCTCATCACCGGCGCGCCGCCTTTCATGCCGCTTGGCTCGGGGCCGATGCCCAGGGACGGCCAACGCGCTGCCGGGCGATTCGAGCTGCGAGGGGGCATCGAGGCCTACGCCGCTCGGGCGCGAGGCCTGCTCGGCGACGACGGGCGCTTCGTCTTTCTGATGGACGGCGGCGGCCGCGTCCGGGCCGAGCACGCGATGCGCCAAGCGGGCCTCGGGCTCGATCAGGTCATCACCATCTCGCCGAGACCCGGACGCCCGCCGACCTATGTCGTCCTCATCGGCCAACGCAACCAACCCGGCCGGAGCGCGGGCACCGAGGAGACGGTGCTGACGATGCGTGAGGCCGAGGGCGAAGGCTGGTCCCCGGGCTACTTGAAGCTCCGCCGATCCCTGGACCTGCCCTGGCTCTGACTCGCGACGGGTACAGTCGGGCACAACGATTGCTATCCTCGCCGCCGAAACCATATGACCGGAGTGAACGACTTGCGCTTCAACGCGTTGAAATCCTTACTTGTTCTCGTTCTCCTCGCGTCCCCCGCGAAGGCCGACCCTTGGGCCCACCGTTCATATCCTGACGGCGCGGGGCAGGTGGCGTTCGCGCCGTCAAAGACCTACCTCCTCGTCGAGCCTACGCCCGGGCTGATGCCGGGCATGCTTCAGACCGCCGTCACGAGCGCGCACAAGACCGCCCGCCTCGTGCGAACCCGGACCTACTTCGACCACCGCTGGGCGCTTCAGCTCGACGGTCTGAAAAGTCACGACGAACTTCGTCAGCTGGGCGACGCGCTCATCGAGTCCGGACACCTCCGCCGCGTCTGGCCCGCCCTGACCCGCAGCACCGGCGTGGCCTTCACCGACGAAAACCTCGCCTTCCGCGCGGTCAGGCCGCTGAGCCCGGAGCAAATCACGAAGGCCGGCCTGACCGACGTGCGTGAGACGGTCCTCCCCTCAGTCTATCGGGCGCGCGCGCTCAACGCCGACGCGATCGGTGCGGCCCACTTGGTCAAGCAACTTGACGAGGTCTCTTGGGCCGAGCCCGACCTGATCCGGGACGTTGCGCCCTACGGCCTGCCGGACGATCCGCGCCTGGCCGACCAGTGGCACCTCGACAACGACGAAGACCGGGGCGACATCGACGCCGGTGGGGCTTGGCAGCTCACGACGGGCGTTAGGGACGTGGTCGTCGGCATCTTCGACACCGGCTTCGACCTGGACCATCCCGACCTCCTCGACAACTTCGTCGGCGGCTTTGACGCGGCCGGGGGAGACGGCATCCCCGAGGCCGGATGTAGCGTCTCGCCCGACGGCGCCGGGCCCTCGGCTCAGTGTCCGCAGCAGGCCCCTTTCCGCGAGAGTCACGGCACGGCGGTCGCAGGGGTCGCCGCGGCGAAGGGCGGAAACGGGCGTTTGGGCACGGGCGTCTGCCCGGACTGCGCGATCTTCCCCGTGCGCCTGCTGGGCGACGGCGGGGCGTTCCGCTCCTTGAGCAACGCCGAGGCCTTCCGACGCGCCGCCGACGAAGGCGTCGACATCATCAACAACTCCTGGGGGCCGAGCCTGACCCGTTTCTTCCCGCTCGCTCAGTCGGAGCGTGAGGCCATGGCGTTCGTGACCCGCGAGGCGAACGAAGGCCGCGGCATCGCCGTCTTCTTCGCCGCAGGTAACGACTTCTTCACGCCCGCGACCGCCAACCCCTATGCCAGCTACTTCGACAATATGGCCGTCGCCGCGAGCACCCGCAAAGACGACTTCGCCTGCTACAGCGACTATGGCGACGTGATCGCGTTCGCCGCCCCCAGCCAGGGCTGCTTCGACAACGAGCCGGGCATCGCGACCTCGGACTACGTCGGGGCCGAAGGCTATAGCGGGGACGACTTCACGACGGCCTTCGGAGGCACGAGCGCGGCGAGCCCCGTGGCGGCCGGGCTCGCCGGGCTGATCCTCTCGGCGAACCAGAACCTCACAGCCCAGCAGGTCAAGCTCATTCTTCAGGTCACCGCCGAGAAGATCCGGGCCGACCAGAACGACTGGCAGCGTCTGCTCGGCGTCGATCTCGAGGTCGAGTTCGAGTACGACGAGCGGGGCTTCAGCAAGGGCTTCGGCTATGGGCGCATCAACGCGGCCGCCGCCGTGGCAATGGCCATCGACGCCCCCCCGCTCACCGGCGCGGTCTGCGACGCGATGTGCCCTCAGTGCTTCGACGGCCGCTGCGCGCCTGTCTGCGCCGCCGACATCGACTGCCCGGGCGCGTCGAAGTGCCGCGACCTCGACCTCGAGGTCCTGACTCTCCCGGGTCGAATCGGCATGGAGCCTCCCGTCGGCATGGGCCGCTTGGGCTGCGTCATTCCGAGGCCCGGCCCCACGGCCGTCGGTCAGCCGTGCTCCAACGACTGCGAGCGCTGCGTCCGCACCGTCGACAGCGAGTTCGAGACCGTCGACATCTGCACCGCCAACTGCGAGAACGACGAGAGTTGCCCCTTCGGCTTCGACTGCCGCTCCGTCGAGAGCGATATGCCGACGGTCTGCGTGCCCGGTAACGCCGAGTGCGGCGCTGAGTGGGGCTCGGTCCGGTGCCAGAGCGAGGTCCGGGTCTCAGCGGGCGGCAACGACTTCTGCTCCTGCGAGTGCGTCCCCGGCGACTCGAGCTCCTGCCCCGACGGCTTCGACTGCTCATGGGTCACCTGCGACCAGACCCGAGACGGCATCGTCTGCGTCAGCAGCTCCCAGCGAGAGTCCAACTACTACCCGGTCTGCTTGCCCGACCCCGACTTCGAGGCCCCCTGTGAGCGACATGTGGACTGCGGTGGGGGTCTGTTTTGCATCGATGGCAACTGCGCGGTCGACAGCGGCGCCGGAGGCTGCGACGCCTGCACCGCCTGTGACAACGACGCCGACTGCGAGCGCGCCGAGGACTGCGTGGACACGGGCACACGGGGCAAGCGCTGCCTCACGCCGTGCCAGCTCGGAGACGAGTGCCCCGGCAATACGGCGTGCACCAACGTGCCGGGTCCGCCGGACACGTATTGCCTCAACGACAACGTCTCGACCAAGGGGATGTGCCCCCGTGGCTGGCGATGTGAGATGCCCGGCCGCTGCTTCGGCGAGGCCGACTGCGATGACGGCGTCGCCTGTGTCGACAACGTCTGCCAGGACGTTGTGATCGAGGCACCCGATGCCGCCGCGCCCGACGCCGCGATCCCCGATGCGACCGTTCTACCGGCCGACGCGGACACGGCGACCGACGACGCCGCGCTCAGCGAGACGGACGCGGCAGAGCCCGACGCCGACGAGGGCGGGAACGAGCGACCGGCGACCTCTGACGGCTGCCAGCTCGCCCCGGGCACGGCGCCCACTTCTTTCCTGCTCGCGCTTTTGACACTCTCGGTCTTGGCCGCAGCCCGCGGTCGTCGACGCCGGGGTTTGAAGTGGTCCCAAACGCCCTAAGAACTTGGTTCGTCGTTCACTTCATCGCCGACTGGCTCTTCGCGCTCCCGATGTTTTTCATCCCCGTGGAGTTCATGCAGCTCCTCGGCTGGGACTGCGTCGATCCGGTCGCCACGCGCATCGCCGCTGCGGCCCTCTTCGGGATCGGCACGCAGTCGTTCCTCGACCGGAACGCCACGATCGCCAGCTTCAAGACCATGCTGGAGATGAAGATGATCTGGTCGGGGACGGCGAGCGTCGGGCTGCTCTGGTCGGCCTTGACGGGCTCACCCCCGATGACGTGGGGGCTCCTGCTCGTCTTCGTCGGGTTCAACGCCAACTGGACTTATTGGCGTCTGCGCCTCGCTCGGCCCTTCACGGGCTCCGTGGGCGCACCGCCCCCTTCAGCGTGATGACAACCTCCTCATCGAGAAGCCGCTGGAGCGCGAGGGCCTGCTCCCGCTCGGCGACATAGTCCGTCGGGGCGAGGCGCTCGCAGGTCATCGCGGCCCGCTGCTCGACTTTGAGGTGGCCGTCCTTCGCCGTCACGGTCCGCTCGAAATCCACACATCGGGACGTCAGCTTCGCCGTCGTGGGTTGGTGCTGCAGGACCGCCCCCTCGGGTAAAGTAAAGTCCATTGACCATTTCAGCGTGCGCGGTGAGCCCAGGAGGAGCGCGTGCCGACGGGTGCTCAGCGCAAAGAGCCCCGCGACCCCCCACCCCGTCGGGAGCTTCATGCGGAGCGTCTCGCCTTCCTTGCGTCCGAGGGTCGGGAGGTCGACGCCAAACTCGACGACCGCCGGGACCCGGAGATCAGTGACCTCAACGGCGCGAGCGTCGTGGGTATGAGCGCCTGCGAGCGTCGCGCCGAGCTGCTGCTGAACCATCTGGGCCAGCTGCTCCCCGTTGCGCCCGGCTTTCCTTAAAGAGGCCCCCACGCGCCCTCGCGCCGACATCCGCATCAAGCCCTTGCCCGAGCCATCCGCCGAGAGGGTCAGCGTCGAGGTGACGACGGACTCGTCTTTGCCCGGGTCCTGGAACGGGATCTCGCGGAACGTGTGCCCTGCCGCGCTCGGCTCAAACGGATTCATCACCATCGACCACGTCCCCTGATCATCATGGCGGAGGATGTCCGGATCGAGGAGTTCGACGGTCGGGTCGAAGAACCGCCCCTCTTCGACCCCGCTCTGCTTGGGGACGTAGACGATCGCGTGATTGAACTGCTGCATCGGCACGCCGCGGACCACGGGCCCGGCGTCGCGTGTACGAACGAGCGCGAAGTGGGCCTCGATGCCGGCGATGCGAGCGAGCGTGATGAACAAGACCGCCTTGTCTTTGCAGTCGCCGTATCGCCGGGCCACGACCACGGGCGCGGCGTGGGGTTTGACGCCCGCGATGAAGCGCTCGTAGTCCTGCTGATAACGAATCTCGTTGGACGTCCAGTCCTGCAGCCGCGAGAGCTTCTCCTCGACAGTGGTGGCCCCGGCGAAGAGCCGATCGGCCAGGGCGCGCACCTCGGGGCTCTCACGGAAGGCGTCCTTGAGCAGCGACGCCTCCCACTGCACGAAGACGTCCCAGCTCGGCACCGTTGAGACGACGAGGTTGGGTGCGACCTCAGCCAGGGTGGGCATCATGGGCTCGGCGACGACGGGCTCCGTGTCCACGGCCGACCAGACAACCCTCGTCAGCCCGCCGATCTCGGTCGCGGTCCGCTCGAAAGTGCCAAAGTGCTCCTCGAGCAGCCGAGTCCCCGTCGCGGCATAGAAGACCCAGCGAGACAGCTTCGTTTGGGACTGGGGGGCCGAGAACCACCACTGCCTCGCGAGGTGGCCGTCCAGGTACCCATCGGGTGCCGAGTCGATCCGGTACTGGAGCACGACCGTCGTGCCGACGCTGAGCTGCCTGAATCTGACGGACGAACCGCGGATCGTCGAGGCCTCCGTGCGCCGCCCCTCGGGGTCCACGGCGTAGGCCGAGAGCACCCGTGAGCGGCCATCTCCCCTCATCGAGAGCCGCGTGAGTCGGTCGCGCCCGGCGTCGTTGAGGGCGTGGGCGACGGTCGTGACGAAGTTCACGGTGCTGCCGTCCGACCGCAGCATCGTCACCTCATCGTCCAGGAGATAGAGGATGTCGGCGCTCGGATGCGCCGGGGTCTTCAGTCGCGCCTCGACGATGGCCCGAATCGCGGCTTCGTCGGGCACGTCAGCGAGGTAGGGTCCCTGGGCGCTCGGGGACAAGAAGTCGAGGCGATGCGCCAACTTCTCATCGTCGGGGTCACGCTCCAGCGCCGCTCTCCACGCCTCGATGGCCTGATCACCTCGACCGGTCTGATAGTAGAGTTCGGCGAGGCGTCGGTGCCCGGTCGGGGCGGTCGGCGCGAGCTCAATCAGCGCGCCCGCCGCGACCTCGGCCTCGGCCGTATTTCCTTTGCGACGCAGCGTCTCCGTCAGTCGCTCCCAGGAGGCTCGAAGGTGGGGCCAGTGCTTCACCATGCGGCGGGCATAGCCCTCGGCCGTCGTGAAGTCGTCGTTGCCCTGCGCCTGCCAGTGGAGCCGCTGCAGGAGCGTGATGTCGTTTTGCAACTCGGCGAGCAGGCCGCGGTACAGCTCGGCGGAGCGAGGGAAGAACCGGAGTTGCTCGTAGCATTCGCCGAGGCCCATGAGGACCTCCGGCCAGCGAGGCCAGCGGGCGTCGGCGGCAGCGAGCACGGCGCAACGGTCCTCGTGCCACCCCTCCGCCTCGTATGAGTCCGCGAGGCGCAGGTACGCCAACGGGCGGTCGGGCAAGGAGACCCGAAGCTCGCCGTAGGTCTTGCGCGCGGCCTCGGCAAGGTTCTGCTGCCCGAGGAAGCGGGCCTCCTGCAGCCGGTAGTACGGGAAGCTCTGGCCGTGCTCTTTAGACAAGGCGCCGAGGAGATCACCCGCCGCGCCGCGCTCCTGATTGTCCCAGGCCGCGCCCGCGAGCTGGTAACGAGCGATGAGGCTCAAAGGCGCGCCCAGGACCGCCGCCTCCGAGCGCGTCACGTTCAGGAGCCGCAGGCCCATGAACTCCGCCCAGTCGGCCTCGAGCACGGCCCGTCGCGCGGAGCCCACCGGGAGCGAGGCCACGCGGGCGTCGAGGAGCGTCTCGGCATCGGAGGTTTGCAGTGAGGCCTGGCCAACAGCGACAGGCGCCCCCAGCGGCAGATGCGTGACCGAACCAGGGGGCACAAGCGAGCCATCGGCTTCCGTAAGCCGCCCGGCGAAGACCCAGACGTCGTCTTGGTGGGCCGACTTCACGACGAGCCGATGAGGTCCGGCGGCGAGCGTGAGCGGCACGATGAATCCGTCGTTGAGGACGCCGTTGACCGAGCCGGCCGAAAAGACGAGCAGGTCGTCGAGCCAGACCTTAAACGGGTCGGAGGTCGAGACGCGAAAGGCATAGGCGCCGGGTCGCGAGACCTCGAACTGTGCGGCCAAATACGCCACCTGCCACGCGGTCGGATGAAGCTCGCCCGCGAGGTCGTGGCGCCCGCGTGGGTCGGGGTGCTTCGCCTTACGCCAGCCTACGTCCACGAGCTTGCCGCGATAGATCGCCTTGGGCTCGACCGCGCGCTCCGGTGGATACTCGACGTCCCAGCCCTTGCCCTGGTCGTTGTCAAACGTGCCAATCACGCTGAAGTCCAAAGCGAAACCGGCGAGCGAAATCGCCCGGTCGCGGGCCGCGAAGTCGCCTCGCTGATGGTGAAGCTCGGAGAGCGTGAGGGCCGCCAATCGCCGCGCGCCTTGACTCGGATGGCGACTGACGATGGTCTCGAGCAGGCCCGCCACGAGCGCCTGCTCCTCGAGCGTGTAGCTGAGCTCGTCGAGGCGATGAAGGTGCAGCTCGGCTTGGGCGTCACGGGGATCCCGGAGCGCGTGGACGAGCGCGTCGAACTGGCCGCGCGGCCCGAAGCGACGGTCTTCGAGGGTCGCGAGCTCCAAAACGAGCTCCCAGGTCCGAGCATCCTCCGGAGCGGCGGCGAGCGCCTCGTCGACCGCCCCGCGCAGGGCCTCGGCTGTCGTACCGACGTAGAAACGCTCGACCGCGCCGACGAGCCGCGTCTCCGCAGTCGCCGTGAGCGTGCTGCCCGGGAGCAGCGCGACCTCAATCCGCGAGGCCGTGCCGCCGCAACCGCCTAAGCCGCCGGAGGCAAAGAGGAGGAGCGAGAGCGCCAGAAGGCGGGGGCAGGTCATTTCGGGACGCTCCTTTTCGATGCAATCCGGCCATGCAAACAGCGCGGCCAATGACAGGGATTCCCCACTGTGGTCAAGCACCCTTATGCTGCGCCCCATGTCTACCCCCCAGGTTGTCCTCGTGTCCGGGTGCAGCGGCGGCTTCGGCTTCCGCGCGGCCCGCGAAATCGCCCGTCGTGGGCACCTCGTATTCGCCGGTTTTCGTGATCCCGCGGGTCGCAACGCCGGGCGGGCGCAAGAGCTCGCCTCCTTTGCCCAAAAAGCCCACGCCCACCTCGAGGTCATCAAACTCGACGTCCGGGACGAGCAGAGCGTGACCGACGCGATCGACTATGTGGTCGCGCGCAGCGACGGCCGCCTCGACGCGCTCGTCAGCACGGCGGCCTATAGCGTCATGGGTCCGCTCGAGGCCTGCCGCCCCGACCAGTTGCTCGCGGAATTGGATACCAACGTCGTCGGCGCGCTGCGCCTCTTTCGCGCCGTCCTCCCGGTCATGCGGGCGCGCAACCGTGGCCGAATCTTGCAAGTCACCAGCGGGCTCGGCCGCGTCGCGGTCCCGTTCATGGGCCCCTACGCGCTGTCCGCCTGGGCGCAGGAGTGCTTCGCCGAGGTGCTCTTCTACGAGGCCGCAGCCTTCGGCGTGGAGGTCGGCATTCTTGAGCCGAGCGCGTATCACACAGATTTGGGCGGGCCGACCGTGAAGGCGGTCGGCGACGCGGATCGCCTGCCCTACTACCAAGACCAGCTCGTCGCGTTCGCCGAAAAGCTCCAATCCACGGACCGCGGCGCGGGTGATCCCGAGGAGGTGGCGGTGGCCGTAGCCGACGCGCTCGAGGCCGCCTCAATCCCGCTGCGCACGCCCATCGGCGAGTCCGCCCGCGAGCTGGTCCGACTCCGCGCCGAGAGCACGACGGGCGAGTTCCAGCGCACCATCATCGATCGAACGGGCCTCGCCCCCTTCGTCAGCCGCAAGCCCACGGACGCCTGAAGATGAGCGTCACGATCGAGGCCTTCGACAGCCCCCTGCTCGTCGGAAACCCGCTCGGCGATCCGACACTTCGCCGCGTGCCCGTCTATGTCTCCGACGGCCTTGAGCCCGGCGCGCGGGTGCCGCTGCTCTTCGCCCTCGCCGGGTTCATGGGCACGGGCCTGTCGATGCTCCGTTACGACTTCTATCAGCCCAACCTGCCGGAGCTGCTCGACGCCCTCGTCCAGAGCGGCGAGCTGCCCCGATGTGCCGTCGTCATGGTGGACGGCATGACACGGCTCGGCGGAAATCAGTACATCGACTCGAGCGCCGTCGGCCCCTGGGCCCGCCATATATGCGAGGAGCTCGTGCCTTGGGCGGAGGCCCGTTTCCCCGTGCTTCGAGGGCGCGAACATCGCGGCGTCTTTGGGATCTCGTCGGGCGGCTACGGCGCGTTTATGATGGGTGCCGAGCAGTCCGAGACCTTCTCCGGCGTGGCCATGCACTCCGGGGACTGCTACTTCGATTACTGCTACCTGCCCGACCTCATCAGCAGCATCGAGGCGCTCCGCAAGTTCGGCGGGCTCGAGGGCTTCTGGGGATCCTGGCGCGGACATGACCGCCTGCCAGGGGTCCTGGTCCCCGCGATCAATATCGTGGCCATGAGCGCGTTCTACAGTCCCAATCCGCTCGAGAAGCTCGGCTTCGACCTCCCCTTTGACGAGGGGACCGGTGAGCTACGCCCGGAGGTCTTCGCCCGCTGGCGAGCGCGAGATCCGGTGAACCTCGTCGGTAAGAAGAGCGCCGCGCTGAGGTCGCTGAGGCATCTGCACGTCGAGTGCGGCCTGCGTGATGAGTATCACCTGCAGCACGGCGCCCGCGTCTTGCACGCCCGCCTCGAGCAGCAGGGCGTGCCCCACAGCTTCGACCTCTTCGACGACGGCCACCGGGGCTTGATGTACCGGTACAAGTCCTCGCTGCCGGCTCTGGTTCGCGCCCTCGTCTGAGTTCGGAGAATGTAAACGTACCGTATGAGTAGACGATAACCCGCGTTCGGGTGTATGGGGAGCGACACCAAGTATGACTTGAGGGGGTCAATATGTGGAGTCACCTGCTTAAAGGGTTTGTGTTCGCGGCCGGGATCACCTTGGCCCAGAGCGCAGCGGCACAGATCCCCGGCCAGATTCATCAGGAGGGGCTGCTCCTTAACGCGAACGGCCTCCCGGTCGCCGGTCCGGTCACGTTGCGGTTCGCCCTGTACAACGTCGACGGGGGCGGCAACGCGCAGTGGACGGAGGACTTCAACGGGGTCGCCCTGACCGAGGGCTACTACAGCGTCCTGCTCGGGCAGACGACCGCCTTGACCCCGGCTCAGATCCTCGCCGCGCAGTTCCTCCAAGTGAACGTCAACGCGCAGCCGCTTCTGCCGCGGACCCGATTGGTCGCCGTGCCCATGGCGCTCGCCGCCCTCAGCGTCTCGGGTGGACCCGTCAGCGCGACGACCGTCACCGTGGGGGCCCGTCAGGTGATCGACGCGCAGGGACGCTGGACGGGCGACGTCGCCGGCCTTCAAGGCCCCTCGGGTGCGGCGGGCCCGGTCGGTGTCCAAGGCCCACCCGGCGTGGCTGGGCCCGCGGGCGCCGTGGGCGGCCAAGGCTCACCCGATACGGCCGCCCAGATCCTGACCAAACTCCAGACGCTCGGAGCGCCGCTCATCCTCCGGGTCTCGGCCGCCGACGACGCCGCGACCCTCGCCGGACGAGCCCCCGCCGCCTTCCTCGCCAAGGCCGAGGTCGGGGTCGACATCGCGAACGGCAGCCTCACCGTCAATCGCTCCGCGGTCACCTTCAAGGCCGACGACGCGCAAGGCGGCGTGCCCGACGTTCAAGGCACGGCCGCCGTGGCCAATGACGCCGCGGCCAACGCGCTCGTCGTCGCCGGGCGTCGGGGCGCCAACGCCGGTGATCGCCGTATCGAGCTTCGAGGCTCCACCCAGGTGACCGGCAACCTCGTCTCCACCGGCGCGGCCGTGCTGCGCGGCGGGCTCTTCGTAACCGACGCCAACGGGGCCGCCCGCCAGATCTTCGACAATCAGGGCCGCTGGGTGCCCAACGCCAGCCCGCTCGCCGGGATTCAGTGCGACGAGGGCCTGGTCATCCGGGGCGTCAACCAGGACGGCTCGCTCATCTGCGAGGAGGGCGCCGCCCAAGACGCCGGCGCCTGCGGTCTGCCGATCCCCTGCAATATCCGCGAGGGCTGGGGCCAGTTCGAATACGACCCGAACACCTTGCAGTGGAGCGCGTGCCTGCCCAAGGGCTGCTTCGCGCCCGCCCGGTTGGTCAGCCCCAACCCGGCCCAGCCCTGGCTGGGGTACTGCAAGTTCGACGAGAACACCAACGGCCTGTGCGCCGACGGTCTGGACAACGACGGCGATGGACTCTCCGACTGCGCCGACCAGGAGTGCAGCGCCAACGGCAATGTCAACGTCTGCGTCCGGCCCGACCTCAACGTCGCCGCCGGCGTGACGTTCAATATTAACCTGCAGGCCGCCTCCGGCCAGGGGGTCGATGCGCCGTATGCCCGCCTCGGAGTCTCGGCGTCCCCCAATACCAACGTGCTCACCCTGCGGGAGGTGCTCGCCGTCATCCCAGGAGAAGAGATCCTCGTTGCCGCCCTGAAGAAGGGCGCCGACAGCGCCAACTCCGCCAACGTCGGTCGCTATGAGACGGCCTTCGTGCTCTCGACCGCCGGGCCGCGCATCACCGTCTCCGGAGCGCTGCGAAACTTCTACGACGCCAACGACTTCGTGGTCGTGCAGCGCCTGCCTCAGTACCGAAACGTAACCATCCGGACCAACGGCATCATGACCGCTGATGCCTGGAGCGGAACGGCCGGCGGCGTCTTCGCGATCCGCGTTCAGGGCACCTTGACCATCGAGAACGGCGGCAAGATCAACATGGCCAATAAGGGCCTGCGCGGCGCGGCCGTCGGCGCGGGCCTCGACGTCGTGGAGACCTTCGACGGCGTCGTGATGACAGGGGGCGGCGACGGCA
>SHZC01000066.1 GCA_009692505.1 Myxococcales bacterium
GGCAATCTGTGCGCGGCGGCGAGATCGAAGAGGAGGATCGTGCCGCTGTCCGGCGAAGGCGAGGTCAGGGGCAGCGGTTATTGAGCGTCAACTCGCCGGTCGTGCAGACGCGCCGATTGCCGACCTCGCCGAACGGCTGAACGCGGCAGCCGTCCCCTTGCCATACGATGTCCCCCACCTCCCAGAAGGCCGTGTCCGCGCCCCCTGGATTGGCGCCGCGGTTGTCGAGCGTGACCGGCTCGAAGCTCATGGCCAGCTCTCCGCCGCAGAAGACCCGGACGCTGACAGACGACCGCCCAAAGCCGTCGTCGTGCCAGTAGTGCACGCCGAGCCGGTAGGTGCCGTCGCGAGGGCTGCGGATGTTGATGTTCTCGGGGCCGAGGCCCTGAACGTCGTCGAGATCGAGCCTCGGATCGTCGGTGTCGAGCGGTGGAAACCAGGCGATCTGGGGGGGCGGATCCAGGTTGGGGTCGTTGTTGAAGCGGGAGATCTCCTCGCGGCACTCGACCTCCACGGCGTCGTCCCCGAGGTCGTAAGGCGCGCGACACACGCGGCAGTTGGCGAAGAAGCAGTCACCGCCGTCCGGGGCCTCGTCGAACCACCGAGCGTTGGGATCACGCAGGAGGTGCATGTCGACGTCGGAGTGGTCGTTGGCGGCCCCGGTGTTCCAGACCATCTCCACGCGAAGCTCGTCGTCGGACCCGGCGTTGATGCGCGTCTGGCACTTGCCGATGCCGCCACGGGCGTCGGTCACGGTCAGCTCGAAGACGTATTCCCCTTGCAAGTCGGCGAAGGTCTCCGTGCGCAGGGCGTTGGGCGGCATGGGCACCGCAGTAGAGCCTGCCGGCTTCCCCACGAGGCGCCACTCCGCGCTTTGCATGGCGTCCCCGTCGGCGTCCATGTACCCGCCTTCAAGGGTGTAGTTCGCCAGCGTGGAGCCGGCCTGGTCGGGCGGGCAGATGGCCTGCGGGGGGATGTTGTCGCAGTTCGGGAGGTCGTCGACCGCCCCGTCGCAGTCGTTGTCGAGGCCGTCGCAGACCTCGTCCCCGGGCAGGATCTGGCCTTCGCACGGGCCGTAGAACTCCAACTCGCAGTACTGGACTCCGGCGCGGCAAGCCGTGTTGGCCTGCTCGAGGTCCGAGGGGCGACCGGCGTAGCAGTTCTTCTCCGGGCCCATGCAGACGCAGCCCTCGTCGACGAGGCCGTCGCAGGTGTCGTCGAGGTTATTTCCGCAGACCTCCGCGGGGCCGGGCACGCATGGGCGCGGTCCGCCGCCCCCGGAGCTCCCACCGGTCGGGCCACCGTCGCCGCCCCCGGAGCTCCCGCCGGTGGGGATCCCGACGCTCGCGTCCTCCGTGCCGACGACGGGCGGCAGGTTCGCGCCCCTGTCCGCGCCCACCAAGGTTCGGTCTTCGCCGGGTGCCGTGGTGCACGCGCACAGCCCCATGACCGCGACAAGCCGGGTCGTAAAGGAGTTCCATTCGCGCGGACTCGAAGAACGTTGAAGTTCAAACATCGTTACTCCTAAGGCATCGACTGCGAGGTCGAGACGCCCGCATCGTCGGCGCGAGTGCCCTCGCGAGCAAGGGCAACGTTTACCCGCGCTTCGCCCTGTGCGATGTTGGGCGCATGTCTCGCTTGGCCCTGCACGGCGGCGTTCCCGTCCGTCGCGACCCCCTGCCCTACGGCCGGCAGTCGATCAACGACGCCGACGTAGCCGCCGTGGCCGAGATGCTCCGCTCGCCGCTGCTCACCACGGGCCCGCACGTCGCTCGTTTCGAGGCCCTCTTGGCGGAGCGGTGCGGCGTCGCCCATGCCGTCGCCGTGACCAACGGGACCGCCGCGCTGCACGCCGCCTATGTGGCCGCCGGCCTGGGCCCGGGCGATGAGGTCATCGTGCCGCCTTTGACCTTCGCCGCGACGGCCGCCTGCGTGATGGCCTGCGGTGCGCGGCCCGTCTTCGCCGACATCGATCCTGTTCGTCTTGTCCTCGATCCCCAGCGCGTCGCCGAGGTCGTGACGCCTCGCACACGCTTCGTCGTCGCCGTAGACTTCGCCGGTCACTCCGCCGACTACGAGGCCCTGCGCGCGGCGGCCGGCGTGCCCGTCCTGAGCGACTCGGCGCACGGTCTCGGTGCACGCCGCGGCGGTGTTCCAGCGCAGTCCCTAGTCGACGCCGCGACGCTCAGCTTTCACCCAGTCAAGCACATCACCACTGGCGAAGGCGGGGCGATCGTGACCAACGACCTCACCTTGGCCGAGCGCGCACGCCGGTTCCGCCAACACAACCTCTCGCCCGACCCCGACACCGGCCCCTGGGCCTATGTCATCGACGCGCCGGGCATGAACTACCGGCTCCCGGACATCAACGCGGCGTTGGGGGTTTCGCAGCTCGGCCGCCTCGACGACTTCCTTGAACGCCGCCGCGTCCTCGCCCGCCGATACGAACACGAGCTCCTGCGTTTCGAGACCGAGGTCGAGCGCCCCGAGGCGGACGACGAGAGCGCGTGGCACCTGTATCCCATCCGCCTCCGAGGACGCTTCTCGACGCAGCGCCGCTTCGTCTTCGAGGCCCTTCGCGCCGAGGGCATCGGCGTGCAACTCCACTATGCCCCGCTCCACCATCACCCGGCCTTCGCCGAGCTCGCCGCCGGTCCCGAGGCGCTGCCCGTCTCGGTCGACTACGGCCGCCGAGCCCTGTCGCTCCCCCTCTTTCCGGCCATGACCGATGCTGATCAAGACGACGTCCTCCTCGCCTTGGCCAAGATCCTTGAGGTCTCGGCATGAGCCACCCCTGGGAGCTCGACGGCGATCGTTTCTCGTTTGCTGACAAGCGCGTCCTGGTCACGGGCGGGGCCGGCATCGTGGGCTTCGAGCTCGTCTTGCAGCTCCTCGCCGAGCACGGCCCTCGCCTCGTGCGCCTCTTCGACCAGAACGAGTCTGCGTTGTTCTTCGCCGATCAGCGGCTGCGCGCGGTCGCGCCGACGCAGCACGTTCGGACCCGCTATCTCATGGGGGACGTGCGCGACCGGGACCGCCTCGTGAGGGCGTTTGAGGGCATCGACGTGGTGCTCCACACGGCCGCCCTCAAGACCGTTCGGCTCTGCGAATACAACCCCTTCGAGGCCGTCCGCACGAACCTCATCGGCGTACAGAACGTCATGTCGGCGGCGCTCGAGTGCGGGGTCAAGCGGGTGGTGTGCGCGTCGAGCGATCAGGCCGTCAATCCGGTCAACGTCGTCGGCGCGTCCAAGCTCTTGGCCGAGCGCCTCGTCAGCGCGGCCCAGCAGTCCAGCGGCTCCACCACGACGGCGTTCACCAGCGTCCGGTTTGGAGAGGTCTTGCACAAAGACTCCGAGCTCATCGAGTCCCTGCGCGACGCCCTCCAGACGGGTCAGCCCATCGCCACGCCCTTCGAAGACGCGACCCGCTACCTGCTCCCGCTCGGTGAGGCGGCGCGGCTCTTCCTCTCGGCGGCGGCACGCGCGCGGGGAGGCGAGGTCTTCGTCGTGCGAATGCCTGCCGTCGCCCTCTCGGAGCTCGTCACAACGCTCGCGCAGCACCTCATGCCCGGCAAGACACCCACCTTCAAGGTCGAGGCCTCCGCCATCGGCGAGAAGGCTTACGACGAGCTCCTCGCCGAGCCTGAACGGACCCGCTGTTATGAGACAGACGACTTCATCGTGATTGACGGCAAACAGCGCGAGCAGCCGTTCGCCGGGGCTTTTCGGTCCGACCAGACCCCGAGGCTCGAAGGCGGCGGCCTCGAGGCCTTCCTCCGGCTGTCCGGGGCCCTCTCATGACCCCACGGGCCCTCTCATGACCCCACGGGCCCTCTCATGACCCCACGGGCCCTCTCATGACCCCACGGGTCCTCGTCGTCGGAGCCGATCCCACGGGCTTCCGGCACGCGAGAAACGCCGCTGAGCTCGGGGCGGTCGAGCTCTACGTCCACGACCCCGACACCCAGCTGGCCGAGCGGGTCCAGCGCGCTGGACTCCTGCACTTTGAGACGCTGCCGTTCGCGCTGGAGAGCCGGCCCGATGCCGTCATCGTCTCCGGTCGGGATGAGGCTCGTGTCGAGACGGCCCGAGCGGCCCTGCAGGCGGGCGCCCATGTCTACCTGGAGAGCCCCGGCTCGGCGACCGTGGAACAGGTGATCGCGCTCTTCGAGCAGGCAGCCCAGCGGGACCGGGTCTTGATGCTCGGTCACGCCCTGCGCTTCCACCCCGCGCTGCTGCACCTCCTCGATCGGGCCCGTGCGGGCGACCTGGGTGACCTCGTCGCCTTGCACGCCACGCACGCCTTCGCCTCGACGCATGAGCCGAGTCGAGACGAGCCGGCCCCCGAGTCCCCCTGCCTGCCGCTCGGCGACGGCCTGTCCTCGGTGGTGGCGGAGCTCGACGCGATCCTCCTGCTCATGCCCGACGTGGAGCGCGTCTTCGCGTCGACCTCCCGATCGGGCCTCCTGCCGGTCGACGACGACGACTGCGCGCTCGTCACCCTGATCTCCGCTTCGGGCATCACCGCGACCTTGCGTGTCGACGCGCTCGGCCGCCCCCCCGCTCGCTCCCTCGAGTTCGTCGGTACTGCGGCCTCGTTGCGGTGGGAGAGCCACCGGGGCCTGAGCCTCTACGACGTGGCGTCACGGGCCACGACGAGCACCCCGCTCGACGTCGAGGTCGCCGACGCGCAACGCGACGCCCTCGGGCACTTCTTCGCGTGCCTCCGAGGCAATCAACAGCCGCCCGTCACCGCGACCGACGCGCGCCGGATCTACGAGATCCTAGGTGCGGCTCGGGCATCCGCGGCCTCGAGCGCCGTCATCTTCGTCTAGGAGGCAGTCTTGGCCCTCTCCTCATCCGTCTGGATCTCGTTCGCCGAGATCGCCCGACACGCTGCGACCCGGCGCGTCGTGTTCTGGGGGCAGACCGAGTGGATGGTCAAGGCCCTTGCCTATCTTCCCCGGCCGGCCGCCTATGTGGTCGACAACAGCGTGGTCGAGCACGGCACGACGGTCGAGGGTCTGCCCGTCGTCGCGCCCGAGACCTTGTGGGCCGATGACCGCGACGGCGTCTTCGTGGTGGTGACCACCCGCGCGTTCATGGAGGTCGCAGCCCAGCTCGAAGCCAACGGCTTCACGGCGGGCCGCCACTTCTGCGTCTCCCCGACTTTGCGCGACTTTCAGATCATCTCGGCGATCTCAAACTGTGAGCGCAACGTCTTCCTCATGGTCTCCGATCCGGTCGCGCCTGACGACCCGAACCGCGGCGGCGGCGTCTACGAGCTCGACCTCAAGACGCGTCAAACCCGCAAGCGACTCTCAGGGTTCTGCCACGGCATCGTCGACGGCCCGGAGGGCACGGTCTACCTGGTCGACGACTCGGTCGGAGGCGTTCGCGAGGTCGACTCCGAGTGGCAGACCCGCCGCGTCATCCCCCTGCCCCCGAAGTCCCGCCCGCACGGCGTCGCCTACTGCCCCAAGCGGCATCGCCTCTACGTCAACCTCAGTGGCAAAGACGCCATCATCGGGATCGATCCCGAGTCCGGCGAGGTCGTCTCCACGATTCAGATCTCCGACAAGTACGCCTCCCACGGGACGCCCCAACACCACGTCAACGACGGCTTCGTCTCGGGCGACAGCCTCTACGTCTCGATGTTCTCGTTCACCGGCAACTGGAAGCAGCAGGTGGCCGACGGCGGAGTCCTTGAGTTCGATCTCCGAAACGGGAAGTGCACGGGCCCGGTCGTCTCGAACCTCTGGATGCCGCATTCGCCCGTCATCATCGGCGGAGCCTTGCACTACTGCGACTCCATGCGGGGCGCGGTCTACAACTTCAGCGCGCGACCGCTCGTCCGCACCTACGGCTTCATCCGCGGCATCGCCCACGACGGAGAGTTATACTACGTCGGCCAGAGTCGCCACCGCTACCTGGGCCGCCTCATCGGCCAGGCCGAGAACATCTCACTCGACACGGGCATCTTCATCGTCGACGAGGCCTCCAGAGCGACCCGCTTTGTCGCGACGCCGGACCTCGTAGACGTCAAGACGCTTTACCTTCCGCCCGCGCCGCGGGAGACCTAAGGACCCAAGATGCGCTTCCTCGTGGTCTTCACGCACCAGACCTGGCCCATGCACTACTTCCATGGCGGCGTCCTGGCGCGGGCTCTCATCAACGAGGGCCACGAGGTCCTCTGGCTCAACTGCGAGCGCACGATGCCCGGCTGCCACGCCCAATGGATCGTGCCGAGCATCGCGCCGCTGGACATCTGCGCCACTTGCCAGGACCGGACCCGCTGGATTCGCGACATGGGCATCACGCCCAGGCCCATGTCCGAGTTCCTGGACGACGCCGATCGGGCTGCGATGGCCCTTGCCATGAGCTGCCAAGACCTGGCCGCGCTCGCCTCTTGGACCGACCAGGGCACGCCCGTCGGCGACCTCTCCTTGTCGTCGCCGATGAGCTGCGCCCGGATGTTGTCGATCAACGACCCCGATCCGAGCTTCCTCCCGATGATGCAAAAGGCGGTCGCCGCGTCCATCGCCACCCACCGCGCGGTCCGCCGGATCATCGCCGAGGAGCAGGTTCAGCGGGTGATCGTTCACTTGGGCCGCATGGTGGCCGAGCGCGTGACGCTCTACCTCGCCGAGGCGCGTGGCCTGCCGTGGTTCACCTACGAGACTGGCTCACGCCGCAACGCGCTCCGCCTGTTTCGCCAGTCGACGACTTACAACCGCCCCTGGTTTCGCAAGCGCTGGCAGGCCTTCCAAGACACGCCGCTCTCGCCGGCCGACCTCGCCGCCATCCAGAACTGGTTTCTGCTCCGGCGTCAGTCCCGCAAGAAGGCGGGAATCCTCACCTACAGCCCGACGCAGACCTCGGCCCGTATCCTGTACGAGCAGCTCTCCTTGCCGCACGGCGCGCCGATCGTCGCCTTGTTTACGAGCAGCGTCGACGAGATGTCGGCCCTCGGCAACGTCGTCGACGCGGATTGGCACCCAGTCTACGAGGATCAGTACTCGTTCATCTTGGAGGCCATCGAGTGGGCGCGGCAGAACAGCGCCTTCGCGCTCGTCATTCGCATCCACCCCAACGAGGGGGCGAAGGCCAACCACCTGGGCATGGTTGGGCATAAGTCGCTCGCCAAGTACCGCGACGTATTCGGCGGCGTCTCGATGCCCAAGAACGTCCGCGTCGTCTGGCCCGACGCGGCTGTCAGCAGCTACACGCTCATGGAGACTTCGAGCGCCGGTCTCGTCTGGATGTCGACGGCGGGGCTGGAGATGTCGGCCATGGGTCGGCCGGTGGTCGTCAGCGACAACCCGAGCTACCGCGACGCCGGCTTCGTCACGCTGTGTGAGGGCCCGGGGCACCTCGGGGAGGCGCTTGAGACGGCGTTGGCGAAGACCCAAGACGAGCGGCTCTCCATCGCGGTTGCGGCGCACCGCTTCGCCTACCACTTCGCGCTGCGGTACGTGCTCGACTTTCCGCTCGTGCTCGACCATGGGCGCATGGAGCGCATCAGCCTCGGCTTCTCCGAGCCGTCGGAGCTGCGATTTGGGCGTCACGACTGCCTCGACCGCGCCCTGAACTATCTCATCCACGACATCTCCCCGTTTCCGGAGGCCGGTGAGTTCAACGCCGGAGACGAGCGGTGGGAGCGCGCGGGGGTCCTTCGCCTCAAGGCCCCGGACCGCACGAGTCCGCGCTCGACCCCGACCCTCGTTGGATTGCAGACCGCCGCGGACTTCGAGCCCATCGCGGCCGCGCTCGGCTTTTCAGCCACCGACGCCCCCTCGCTCTGGGACGACCTCCAACGCCTTCACCGAAGCGCGAGCGCCGAGTTGGTCCTGGTCACGGTCGGTGAGCTCGGCCCCATCATGAAAGCTGCGTTTCCCGGACGGGTGCACCTGCACGTCGACGCCGAGGCGCGAGATCAAGGTGAGCCGATTCAGGGCGACGTCGGCGGCCGCCCCGAGGACCTCTGCTTCCGCGCCGGCTTTGCGAGCGCGGTGCTCATCCTCGACGTGACGGGCGACGATCCCCGGACGTTCCTGCGCGCCTGCCGCGAGTGGCTCTCGCCAGGCGGCCACCTGCTGCTCATTGAACCTGGGAATGGCCGGGCGCGGGCACCCGAACGCGAGACCCGGCTCACCTCTAGCGGCGCCGGCTCCGTTCTCCGCGCGCTCGGCCTCGTCGACGTGGTGATGCGCCGCCTCGACGACGGCTCTTTCGCGACCATCGGTCGGCTGCCCGGTCAAAACGAGCGCAAGGTCCAGGTCGTGACCCACCGCGACGCGCTCGCGCAGGCCTTACCGCCCTGTCGCCGGACGGACGACCTCATCACCTCCGCCGACGGCCAAAGACTCCTTCTCATCAAGCGCGGATCGGCGTTTTCGGCGTTCGACGACGACCTTCTCCCGGCGCAGGCCGCGCTCAAGGCATCGCTTCAGACTGCGCTGACCGACGAGGATCTCAAACGTCCGCGTCTGATGGCCCTCGTCCCACCCGTCGTTCGGCGTCTGCTCCACGTCGGCTGTGGTCAAGGGACCTTCGGTGCCGCGCTGAAGTCCGAACGCCCTATCGTGGTCGTCGACGGCACCGAGACCGACCGGGCGCTCGCGAACGCCGCCGATGCCCGCCTCGATCGGGTCTTCGTCGGGCCGCTCTCGCAAGTCCTCGTGGAGATCCCCGAACGGACCTACGACAGCGTCGTCCTCGACGGCGCGCTGAGCACGTTTGTCGATCCCACAGCGATGCTTCGCGCGCTCCGCAGCAAGCTCAAGCCCGAAGGCACGCTTGTCGTCTCCGAGAGCAACGCCCGAAGTGCCAGCCGGCTCCTGCCTCTCCTGAGCGGTCATTTGGAGGTGCGACCGGGCCACGTCCAGGACTTCACGCAGACCTCGCTCGTCGAGCTGCTCCGGGACACCGGCTTCGATGTCCTGCAGATGGAGGCCGTCCCTGAGGCCCTGCCCGAGGCGGAGGCCCTCTACACCGCGTTGTCGTCAAGCGGCTTGACGATGCAGAACCTTGAAGCCGAGCTGAACACCTCGGAGTTCTTGGTCGTCTGCCAGAAACGGCCCGACGCGCGAGAGCGCCTCACGTCCATCGTCATGCTGGCGTGGAACCAAATCGCGTACACGAAGATCTGCATCGACACGGTGCTCGAGCATACGCACGTCCCCTTCGAGCTCGTGCTCGTCGACAACGGTAGCCACGACGGGACGCCGGACTATTTTCGGGAGTTGAAGGCCCGTTATCCCAACGTCAAGCTCCAGCTCAATCGCAAGAACCTCGGCTTCTCCAAGGGCTGCAACCAGGGCCTCGCCATGGCCAACGGCGACTACATCTGCTTCCTGAGCAACGACACGCTCGTCACCGAGGGCTGGCTCGACCGGATGCAGTGGTGGATCGAGCTCGAACCCAACGTGGGCCTTGTGGGGCCCGTCAGCAATCGTGTGGCCGGCGTCCAGAAGATCGAGGTCGACTACGACGAAGACGGCATGACCCCTGAGGCGATCGCCGGGATGCAGGTCTTCGCCTCGCGGTGGTGCAAGGCCCACAAGGGCGAGAGCGTGCAGCTCAACCGGATCATCGGCCTCTGCCTCCTGCTCAAGCGCGAGGTGGTCGATCGGATCGGCGGCTTCGACACCTGCTTCGGCACCGGCAACTTCGAGGACGATGACCTCTGCTTCCGCGTGCGGGTCGCCGGGTACCGCGTCGCGGTGGCGCGGGATGTCTTCATCCACCACTACGGCAGCAAGACCTTTGAGGGAAACAAGGTCGACTACTCGGCCACCATGGGTCGCAACATGGACCGCTTCCTCAAGAAGTGGGGCTTTGAACGCACCGAGGACGGCTACCGCGCCCAGGGCCTCAGCGAGATCACCTACGACCGCGCGCGCCACTACGCGCCCTTCGGGGCCGAGGAGGGCTTCCGAGCGGACATCCGCCCGGTCACTGTCGTCGAGGCCGCCCTTCGGAACGTGCTCGTGATGCCGCCTTATGGCGAGGATGAGCACCTCATGGAGCTCGTCAAGCTGATTGACGAAGTGAAGCGGGATGGCCTCGCCTTCTGGCTGCGCTGTCCGGCCTACGAAGCCGCGAACACCCAAGCCACGCTCGAGGCCATCTGCCGTGGCGCGGGGCTCGCCGTCGCTCCGGATGTCTTGCTTGTCGATGCGCCCCTCGCCGTCGAGCGCGAGGCCGGATTGTATGTGGCGGCGACGGCCATCTATGTCGACGAGGAGTGGGCCGACTCGGATCTCGCGGTCCGCCGCGCCATGGACTGCGGCGTGACCGTACTCCGAGGGCCCGACGAGCTCCGCAGGTTCGCCACGTTGTGAGACGCAGGGCGCCGGCACCCGCGGCGTCTTCTTCGTGAGGACTACAACCCGGTGCCCGTGGTCGTCAGCTACCGCGGACACGAGGACCGCCTCTTCAAGCGAGACTTCGCCGGCGAGATGCTCGACCGCTACCCGGATCTCGAGCTCGTGGACTACGGCTTCGTCTACCACCGCGACCCCAACTTCCCGCAAGACGACCCCAACTGGTTCCTCCTCCGGAAGCGGTCGTAAACCGGGCATCCAGGCGCCGGTTGCACCGTCTGGTTCAGACCCGAGAGGCCAGGAAGGCCCGCGTGCGCTTGAGGCCGTCGGCGAGGTTGACCTCGGGCACAAAGCCCAGGAGACGCTCGGCTTTGGCGTTTGACCCGCAGAGCTTTTGGATCTCGGCCTGAGGATGATCGTGCGCGACGAACGCGACCGGCACGTCCGCTCCGGCGATGATCCCGGCGAGCGCGGCGATGCTCACGTCGACGCCCGTGGCCGCGTTCACGACGAGCCCATCGGCCTCGAACGCGGTGCTCAGCCCGAGCATCGCCAGGAACCGAGCGCAGTCGTCGACGTAGAGCAGATCGCGGGTCTGGGTGCCGTCGCCCTTGACGTTCAAGGCCCGTCCAGCGAGCGCGTTGGCCAGAAAGATGGAGACGACGCCGCCCTCGAGGTTGCTCTTTTGGAACGGCCCGTAGGTGTTGAAGGGGCGCGCGACCGCGACGGAGAGGCCGTAGCTGTGGCCGTACGACAAGACGAGGTTCTCGGCGGCGATCTTGCTGGCCCCATAGGGCGAGGCCGGGCGCGTCGGGTGGCTCTCCTCGATGAGCGCGGCCCCGAAGGCCCGATCGTAGACCATGCACGTCGACGTGAAGACCAGCCGGGGCCGTCGATCGAGGAGACGTGGCGCGACCTCATCGAGGTGAAACGGCGCGCCGACCTCCACGCCGTTCGCCGCGAAGTACTGCTGCCGACACGCCTCGAGGACGTTGAAGGTCAGCGTGACGTCGTTGTCGAAGGTCGTCCGGGGATCGTCGATGGAGTCCTGCACTCGAATGGAGGCGGCGAGATGGAAGACGAGGTCATACGGCGCGTCGAAGACCCGCTTGAGGATGACCGGGTCTTTGAGATCACCGACGACGATCGCCTCAAGGCCGGCGTGACCGCGTACCTCGTCGAGGCTCTCGGGGCTCGAGTTGGAGTAGTCGTCGACCACGACCACGCGATGCCCGAGCTCGAGGAGTCGCGCGACGAGCGCGCGTCCGATGAAGCCGGCCCCACCCGTGACCAGGACGCGTTTCACAAGACGCCGGCGCGATGAAGCAGCAAGGCCACGCTTTCAAGGTCGAGCGCCGGGGCCCAGTCCGAGCGACCGGTCTCGTGGACACGCGAGGCCGTCGCCGGTGTTACACCGCTCCGTTGGCCAGCCGGCTGCAGAACCCAAAAGTCGTCGACCTCATCGGCGAAGGTCATCTCATGCGCGCTCAAGAGCTCCTCGTAGAGCTTCTCGCCCGCGCGCGGCTCCGTGTAGTGAATCGCGATCGAGGCAGGGTCGTGTCCGAAGCGCGGGGCGAGCTCGGCAATCATGACGCGAGCCAGATCATCGATGCGGACGACGGGCATCTTCAACACGAAGAGCTCGCCGCCGTTCGCGTGCTGAGCCCCACGCAAGACGAGGTTGCCGGCGTCGACGAGCGACATGAGGTAACGGGTCATGTCGATGTGGGTCACCGTCACCGGTCCACCTCGGACGATCTGGTCGCGGAAGACCTGCACGACCGAGCCCCGCGAGTCGAGCACGTTGCCGAAGCGGGTGCTCGCAAACACGGTCCGATGCTTGCCACGCGAGAGGTGCGCGGCCTGTAGGAGCTTCTCGGCCATCAGCTTCGAGGCGCCCATGACCGAGACGGGTCCGACCGCCTTGTCGGTGGAGGTGAAGATCACGCGCTCGACCCCACAGGTGAGCGCGGCGTCGATGACGTTCTGCATGCCGACGAGGTTCGTGAGCACGGCCTCGAAGGGGTTGTACTCGCAGAGAGGCACGTGCTTGACCGCGGCCGTGTGAAGGACCACGTCGACGTCCTCAAAGGCGCGCGTCACGCGAGCGCTGTCACGAACATCACCGAGCAGAAACCGCAGCTTCGACGTGTGTCTCCGTAACGACCGTTCGGCGGCGTGCAGGTTCGCCTCATTGTGATCAAAGAGCCGGATGACCTCGGGCTCATGTCGGGCGAGCAGCTGCTGAACGAGCTCGAAGCCCACCGTGCCCGCGCCCCCGGTGACGACGACGCGCTTGCCGCGAAAGTCGATGGGGGGAGACGAGTCGGACATGGCGAAGACTTCTTTGGAATGTGGAGTGCATCGTGAGTCTGGCAAGCGAGTCGCCGATCCGCAATCTTCGCCGTCAGACCTGCCCTGGAGCCTGAATGTCGCCGTTGAACCTCCTGACCCTGGGACTCGTAGTCCTCATCTCGGCCTGTGAACCAGCGTCTCCGGTGGCGTCTCCGGTGGCGTCTCCGGTGGAGTCAAATGACCCCATGGGGCCCAGCGCCCTCCACGGCCAAGGCCCGCTCGTCGAGACGCTCCGTCGTGCCGCCGCAGAGTTCGACGTCTCGGCCGACGTCCTCTTTGCCGCCGCTTACTCCGAGTCCCGACTGCGGCACCGCGACGCCGAGAAAGAGGGCCGAGGGCTGTTCAAGCTCGACGACGCGGCGATCTTGCGCGCCGCCTCCCTCTTGGGCGTCACCGCCGACGAGGTCACCTCCGATCTCGAGACGCACGTCCGCGCGATGGCGGTGCTCATGGCAGAGGCCCGCGCCGCCGAATCGTCAAGCACCTTGACGAGCCTCGAGGCGCTGGGTCGGACCCGGGAACGCCCCGTCTCGGGTGCCCTCCTCGTGGACGGCGTCGAGGGTGTCCTGTCAGCGGGGGTCTCCTTCAACCTCGACGGCGACCTGCTCTTGCTCGAGCCCTCCACGCTCACCGTGACCCGGCAGGCCAATCGCCCCGACCAGCGGGGCGTGCCCTATATCCAGAGCACGAACTACCGGAACTCGAGTCGGGGCCGAGGAGACGTCGACACCGTAGTGATTCACGTCACGCAGGGCAGCTACGCCGGCACGATCTCCTGGTTTCAGAACCCCGCCTCCGACGTGAGCACCCACTATGTCGTGCGCTCCCGCGACGGCGCGACCACGCAGATGGTCGAGGAGGAGGACGTGGCCTGGCACGCGAGCTGCTGGAATGGTCGCTCGGTGGGGATAGAGCATGAGGGCTTCGTCGATGACCCAGCATGGTTCACCGAGGAGATGTACCGCGCGAGCGCCCGACTGACCGCCGGGATCTGCGACCGCTGGGGCATCCCCAAAGACCGGGCGCACATCAAGGGACACGTGCAGCTCTCCGACTGCAACAACCACTCTGACCCCGGGCGGCACTGGGACTGGGACCACTACATCTCGCTCGTGAGAGGTGAAGGCGGCGGCCCCGAACCGATGCCACCGGTCCCAATGACCGGCGAGCTGTTGGGCTTCGTGCGCGAAGGCGACTTGCACGACGCGACCCGACCGATCAGCGGCGCGCGCGTCTCCATTGAAGGCGGAGGCGCGCAGCAGAGCGGCGCGGATGGCCTGTATCGCTTCGCCGAGCTCATGCCCGGTCTAAAGGTCCTACATGTCTCGGCCGAGGGATTTGAGCCCACGACGCTGGAGCGCGAGGTCATGGCGGGCGGGGTCGTCTGGGGCTCCGTGGGGCTCAGACGTTTGGCAAGGGTGGAGGTCGATGTGCCGTCTGAGGTTGCCGACGCCTTGGGTCTGTCCGATGCCAGCGACGACGCCGCCGCCCGGTCTGCCGATTTCGCCCCCCGGGAAGCCGACGTCTCGCTCCCGGTCGATGCGGCGGTGCCGACTGTGCCCCCCCACGCCGACACCGCCTCATCCGTCGGGCAGACGCCCTCACGGTCCCGCGTCTCCCACTCGGGGGGCTGCTCGACCGCTCGCGGAGGGAGCGACGTACGGCTCCCTCTCGGCGCGTTCCTCGCCGCGCTGCCCCTGCTCGCGGCGGGGTCAAGACTTCGCCGACGACGGGTCCGCTGAGCCTCGAACGAACGCCGCCCAAGCAGGGGCCGTCGCGGAGGTGAAAATGACGATCGCCGGAAGTGCGGGCATTCGATACACCTCGGGGCAGGGCAGGGTCCGCGGGCAACGATCGAAGGGTGGCGATGCTATGGAGCAGGGCAAGATGGATCTGCGTTTTGTCGGAGGGCACTCGGTGGGATCGAACTTCGATGTGGTCTCGTCCGTCACGCACGCCAATGGCGCGGCCCCCGAGCGGGCAGCCCTCCTCGTGGTCGACGACCGGGCGGCCAACCTCCACGCGATTCGGACCGTGCTCGCCGATCTCCCGATCGACATCATCCTGTTCAGCAGCGGCCCGTCGGCCCTGAAGGTCGCCTTGTCGCGGGGCTTCGCGGTGGCTCTCGCGCTCGAACTTCGAGCTCTCGGAGGTCGCGAACCTGGCCTCCCACGACCTCAAAGGGCCGCTTCGAACGATGGCGAACTTCTGCGAGCTCATTGTCGAGGATCTCGACGACGGGGCGAGGGTCAGCGAGGCGGCCGAGCGGATGACCCGGATCGTGGAGAGCGTCTTGAGGGTGAGCTTACGGGCCGAGGGCTCCCCGCCATTCGAGTTCGTCGATCTGGCGGAGGTCCTGTCGACGGTCCTCATCGATCTGGAGGTCCTCTTCACCGAGGACAGGGGCCGCGATGGAGGTGGGCCTCTTGCCCCGCGTCTGGGGCGACCCGACGTTGCTCTATCGGCTCCTGCTCAACCTCGTCACCGACGCGCTCAAGTTCCGCGAGCCGAGCCGCATGCTGATCCTGGAGATTGACGCGACGCCCACCCGCATCTTCGCGCCGTTCGTGCGCCAGACCGTTTAGGGAAGCTGCTTGACCATGTCGCCATACGAGTCCGGGCGGCGATCGCGGTAGAACTGCCACGTCCGGCGCACCTCCTCGATAACGTCGAGGTCGAGGTCGGAGACGATGAGCTCGCTTTGGTCCCGCGACGCGACCTTGAGGAACTGCCCACGGGGATCGACGAAGTAGCTCTGGCCGTAGAACTCCCCGATGTTCCACGGGCCCTCCTTGCCGACCCGGTTGATGCAACCCATGTAGTAGCCGTTGGCCACCGCGTGTGCGGGCTGCTCGATCTTCCAGAGATACTCGCTGAGGCCCGCGACCGTGGCGCTGGGGTTGAAGACGATCTCCGCGCCATGCAGTCCGAGCAGACGAGCCCCCTCGGGGAAGTGGCGGTCGTAGCAGATGTAGACGCCGATCTTGCCGTACTTGGTCTGGAAGACCGGATAACCCAGGTTCCCGGGCATGAAGAAGTACTTCTCCCAGAAGCCGGAGGTCTGGGGGATGTGGTTCTTGCGGTACTTGCCGAGGTAGGTGCCGTCCGCGTCGTAGACCGCCGCCGTATTGTAATAAACGCCGGCCATCTCGCGCTCGTAGATGGGCACGACGACGGCCATGCCGTAGGGCTTGCACAAAGACGCGATGATCTCGGAGGTCGGCCCCGGGCAGGCCTCGGCGGCGTCGTACCAGCGTCGGTCTTGACCCGGGCAGAAGTACGGCCCGTTGAAGATCTCCTGCAGGCAGAGGATCTGGACGCCCTGCTCTCCGGCGGCCTTGATGAACGGCCGGTGAGCCTCGAGCATCGCCTCCTGGATGTCCTTGACGGGCACGGTCTCATCATTGATGGGGTTGTGGCACTGAACGAGGCCACAGCGAACGATGCGAGCCATATTCGACGATCCTTTCAGTAGAGGTTCGAGCGGCGGGCGACGCCGGTGTAGTCGACGTAGACGGTCTTGAGTTCGGTGTAGAAGTCGACGCCGGTCGTGCCCATCTCCCGCTGGCCGATGCCGGTGTCCTTCATCCCGCCAAAGGGAAGCTGCGCCTCGCCGCCGACGGTGGGGTTGTTGACGTGCACGATGCCGACGTCGATCCCGTCGGTGAACCGTTGGGCGAGCACGAGGTCGCGGGTGTAGACGCTGGCCGCGAGGCCGAAGGGGGTGCTGTTCGCCGCGGCGAGGGCCTCCTCGTAGCCGTCGACCGCGATGCACGCGAGGATGGGCCCGAAGACCTCCTCCCGCGCGATGCGCATGTTCACGGTGCAGTCGGCGAAGACCGTAGGCTCCGTGAAGAAGCCGAACGCGTGCTCGTCCTGGGTGAGGCGATGACCTCCGGCCACGAGGCGCGCGCCGTCCTGATGGGCGACGTTGATGTAGTCGAGGACCGTCTGGTGCTGGTCCGCATCGACGCTCGGTCCCATCTGCACCCCGGCGTGCAAGCCGTTTCCGACTTTGATTTTTCTGGCCGCCTCGGCCACCCGCTCCACGAAGGCGCCGTACAAGGACCGATCGACGATCACGCGACTCGTCGCCGTGCACCGCTGCCCGGTGCTGCCAAACGCGCCCTGGATCGTGGCCTCGATGGCGAGGTCGAGATCGGCGTCGGCGAGCACGACGAGGGCGTTCTTGCCGCCCATCTCGCACTGACACTTCTTGTGGCCGGCGGTGGCCTTCTGCGCGAGCGCCATCCCGATCTCGGTGCTGCCCGTGAAGCTCACGGCGCGAACGGCGGGGTGACCGACGAGGGTGTCGCCGACCGACGCCCCGCCGCCCGGCACGAAGTTCAAGACGCCGTTGGGCAAGCCGGCGTCCACGAAGCACTCGGTCAGGAGGCGCGCGGTCAGGGGCGTCAGCGAGGCGGGCTTGAAGATGACCGTATTGCCCGCGACGAGCGCGGGTCCGATCTTCCACGTCGGGATCGCCACCGGGAAGTTCCACGGGGTGATGAGCGCCACGACGCCGAGGGGCTGCCGGACGTGATAAGCCAAGGTGCGCGGCATCTCCGAGGGGATGACCTGACCGCTCGCGCGTCGGCCCTCGCCGGCCATGTACTCGAGGATGTTGATCGACTTCTGGACCTCTCCGCGCGCCTCGCCGAGGGTCTTGCCCTCCTCGCGGGTCATGGCGACCGCGAGTCGCTCGGCCCGCTCGCGCATGAGCCGGGTGGCCTCGAAGAGGTATTGGCCCCGCTTCGGCGCCGGCGTCTCGCGCCAGCCTGGGAGCGCGCGCTGGGCTGCGGCGATCGCGGCCTCGGCCTCAGGACGGCCACAGTGCGCGGATTTGCCAATGATCTCGCGGGTATCCGCGGGGTTGACATTGTCGCGTGACTGCGACGCTGAGACCCACTGGCCGTCGATGTGGGCCAGGACGTCGTTGGATTCGGAGTCGGGCATCGGCATGGCTGACCTCAGTGAAAGTTCTTGTCCTGCGGGCGCGGCGCGAGCTTGCCTTGGCCGCTTTGGTGCTGCTCCCAGCTACAGGGGGCGACCTCGGTGGGGATCTGGACCATGCGGATGCAGTCGTCAACCGGGCAGACCAAGCTGCAGAGGTTGCAGCCCACGCAGGCGTCCTCGATCACGCGCACGATCGTGCGCCCATTCTCGCCGCGCTCGGCCCCGATGGCCTGATGCGCGCCGTCGTTGCACGCGGTGTAGCAGAGGCCACAGCCGATGCACTTCTCTTGGTCGATGCTCGCCCGCACGACGTAGTTGAGGTCGAGCTCTTTCCAGTCATGCACCGTATGGACGGACCGACCCCGGAGCTCTTCGACCACGGCCAAGCCCTTCTCGTCGAGGTAGTTCGACAGGCCGTCGACCATGTCCTCGATGATGCGGAAGCCGTAGTGCATGACCGCCGTGCACACCTGCACGCTCGTCGCCCCGAGAAGGATGAACTCGGCCGCGTCCCGCCAGGTGGAGATGCCGCCGATGCCGCTGATGGGCAAGCCGCGCGTCTCGCTGTCGGCACTGATGGACGCGACCATGTTCAAGGCGATGGGCTTGACCGCCGGCCCGCAGTAGCCCCCGTGGCTCGACTTGCCGGCGACGGCGGGCCTCGGCGTGAACGTGTCGAGATCGACCCCGGTGATGCTGTTGATCGTATTGATCAGCGAGACGCCATCGGCGCCGCCGCTCTTCGCCGCCCGCGCCGCCTGCCGCACGTCGGTGATGTTGGGCGTGAGCTTGACGAGCACGGGCGTGCGCGCCACCTCTTTGACCCAGGTGGTGATTTGACAGGTGTACTCGGGCACCTGGCCGACCGCTGCGCCCATGCCGCGCTCAGACATCCCGTGCGGGCAGCCGAAGTTCAGCTCCAGACCATCCGCGCCAGCCCCCTCGGCGCGCTTGACGATCTCGTGCCAGACCTCGCGCTTGGACTCGACCATCAGGCTGACGATGACCGCGTGATTCGGGTACTGCTTCTTGACCTCGGTGATCTCGCGGAGGTTCACCTCGAGGGGGCGGTCGGTGATGAGCTCGATGTTGTTGAGGCCGATCATCTTGACGCCGTTGAGGTCGACCGCGCTGTACCGAGACCATGTATTGACGATGGGCTCGCCGAGCGTCTTCCAGACCGCGCCGCCCCAGCCGGCGTCGAAGGCGCGTTTGACCTGGTCGCCCGTATTCGTGGGCGGCGCCGAGGCCAGCCAGAAGGGGTTGGGCGAGAGAATGCCGGCGGTATTGGTCCGAAGATTCGCCACGTCAGTTACCTCCGCGAAAGGCGCGGTCGATGGCGACGGCGCAGCGCTTGCCGTCGGCGACGGCGTTGACGACCTCTTGCCCACCGCTGACGCAGTCGCCCGCAGCGTAGACCTTCTCGTTGCCCGTCCGCCCGTCCCCGTCGACGACGACACGCCCGGAGCGGTCGAGCTCGAGGCTGGGTATCGTGCCCAGAAACCCGCGCCGCTTCTCCTGCCCGCTCGCACGCAGGATGAGATCGACGTCGAGCTTGAACTCGCTGCCTTCGATCACCTCGAAGGCCCGCTTGCCATCGCTACCGGGCTCGCCTGATCGGGTCCGCACGCAGGTCAGCTCGGAGACGCGATCGGGGCCAGTCACGCATGTGGGCAAGGCGTTGAGCACGAGCTGTGCACCGTCGGTCCGGGCGAGCTCCAGCTCATGCGCGTAGGCCGGCAGATCATCGAGGCCGCGACGGTAAACCATGTAGACGACCTCGGCCCCGAGGCGGCAGGCCTGCGTGACGCCGTCGATGGCCGTGTTGCCGCCCCCGATGATCGCGACCTTCTGGCCTTTGAGGCTCATCGCCGAGCGATCACTCGTCTTGAGCTCGGCGATGAACTCCAGCACGTCCCGCACGCCGGGCAAGTCCTCGCCGGGCAGGCCGAGCGGCCCGACCGGACCGAGGCCGACGCCTACGAAGACCGCGTCGTAATCGGAGAGCAGCGTCTCGACCGCGATGTCCCGACCGATGGTGGTGTCGCAGCGCAGCTCCGCGCCGCACTCCAACACCCATTCGATCTCTTTGAGCGAGGTCTCGTAGGTCATCTTGTACTCGGCGACGCCGTAGGTGTTCAGGCCGCCGGGCTGGGGCGCGGACTCGAAGATGACCGCCTCCCAGCCGCGCCGCGAGAGCTCCGCCGCGCACGAAAGGCTCGCTGGCCCCGCGCCGATGAGCGCGGCGCGTTTGCCGTTCTTCGGTGCGGCCGTAAACATCGGCCGCGCGTCCGGTCCCGTGGCGGCGACGACGAAGGGGTCGGTCGCGTACCGCTGGAGCCGCCCAATGTCGATCGGCTGATGGTGCAGATCGTTGAGCACGCAGGCCCCCTCGCAGAGGACCTCCGTCGGGCAGACCCGCGCGCAGCTCGCGCCCAGGATGTTGGCCTCGAGGATCGTGCGCGCTGAGCCGCGAAGGTTGCCTGTGGCGATCTTCTTGATGAAGCCCGGAACGTCGATGTGCGTGGGGCAAGCACGCATGCACGGCGCGTCGTAACAGTTGAGGCAGCGGTTTGCCTCGATGAGGGCTTCATCGCGGGCCATCGCCGGCTTCTTCTCGGCGAAGGGATCCAAGCTGGACTTCAAGGCTCGCATCAATGGCCCCCGGTTTTCGGCGTTGCGGAAGGAAGCGTGCGTAGCAGTGAAGGGCGTTTGGGTCAACGATCAGGTGAGGGCCCGGCAGGCGGTGACGCCCCCGTACAGCAGCGGCATTGACCTGAGGACTCCACCGCTTATGCGGGCACACGCGGCCCGGCGTGTCGACACGAGGAAGCCGTCGAAGGACTCGTATTCGTCGCAGAAGTGCGCGGCCCGAGCCCAGTCGCCGAAGACGTGGGCCGTATAGTCCAGCCGCCGCAGTCGCCCGAGCCCGTCGAAGGCGAAGGTCTGCGTCGGCGAGTGGGTCGGAAATTGGTCCGGATACTTGACTACAAGCGTCCGGAAGGCGAGCGTGGCCGGCAGCGCTCGCCGCTGGAGCACCTGGCGTTGTGCGTCCACGATGCGGACCTCGTCAGAGGCGAACACGCCGTTCAGCCCCCGGCGCGGCCAATCGGAGCACGTCGCGCCGATGGTCTGCGTCGAGACGAGCAGCCGCAGATCCCGGCGGAGAGGGCTGCACAACCGCATGAGAAAAAGGGGTCCAGCGATGTGGACCGAGACGTCGAACGCGCTCGTCGCGTGGTAACGCTCGAGGCCACCGTGGACCTCGATCACCGTCTGGAGGAGGGGCGTCTGCATGAACAGCCAAGCGCTGTGCCCGAACGACGCTTCGATGCCATTATGCCGCGCATGTCGACCCGCCTGACCGCCGTTCTGTTCGCCGCTGCTTGCCTCGCCGCCTGCCTCGCCGCCTGCGTGACGCCAAGCCCGTCTGGGCGCACGGTGGAGGCCTTCGATGGGGAGTTGGCAGGCGATGCGGTCGCGGCACCCGATGCCCAGACGGACGCCGCACCCGATGCGATCGCGGCACCCGATGCCCAGACGGACGCCGCACCCGATGCGATCGCGGCCCCTGACGCGCCGATCTCCGGCCCGCCCGAGGTCGATCTCTCGGAGGCCGTCTACGCCCTCGACCATCTCCTCGAGGTCCAGATCGACGTCGAGCCCGCCTCTTGGGAAGAGCTTCGCCAACAGACGCGCGACCGCATCAACATCCGCGGCGCGGAGTGCCTCGCCCTCCCCTTCCCGTCGCCGTTTACATGGTTTCAGGCCGAGGTGCGGATTGATGGTCGACGCTACCCTAACGTGGGGCTCCGCAAGAAGGGGTTCTTCGGCTCGCTCAGCCGAAGCAAGCCGTCTTTGAACATCGACCTCGGTCGCTTCGGCGAGACGGCGACCCATGAGTCCATCGACCGCTTCACGCTGAACAATGGCCGTCAGGACCCCTCGCTCCTCCGCACCTGCTTGGCCTACGAGGTCTTTCGCCGCGCCGGCGTGCCCGCGCCTCGCTGCCACTTCGCGCACGTCTCGGTGAACGGCCAGGCCCTCGGCGTCTACGCGCACGTGGAGGCCATCCGCAAACCCTTCCTGCGCCGGCACTTCGCCGACGATGAGGGGCACCTCTACGAGGGCGCGCTCAGCGACTTTCGCCCCGAGTTCGTCGGCACGTTCGAGCAGAAGACCGACGAGGAGGTGCCCTACCGACTGCCCCTCGAGCGGATCGCCACCGCCGCGCAGGCCGACGATGGACACCTGCTCGCTGCCCTGGGGGAGGTCGTGGATCTCGACGCACTGCTGACGTTTTGGGCGGCGGAGGTCGTGACCGCCCACTGGGATGGGTACGCGGGCAACACCAATAACTTCTGGCTGTATGACGATCCGTCGACGGGCAAGGTGGCGTTCTTGCCGTGGGGTCCGGACGCGACGTTCGCGCCGCCGCGCCTGTTCTTCGAGGGCACGGTGGCGCCGAGCTCGGTCCTGGCGACCGGCCTCTTGACCCGCCGCCTCTACCAGCATCCAGTGGGCCGCGAGCGATACGTGGAACACCTCCGCGAGGTGCTCGATCGGGCGTTTAGTGCCGACGACCTCTTGGGCCGAGTCGAGACGATGTCCGCGCTCATCCTGCCGCGCCTCTCGCTCGAGGCCCGCGCCGCTCATCTCGAGGCGCTCGGGCCTTTGAGGACGTTCATCGAGGAGCAGACCTTCGCCATTCATCGTGAGCTCGCGACGGGGCCTGTGGATTGGGACGTCCCGCTTCGGCGCACGCTGTGTCTAGAGCCCTCGGGTCGAGTCACCGGAACCTTCGAGACGACCTACGGCTCCTGGCCGACGAATAACGCCCTCGAGACGGGCATGGGCACGCTTCAGGGGAGCTTCGACGGCGACCGCTTCCAGGCCACTCGCGTCGGCGCGGCCATCGGCGTCGGTCAATCGGGCCGCGTCGAGTTCGTTGTTCCCGCGCTCCTCGTCGACGGTCGCATCATCTTCCTCTTCCTCGCCTTCGACGCCGCGCGCCTCGCCCCTGTGGCCCTCAACATCGAGGACCAGGTGGAGTGCAGCCTCAATACCTTCGACGCCGGCACGGGTGTGGTGACGCGGATGGGACCCTGCCTCGATGGTCACATCACCTTCGAGGCGGCCCGTCGGGTCGCGGGCTCCACCGTGAGGGGCACGTTCGACGTCGGCCTCTACTCGGAGCTGGAATGAGCGACGTCGTCGAGGAGGGCTTCGACGAAGGTCAAGCATGGTTGACTATCGACGGCGAGCGATGGGCGGCCGAGCGGATCATCCATCACTTAGGCGCCATGCTCGCCGACCCTCGCCGCGCCCGGATGGAGGCTGTGCTCAAGCGGCGCCTCGGTAGCGTGGCCTTGGCGGTCGAGGACCTGCACCACTCGCATAACGGCGCCGCCTGTGTTCGGACCGCCGAGGCCTTCGGCGTCCAGGACGTTTTGACCATCGAAGGTGAGAACGCTTTCCCCCTCTTCGATTCTGAGGCGGACGCGGGTGGGGTTCGCAAAATCACCAAGCAGACGCAGCGTTGGGTCAGCTTCCATCGCCAGCGGTCGAGCGCAGAGCTTCGGGCCTTCGCCGACGCGCGAGGGATGCAGCTGTGGGGCGCGGCACCGCAGGGCGCGGCTACGCTCGCCGACGTGCCCGCGGACGTCCCCGTAGTGCTCATCTTCGGCAATGAGCTCGAGGGCCTTCGGCGCGAGACCCAGGCGGCCTGCGACGGGGTGTTTCGGATTGAGATGGCCGGCTTCGTGGAGAGCTTCAACGTCTCGGTGAGCGTGGGTATTTGCCTGCACACGCAGATGACGCGACGGCGGGCGATCATCGACGCGCCGGGAGACCTGCCGTATCAGCGACAGCGGGCGTTATTGGCGCGGTGGATCTTCGAGGACGTGCGCGCCGCGAGGCCGATCCTTCGGCGACTGCGTACAGAGGGTGTCACGCCCGAGTGAGCGGGGGTCGAGGGGCCGTCGCCGCCGAAGGCTTGGTGCCCGTCGTGGAAGGCGTAGTTGAGGGCGTAGTTTCGAGGCGTGCTGCGTTGCGAGCGGCTTTCGGCCGGTCTGCAACCGCCCCGGTAGGTGAGCCCATCACAGCGGGCAAGAAGCAGGGGCATAGCGCAGCATGGCGAAGAACAACGACAAGCAGGAGCGGACGGGCAGCCTGGGCTTCGGCTCCGAATTTTGGGGTGCGCGGGCAGGCGGTGGGCGTAGCTTCCCCCTCCCCGAGGTACGGGTCCTTGTTCAGGCTGGTGCGGTTGTCGGTGTTTCTGGAGGACGTCGGGTCACGCCAGGGCGTCAGGGTCCAGGGCGACGGTCGGGCGCGGGCGGGCGAGCGGGTTCGGGGCGCCGAGGCCCGTGCCACGGAGGTATCGGGCCGCTCCGGCTCCGTCCATGACCCTCGCGACGAGCCGGAGCCGGCCTGCATCAGCGCCGCCCCTCGTCCTCGGAATT
>SHZC01000067.1 GCA_009692505.1 Myxococcales bacterium
GTGGAGCGCGAGGCACCAGCCTCTCACCTCCTCGTCCCCAATCTCTTGGAGCTGGTCACGACTGTCCATCCTCGCTCTCCGTCCGTCCGCGAAGCGAAGCTCCCAGTAGGACGCGATCGCCAACGTGACGTCCATGCGCGCCGGGACATGGGAGGGGCAGATCGCCCACAACATCGCGTCGAGGAGATGCACGCCGTGCCGACCGGCCACGCCGAGCGCGTCTGGATCGCCTCGCAAGATGCCTGGCCGCGACTCCGCAATGAGACTGACCTTGAGGACAGACGCAAACTGGGTGATCGAGACGATCGTGCCCTGCACGAGCCACTTATAGGTCGTGCTGATCCATGAGAATCACACCCCTTCTCATAGACGTTTACGGGTGCCATGGAATCGACCACAAGGACGGACCTTCCAAGCAAGCCCGCCCTGCACTCTACTCCCCTCCCTGAGGAGGTCCGAAATGAAAATCCTGTATGGCGTCGTCGGCGAAGGCATGGGTCACGCGACCCGTAGCCGTGTCCTGCTCGAGCACTTACTGACCCTCGGCCACACGGTGCGTGTCGTGGTCTCTGGTCGGGCTCACGGCTTTCTGACCGCTCGATTTCAGGGGCGGGACCGCATCCGCTTCGAGGAGATCAGCGGCTTGGTGCTCGGCTTCGAGGGCAACGCCGTCGACAAGAGCCAGACGTTCTGGCGCAACCTCGAGGCCCTGCCCGAGGGCGTCTTGAAGAACATCGCCGTGTATCGCCGGGTCGCCGAAGACGGCTTCACCCCGGAGCTGGTCATCAGCGACTTCGAGAGCTTCGCACATCTCTACGCGCTCAATCATCGCCTGCCGCTGATCAGCATCGACAATATGCAGGTCCTCAACCGCTGCGCGCACGACGAGGACATGAGGGGTGATTTTGGCAGCGGCTTCCAGCTCGCCCAGAAGCTCGTCAAGCTGAAGCTACCCGGCGCCTATCATTATTTGGTCACGTCGTTCTTCTTCCCGAAGGTCAGAAAGCCACGCACCACGCTTGTGCCCCCCATCCTCCGGCCGGAGATCCTCTCGGCCCGGCGGGAGCCCGGCGAGCACGTGCTCGTCTACCAGACCGCGACGAGCAATCAGGCTCTCGTCGACGCGCTGTCCGCCCTGCCCTTCAACTTCCGGGTGTATGGCCTCGGTCGGGAGGGCCGCCTAGGCAACGTGGAGATGAAGGCGTTCTCCGAGGTGGGCTTCGTCGACGATCTGCGAACGGCGCGCGCGGTCATCGCCGGGGGCGGCTTCTCCCTGATGGGAGAGGCGGTCAACCTCCGCGTGCCGATGCTCAGCTTGCCCATCACCGGCCAATACGAGCAGGTCCTCAACGGTCGTTATCTCGAGCGGCTCGGCTACGGTGTATGTTTGGAGTCGTTCCAGCCCGACGGCGTCGTGGACTTCCTCTCGCGCACCGACGACTTCGCGCAAAACCTGAGCCGCTATGAACCCCAGGACAACCGCCTCGTGCTCGGCTGTCTCGAAGAGTTGATCGAACGCCGCGCGAGGGGCGAGCACCGACCGGACCGCCTCGACGCCCCCGCGATGGGCAAGTGGATGGACCCCAAGCTTGCCGAAGGCGAGCCTGTCTGATAAACCGCCGCGGCTTTTCGGGCAATCAACGCCCGTTTTGGAGAGTCGTATGAAGTTCTTCGCTTCGAATACCGGAGTCGGTCGCCTCGCTCGCGGCCTCGTTCTCCTCGGTGCCTGCACGCTGCCGCTCGTCGGCTGCGACAAAAAGGACGAGGCCGCGACGTCGGCCGCCGGCACCACCAAGGTCGGAAAGACCGCGTTGAAGGTCTCGCCGCTGCTCGCTCATGTCCCGGCGGACTCGCCCTATGTCTTCGCGAACTTCGACGCGATGCCTCGCGCCTTCATGGACAAGATGTTCACGAAGATCGGCCCGATCTTCGAGCAGGCCACGAAGAAGATTCAAGAGGAGCTCTCCAAGCCGCCCGTCGAGGGTGAGGTCCAGAGTGACGGCCAGAAGGTCGTCCGCGCCCTCTTGGAGGAACTCAACGGCAAGCTGTCGAGCAAGGGTCTGGAGGAGCTCGGCCTCACGCTCGAGCCGTTGATGGCGATCTACGGCGTCGGGTTCGTCCCGGTCATGCGCCTCACCCTGAAGGACGGCGCCGCCATCAAGGCTCTCGTCTCCCGCGTCGAGGCCAAGGCCGGCGTGAAGGCGCCCACGGCCAAGCTTGGCGACGTCGACTACTGGACGGGCGGCAACGACGACGTCTACGTGGCGATCGCCCTGATCGGCAACGAGCTCGTGGTCTCGGCCGGCCCGAAGAGGGTCAAGGACCTTGTCCTTCCCGTCGCGTTCGGCGTCGAGAAGGTCCCCTCCATGGCGGACGGCGCGCTGCTGACGGACATCAATAAGCAGTACGGCTTCGCGGGCTTCGGCACCGGCTACATCGACGGCGTGGCGATCAGCAACATCCTCATGGGTGAAGGCACCGGCCTCAACAAGAAGATCTTCGACGCGCTCGCGGTCAAGGCGGCTGACGGGACCGGCGGAGTGCCCGAGCTCTCCGTCGACTGCAAGACCGAGATCAAGGGCATGGTCGCCAACTTCCCGCGCGTCGTGCTCGGCTACGACAGCTTCACCGCGACCGAGATGGCCTTGTCGTTGACCCTCGAGTCCAAGGCCGAGTTGGCCCGCGAGCTCGCCGCGCTGCGTTCGAACGTGCCCGGCCTGACCAACGCCCCTTCGACGCCCTTCGCCTTCATCATGGGCCTCGCCATCGATGTCGAGAAGACGATGGCGTTCGTCACGCAGAAGGCTCAGGCCATCTCGACGACCCCGTACAAGTGCGAGCACCTCTCGGGCCTGAACGAGGGCGCGAACGGGGCCATCGCCGCCCTGACGACCATGCCGATCCCCCCCTTCGTCAAGATGCTGAAGGGTCTGTCGATCGTCCTCAAGGACGCCAAGATCGACATGTCCAAGGGACCCGCAGGCATCGAGAGCGCGATCGGTTACGCGCTCATCTCGGCGACCGCCCCCGAGCAGCTCCTCGCGACGGCCAAGGCCATGCTGCCCCCGCTCGCGTCGCTCACCGTGCCGGCGGACTCGAAGCCGGTCGCCCTCACGCTGCCGCCCGAGATGCCCCTGCCGCCGTTCATCCAGGCCCCCCATGTCGCCTTGTCCAAGGACGCGCTCATCGTCACGGTCGGCGAGGGGATGCAGGCCGAGGCCACGGCCATCCTGTCTGCCCCGCCCGGCGCCGATCAGCCGCTCTTCGTCATCGGGTATGACATCGGCAAGCTGTTGCAGGCGCAGATGGCCAACACCGCGCCGGACGGGACCACGCCCGAAAAGCAGGCCGAACTTGAGATGATGAAGAGCATCAGTGACTTCGTGGGCAGCGTCACCGTTTCGCTGCACCTCAATGAGAAGGGCATCGCCTTCAAAGAGCGCGTCACCTTCCGCTGAGCGTCCCAACCGCCGTGGGAGCCTCCAAAGAACGGCTTGACGCCCTCCTCGAGGTGCTGCACCGCGAGCTCCCCGGCTTCTCGCTTCGTTATAAAGACGAGGACCGGCTCCAGCGACTGATTGGCCGGCTCGTCTGGCCCTTCAATCGCCACTACATGACGGTCTACACCACCGTCATGTTGGGCCGCGTCTACCTGCCGAGCCGGATCTTTGCCGAGGCCCTCGGCCCGGACGCGACCTACATCCTCCTGCGCCATGAGGCCGTTCACCTCCGGGATGCGCGGCGGTTTCCGGTCCTCTTCCAGCTCAGCTACGTCCTCTGCCTGCCGGTCGGGTTCACGATGCGCGCGGTGTGGGAGTGGCGGGGCTACGTCGAGACGCTGCGCGCGCACCATGAGGTCTTTGGCGACGTGCCCGAGGCTCTCCTCGACGCCATCGCCGAGCGGTTCACCGGGCCCGACTACCTCTACATGGCCGTCGGGCGAGAACGGATCCGGAGGAAGCTCGAGGCCGTTCGCCGCTTGATCTTGCCCGCAGCCTGAGCGAACACTCAGACCTGACGTTGACCAGTGACTTGGAAAAAGATGCGGGCCATCTTCGACAGAAAAACGCTCCGGCATAACGCTCTGGCCCTGCTCGCCGTCGCCTGCGGCTGCGCCTGCGAGGAACCGCCGCCCGAACCCACGGATGAACCGGACGCCGATCCCTGCGCCGTGGTCTCAAGCACGATGGGCGGCGAGCGCGGGCTCTACGCCTGCGTGATAGAGACCGGCTGCGCCATCCCGTCCTGCCATGGGAGTCGCGTGGCTTCACAGGGCCTCGATTTCGGGAGCCTCGAGTCCACCTGTCGCGGGCTCATCGACGCGGACGCGCGGCAGTCGGACCTGCCCCGCGTCTCTCCTTTCAACCCATCGGAGAGCTGGCTCGTGCACAAGCTCGAAGGCACCTCGGGCGCGAGCCGTATGCCGCCTTCGACGAGCGAAGCACTCCCAGCCGCGGTCGTCGCCGCCTTCCGGACCTGGATCGAAGCCGGCGCGGCCTGCCCGTAGTCACCGCGCCCGGCCGTCTTACTCGGGCGCGAAGCCCTCGTCACTCGCCTTCGGGAACATGATGGTCAAGGAGACCCGTCGATTGCGGGTGTCGGTTGAGTCTCCGGGCACGTAAGGGTCGGTGTCGGCGAAGCCCGTGACCCGCGCGAACTGCGAGGCCGAGACACCCTCCTCCTCGAGCAGATCCCGGGCGGCGAGCGCGCGTTTGGTCGACAAGGACCAGTTGCCGGCACTCCCCTCGTTGTAGCCCTGCGCGTCGGTGTGTCCGTCGATGGCGATGGCGTTGGGCATGTCGGCGAGGGCCTTGGCCATAAACGTGATCGCCTGTCGTCCGAGGGCCGTCGGCTCGATGGCCCCGGACTTGAACATCGGGCGGCCCTCCTTGTCGATCAACTGGATGCGCACGCCGTCTTCGCGCACCTCGATCTTGACCTGGTCTTTGAGCTCCCCGAGCTGGGTCTCGACCTGCTTGGCGAGCTTCTCGGCGAACTCCGTCGGCTTCATCGTCGACTTGCCGGCGATCGCCCAAGGCAGGTGGGGGATCTCGCCGAAGTCACCCGGCGAGAGGTGCTCCAGCCCCTTGAGGATGTGGGGGATGGCCTTCGTCGCGGCGCCGGGAACAGGCGCGAATACGGGGTCTTTCTTGATGAAGGTCGTGCCGCCCTCCGTGAAGACGCTGAACCTCTGGAAGTACTCCGCGAGCGCTTCCCGCTTCTCCACCGCGACGCTGTTGAGCAGCCACATGAGGAGGAAGAACGCCATCATCGCGGTCACGAAGTCGGCGTAGGCCACCTTCCAGGCACCCCCGTGCGCCCCGGCATGAGCGGCCATCTTCTTGACGATGATGATGGTCGACTTCTTGTCATCGTCGGCCATGCGCGCTCACCTCTTCTCGCGGAGAAAGGCCTCGAGCTCGCCGAAGGACGGCCGGTCGTGACCCGCGAGCGCGCGCCGCCCGAACTCGACGGCGATCTGAGGGGAGCTGCCGTTGATGAAGGCCACCAGCGAGATGCGGGCGACCTGCACCGGGATGCCGCCATGGTGCACCTTGTGCTCGATGTTCGTGGCGAAGGGCTGGAAGAAGCCATAGGACATCAGAATGCCCAAGAACGTGCCGACGAGCGCGGCGCCGATGTGGTGGCCGAGCACCTCGGGCGGCTCGGTGATCATGCCCATGGTGATGATCACGCCGAGCACGGCGGCCACGATGCCCAGACCTGGCAGCGCGTCGCCGAGCTTGGCGATCATGGCGGCGGGCACGAGGTTGTGATGGTGCTGCGCGTCGATGTCCGTCTCCATCAAGGCGTCGAGCCGATAGGCCTCGATGGTGGTCGAGGAGATGATCTTCAGGTTGTCGGTCAGGAAGTTCATCAATTGGTCGTCGTGCAGGACGTGCGGGTAGCTCTTGAACAGCGGGCTCTGCATGGGATCCTCGATGTCCTGCTCGATGGCGATCAGACCCTCCTTGCGGATCTTGGACAAGATCGCGTTGATGCAGCCGAGCAGCTCGAGAAAGAAGGTCTTGTCGTGCAGCTTCCCGGTGAAGACGGTCTTGAACCCGCCCGCGGTCTCTTTGAGGATCGAGCCGGGCGACCCGATGATCAGCGCGCCGAAGGCCGAGCCAAAGATGATGAGCAGCTCGACGGGCTGCCACAGGGTGTGAAAGTTGCCGTGCTCAAGGGCGTACCCCCCGATCACGGAGACAACCACGATAAACATTCCGACCCAAGGCATCAAAGGCGGACTCGCTCTCCAAGGTCATGCATGACCGAATTTAGACCGTGAAGAATAGAAGTTGCCAACTCCCATTTTCTTATCGGGCCAATTGGGGAATCGGCGTCTCGCGTCGACCCGTGCTTGCGTGACGGGCGAGGGCAAGGGCGGCCATCGCGAACGGGGTCGCGAGCAAGGGATCATCCTCGCGAAGATCGGTCGCGGGGTTTGCAAAACTGCCGTCCGGCCTCTGCCGGGGCAGGACGCCCAAGACGAGCGCGCGCCGCCAGTCGATGGGGCCGTTGCGCGTTTCGAGCTCTGGGCCGCTCGTCTGGTAGAGCGCGTGGGCCATCGACCACATCGCGTAGAAGTACACCGCCTCGCGCTGCGGCTCCCGGTCGGTGGGGTAGGCACCCGAGGCCTTCGACGCGTCGAAGTTCTGATGCAGCCACATCCTCGCCGCGAGGACAGCGGGATCACCGAACCCGACGCCGGCCTTTAGCATGGCCCGCAGCCCATCGGCGGTCATCGACCCGTAGCTGCGAGGGCGGCCGTCGTCGCCGATGCCGGCCTTGTTCGTCACCCCCCCGGTCGGTGAGAAGAAGAAGCCGCCGTCGGGGTTGCGGCAGCGCAAGATGAAGCCCCGCGCCGCGACGAGGGCCGGGTCATCCGGCGAGGCCCCGGCGAAGCGCAAGGCCGAGACCGCCACGAGCGTCGCCGGCAGATTGGCCGCCCTCGCGTCGTCGGGGGGCAGGCCTGAGGGGGGGCGGATGGGTATGCCCACGCTGTAGCCGAAGCCGCCATGGCTCGGGTCTTCGAGACCGAAGCCATTGTTCTCGACGAGCTGCCGCCGTCGCAGCTCGGCGAGCAGTGGAGGACGGGAGGCGAGATGTCGCCGATTGGCCGGCACCGAGAGGACGGCGGCGGTCAAGGCGAGGCTCTCCAGCGGGTAGCTCGGGCCGTCGAACCCGGCGCGGAGCTGCCCGTCGGCGTCGAGGAGCGTCGAGACGAAGTCGACGCCGCGAGCATAAGCCTCGGTCAGCCCCGGCACGTCGGGAGCAAAGAGCAGCGCGGAGAGGATCACGGGGCTCAAGGAGTAGCCGTCTTTGAACGCGCCGTAGGTCGAGCTACGCCAGGAGCCGTCGGGGGATTGTTGGGAGACGAGATAGGATGTGGCCGAGACGAGCGCGCGCTGGGCTCGCACTTCCCAGTCAAGCGACTCGAGCGAGGGTCGGTCCACCGGGCTCGGGGCCGAGGCGCAGGAGAGGAGAGCGGCGGTGACGAGGGTGAGAGCTTTTGCAGGCCACATCATGCCCGCAGACTGCCTCAGCCGCGGCGAATCTTCGAGGCCAAGGGCATAGGAGCGCGATCGGCGGTCAAGACGAGCAGGGCCGCGCCGGTCACGAACGTGCGCCCGGTGATGCAGTGGTGCCCGCTGAAGCTCCCGTCGGCGTTCTGCACGCGGTTGAGGTTATTGGTCATGGACGTGTCCCAATCCTTCCAATCCTTGCCGCCTTTGGTGATGAGGCTCTCGCTGACGAGCATGTACGCGAGGAACTCCTCTCCGCCGTTCGAGCCGAAGCCGGACACGAAGGCCGCATCGTCAAGGTTCTTGACCAATGTGCTCTGGGCGGCGTCCGAGGCGAGCTGGAGCTTGTCGGCGGCCTCCATCGTCTTTCGGGCAGCCACGGCGGAGGCAGGCGCGGGGCTAGCCTTCATGATCTGGGCGGCGGCCTCCTTCTCGACCCCCCGCGTATTCGCCGACTCCGAGAGCGTGCCCACGCTGGCGGCCGCGGCGTAAAGCGCCACCCCCGCCGATCCTTCACCGCCGAAGGACTGCGAGGCGTCATCGTGCTGTGCTTTGGCGTAGTCCTCGAACTTCTTGCGGGACGCCTCGCTGACCTTGCTCCCCTTCTGGGCCGCCCGGTTCATGCCCTTGCCCGCGACGGCCTGAGCGAGGACCGGCGCCCAGCCCTGGTTCTCGAACGTGCCGTCCGCCCGCTGATTGCGTTCAATCTTGTGAACGACCTTGATCAGCGCCCGATCGAGCCGCGACTCGGCATCGGCGTGGGGCATCTGACCCTTGGCCTCGGCGAGCACCATGGAGCTCAGGAAGGTGTCGATGTACGGCCCCAGCTTGCCCTGGACCCGCGTGCCGTTCACGTCGGTGACGGTCAGCGAGTCGGCGTCCGACCGTTCAATCTTGCCCACGACGAAGTCGAGCCCCCGCAGGATGCTCGCGGTGTGACGGCCAGACTTGCCGGTGCTCCCGGCTCGCATGATCGAGAGCAGGGCGATGCAGGTGTCGGCGACGTTCGAGGCCTCGGCGAGGTGCCCCATGGAGCCGCCCATGTTCGACGACTCCTCCCCCTGGCCCCAACCGCCGTCCGCGCCCTGGTGGGCGACGAGGAACGCAAGGCCGCGCTCGACCTGGTTGGAGAGGGGTTTGGCCTGCACAGCGGGCGCAAAGCCCGTGGCCAAGCTCACCGGGGCCGGCGGAGCGAGCTGAGCGGAGACGAGGCTGGGGGTCGAGAGCGCCAGGATCATGCCAAGTGCGAGAGGGCGGCGGGTCTTCATTTTGTTTCTCCGTGGGAGTCTGCTTCGGGGTCTGGTGAGGTGAAACGCAGGGCGACGTCGGGCGATCTACAGTGACCGCTTTTTTTTCGAGGCCCGTGCCGACACCATGCACGCCCGCTTCCAGACCCGAGGTTCGAGATGAGCGTCCAGTTCACCCCCAAAGAGCGACTCCGCTACCGCTTTGACGATTGGATGTCGCGCGGAGCCCTCGCCCAGATCCTGATGCTCGGCGCGTTGACCATCGCCTTGATCGCCGTCACCGCCGTCGTGCTCATCATCACAGGCCTCGCCCCCGAGCTCGAGGGCGGCCAGCGTGAGTCTTTCAGCCAGCTCCTCTGGCGCGGCCTCATGCGGGCGATGGACGCCGGCGCCGTCGGGGGGGACAGCGGGTCGTGGCCGTTCTTGTTCGTGATGTTGTTCATCACGTTCGGCGGCATCTTCGTCTTCTCCGCGCTCATCGGCATCCTCAACGGTGCCATCGAGGGCCTGCTCGACTCGCTGAGCAGGGGCAAGAGCCTCGTCGTCGAGGCGAACCACACGGTCATCCTCGGGTTCACGCCGAAGATCCACACGCTGCTGTCCGAGCTCGCCGCAGCCAACGCCAACCGCAAGGGCGCGTGCGTCGTCGTGCTCGGCGAAATCGACAAGCGCGAGATGGACGAGGCGCTCGCCGCCCACCACGTCAAGGGCGGGATGAGGATCGTCACCCGCACCGGCAGCCCGACGTCCCCGGCGGACCTCAGCATCCTGAATCTGCCCCAGGCTCGGTCCGTCATCGTGCCCGCCCCCGAAGAAGACGCCGACGCACGGGTGCTCAAGACGCTGTTGGCACTCACGAAGGTCCCGGGCGTGAACATCGGTCAGCCCCACATCGTCGCCGAGCTCAGCGAGCAGCGGACCCTCGACGTCGCGCGGCTCGTCGTCGGCGAGAAGGCCGCGCTCGTCTTGTCGCCCGCGCTCGTCAATCGCCTGCTCGTCCAGACCGGCCGCCAGTCGGGGCTGTCGATGGTCTACGCCGAGCTGCTCGACTTCGCCGGCTCGGAGATCTACGTCAACGTCGAGCCGAAGCTCGTGGGCAAGACGTTTCGCGAGGCGCTGAGCGCGTACGACGACAGCGCCCTCATGGGTGTCGTGGACCTTCAAGGTGAGCTGCACCTCCCGCCCCCGTTCGACCGCAAGTTCGTCACCGGAGATCAGGTCGTGGCGATCAGCCGCGACGACGACACGGTCATCCTCAATGGTCGCGCGGAGCCCTCCGCCGTGGACATCAGCTCCGGCGCGCCGCTGTCGCCGAGCCGCCGGGTGGAGCGCACGCTCGTCCTCGGCCTCAGCGAGCGGTCGATGCCCGTCCTCATCGAGCTCGACGCCTACGTCGCCAGAGGCAGCCAGACGTTGCTCGTCGGTGAGGGCGCGCTCGCGCTCGCGCCGCTTGTGCTCGCGAACATGGCGGTGGAGCGACGCGAGGGAGACATCACCGATCGGGCGCTGCTGGAGTCACTCGAGCCCCTGTCGTTTGACCACGTCCTCCTGCTGTCCGAGGTTCAGTCGCGGACCCCGGACATCGCCGACGCCCGGACCCTCATCACGCTGCTCCACCTTCGGGACCTCGCGCAGAAGGGCGGCCGGCATCTGCCCATCACGACGGAGATGCTCGATCTCCGAAACCAGGAGCTGGCGAGCGTGGCCGAGGCCGACGACTTCATCGTGAGCGACTCGCTCGTCTCGCTGCTCTTGACGCAGGTCTCGGAGAACGCCCATCTGGTCAAGATACTTGACGACCTCTTCCAGCCCGATGGTCACGAGATCTATCTGAAGCCGGTGGAGAACTACATCACGCCGGGCATCGAGACGAGCTTCTACGCCATCGTCGAGGCGGCCGCTCGCCGGGGGCACGTCGCCTTGGGCTATCGGGTCGCCCACCAGTCCCGCGACGCGAGCAAGGGCTTCGGCGTGGTGGTCAACCCCACAAAGAGCCAGCGCCGCAAGTTCGCCCCGCAGGACCGCGTGATCGTGATGTCCGCCGACTGAAAAAACTCAGGCGCTGATGTACCAGACCTTGAGTCGCTGACAGCCGTACCAGCTCGGCGAGTCGGAGAGCTTCTCGCCGTCGAAGATGTCGACGTGGCCCGTGCCGCTGTATCCGAAGATCTTGTCGAAGGCGACCACGCCCTTGCGCGCGGACACGACGGGCTTGATGGTGGAGTCGAAGTTCTTCTGGAAGTCCGCCGAGTCCTTGAAGGCCCCCGACTTCGGCCAGCTCTGGTGGGGCGCGCCGAAGTTCGCGCTCATGTAGAGCCACATCTCCTTGGCCGAGAGGATGTAGTAGAAGCCGGTCTTCTTGGAGTAGGGCATCCGGTCGGCCTTGAGGCCGGCGTTCGCGCCTCGCTCGCGGGTCAGCTTGTAGTTGCCGCCGAGCTTGTTCCACATGACAGAGAGACGAATGGCGCAGGTGTTCCCGTACTGATCGGGGTTCCAGCCTTGGTCCTGGTTGACCTGGTCGCTGCTCGTATTGTCCTTCTCGTCGGCCATGTAGTTGTGGGGGTGCGCCTCCCACATCTTGTCGAACTTCTTGGGCAAGGGGATGTCGGCCACCTGTCGACGGACGATGCCGGAGGAAGCGGGCGTGATGCGCGAGGTCTCCACCGACCGGCCCGAGACGACGTCGGCGGCGACGGCATCGGCCTGAACCTCGGACGCGTCACCAACCGGGCCGAGGCTCAGCTTGGTCTGAATGCCGGACGCCCCGCCTCGCTGCTGGACGACGTGCGTGGCCTCGTGCGCGACCGTGTGGACCGAGGGGCTGCTCGACCGGAAGGCCACATGGTTGCCGACGGCGAAGGCCTCCGCGCCCATGGACTCGCAGGCCGCCTGAGCTTTGGGTCCCGTATGAGATGACACCCCGCCGAACGACTGCCCGAACGCCGACTCCATGCGCTCGCGGTGAGGCATCGCCCCCCCTGAGTCGGAGGCGAGCGCGCCGACCGTGGAGGAGACGTCCGCGCTTTGGCCCGAGCCGCCCATTCGCTGAATGAGGCTGCCGCCGAGGAAAGAGGAGAACTCCGCCGACTGAGCCATGGCGGGCACCGCGGGTGAGGACTGCACGTCGACGCTGGGGGTCGGGCTCGGGACCGAGATGTCGGCGGGTTCGCTGGCGCGCTCACGGAAGTCGGACATTTTGAACCTCTCGTGTTCGTCAAGACCGGGGCCGAGCGCGAATCTTACCGAGCCGTCGGGGCGGCGGCAATGGGGCGACGGCGTTCCCCTCGCGCGTCGCTTGGGCTGAACCCGGGGCTCTCAATGGAGGTGAGTCCCGATGAATCGAAGGCTGTATCTCGCGACGCGGAAGGGCATCTTCATCGCCTCGGGCGACGGCGATCGACGGACGTGGACCCTGAGCGAGCCGACGTTCTAAGGGACGCAATGCCATCACGTCGTGCAGGACCCCCGCGACCGCCGCACCCTCCTGGCGGCCTCGCGCCAGTGGCACTTGGGACCGATCGTCTGCCGCAGCGACGACGGCGGCGCGAGCTGGAAGGAAGCTCTTACGCCCCCGCAGTTCCCGAAGGGCGAGGCCCGTCAGCGAGCCGTCGACCGCGTCTTCTGGCTGACGCCGGGACATCTCAGCGAGCCTGAGGTCTGGTAGGCGGGCACCTCGCCGAAGGGCCTGTTTCGCAGCGAGGACGGGGGCCGAAACTGGGCGCCAGTCTCGGGCTTCAACGACCACCCCGAGCAGCCGAAGTGAGTCGGCAGCGACAAGGACGAGACGTCTGACGGCGGCAAGCTGCACTCGATCCTCGTCGATCCTCGTGACGCGGCCCACCTCTGCCTCTCGATGTCGTCCGGCGGACCTTCGAGTCGACGGGGCGCGGCCTGACCTGGTCGCCGCTCAACCTCGGCGTTTTCGCCGACTTCTTCCCGCCGACCGGGGACGGCAGCGAGCGCCTCTACGGCCACGATCCGCACTGCATGGTCCAGCACCCGCTCCGGCCCGACCGCCTCTGGCAACAGAACCACTGCGGCCTCTATCGCCTTGATCGGCCGGACGATCGCTGGATGCGGGTGGGGGACGCGATGCCCAAAGAGATCGGGGACATCGGGTTCCCCATCGTGCTGCATCCCCACGACCCCGACACGGCCTTCGTCTTCCCCATGGACGGCACGGAGAACTGGCCGCGTACGCCCCCGGGCGGTCGACCGGCGGTCTATATGACCCGCGACGCTGGGACGAGCTGGAGACGCCTCGACGCGGGCTTGCCTAAGGCCAAGGCGTATTGGACGGTCAAGCGGCAGGCGATGTGCACCGACGAGGAGACCGTCCTGGACCTGTACCTCGGCACGACCTCCGGCGAGGTCTGGTCGAGCGCGGACGAGGGTGAGTCGTTCCGTTGCCTCTTCCGCCACCTGCCGCACGTCTTCGCGGTCGCCTACGGGGAGTCGTCGTGAGCGTGGCGATGATCATCCCGAGCCAGCTGCGGACCTATACGCAGGGCCGCGATCAGGTCGACGCGAGCGGGACCACCCTCTCTGAGGTCATGGCGGATCTCGAGGTCCAGTTTCCGGGCCTGCGCTTCCGCGTCATCGATGAGAAAGACCGGGTGCGCCCCCACATCTGCCTCTTCGTCGGTTCGACCCGCTGCGATGACCTCACCGTCCCCATCCCCTTGGAGGCGCGCGTGCAGATCGTCGGCGCGTTGAGCGGAGGATGAGGGCGACGTCCTGAGCTTCCCGGTGCCCAATGAAGTCTCGGGGTCGGTCATCGAGTTGATTCGGCAGCACAATAATAAGCTAGACTTCCAGCCCTCCATGCAGCGTCTAAAACGATCTTTACGCGTCCTCTTCTGCCTCGCGGTGCCGGCCTTGGCGGTGTTGGCCTGCGCGGAGGCCGGACACTTCGACGAGGCCGACGCGACGCCGGACAGCGCGCGTCCGGTCCTGCCGCCGATCATGCCGCCGATGCCAGCGCCCATGATGGGCGGGACGAACCCGCCGACGTCACCGCCGAATGGGCAACCCAGCGCGCCCCCCACCGCCCCCCCCGGCCCGTGTAGCCCCGGGCTGTGCCAGCAATGCAATGAGTCGGGCGCCGTCGTCGTGCCCACCGATGACGGGCGATGTCCACCCGTCGACTGCAATGGGATCGTCGAATATGCCCGCGCCGATCAGGGGGGCGTCCCCGTCTGCCAGAGGATCGTGCACCTGGCTTCGGGCAATCGGTGCGCCGGGCCGGGTGTCTGCAAAGTGGTCCCGGACGCCGCTGCCTGCGGCGAGCTCCGGCAGGTCGAGCTCGCGAGGGTCGAGGGCGCCTGCCAGGTCATCGTCGGCTGCATCGGCGCCGAGCCCGGCATCGTCTCGCCAGCCCCCGCAGGCACCCCCTGTGACGACGACGGCGCCTGCGCCCCGAACGGGACGTGCGACACCTCGCTGACGGAGGTCTGCGCCGACTTCCTCGACTTCGAGTCGCCCCCGCGTATCTGCGCCACCGGCGTGCACCCGAGTGGGGACACCTACTGCGAGATCACGAGCACGGACGGCCAGTGCGCCACCGCCTGCCAGCGATTTGGGACGGCGTGCCTGGCGGCCTGGTCGGCGAGCGCGCAGCAGCCCTGCGGCGATGCCTCGGCGGGCAGCCAAATCGGCTGCTTCGATCCCTCTCCCTTCCTGCGGTGCCGCTGCACCCTGCCCTGAAGCGACCTATGACCCTCCGTATCGCCTTCGCCCGAATCAATCAGGAGACGAACTGTCTGTCTCCCGTGTCGACGAGCTTCGCCGACTTCGAGTCCACCCACTTTCTCGAAGGCCAAGATCTCGACAAGGCCGTCTCGCGCTCGGGCTTCGAGGTGCCGGGGATGTTCCGCCGCGTCGAGCTCGCGGGCTTCATGGCGGCCATGCGGGAGGCCAAGGCCGAGGTCCTGCCCATCGCGTTATTCTCGGCCTGGGCGGTGCCCTCGGGGCCCCTGACGCGCGAGTGCTTCGACGAGCTCGAGCGGCGCCTCGTCGACGGGCTGAAGGCCGCAGGCCGACTCGATGGCGTCTACCTCTGCTTGCATGGGGCGATGGGGGTCAAGGGACTTGACGATCCCGAAGGTCGTCTGGTCACGGCCGCGGCCGAAGCGGCTTTGGCGCCAGTCGTCGTCACCCACGATCTGCACGCGAACCTCACGGCCCAGCGGGTCGAGCAGTCGATCGCCGTCCTCTCGTACAAGACCAATCCCCACCGCGACCACTTCACCCGTGGACGACAGGCGGGCCGACTCCTGCTCCAGAAGCTTCGTCGCGAGGTGAATCCGGTGACCGCGTGGCGCTCGTTGCCGATGCTGCTCGGGGGCGGGACGACGCTCGACTTCCTCCCTCCGATGCTCGGGATCTTCGCCCGACTGCACGCGCTCGAGGTCCGTGGTCGCGTGCTCGGCGCGAGCGTGAACATGTGCCACCCCTGGAACGACGCCAAAGGCCTCGGCTGGTCGACGTGCGTGACCACCGATGGCGACCGGGATCTGGCCGAGTCTGAGGCCGACCGCCTGGCCGAGATGTGCTGGCGGGTCAAAGACAGCCTGCCCCCCCACTTCCCTTCCCTTCCAGACGCGCTGATTCAAGCCCGCAAGGCGCGCCTCGCTCGACGCTTCGGCGTCGTCACCCTCTGCGACGCGAGCGATGTCGTCACCGCCGGGGCGCCGGGAGAGAACACCGAGTTCCCCAGGCTCATCCTCGAGCACGCGAGCGACCTGCTCACCTACGTCCCCCTCAGGGATCCGGTGGCCGTCGAGACCCTCTTCAAACGCTCAGAAGGCGAGACGGTCACGCTGGACGTCGGCGGCAGGCTGCACCCCGAGCTGAATCGGCCTCTGAAGCTCACCGGCACGCTGCTCCACAAGCGGCAAAACCCCGGCATCCTCAGGACCGCCGTGCTCGCAGTCTCGGGCCTGCGCCTCGTGATCACGGAGGGTCCGGCCGTCACGCTGAAGCCCAACTTCTTCACACAGGCCGGCCTCGATCCCTGGAAAGCCGACGTCATCGTCGTGAAGAACTTCTTCCCCTTCCGCCTCTTCTTCGCGCCCCTCAGCCGCAAGACCATCTACGTAAAGACCCAAGGCGTGACGGACTTCGACGCGGCCCACGCCTTGAACTTCGACGGCCCGATGCACCCGAGGGACCACGTCGAGGACTGGCGAGCCGCCGACGAGAGGCGTCGAGTAATTAGAGCAGCGGACTGAAGAGGTGCGCCGCGGCTTCCTTGAGCACAGCACCCCATGATCGATTTGCCAGGGCGGCGCGGTCCACCTCTCGGCACCGCTCTAGATTGGCCTCGAAGAGCGCCGTGAGCCGCGCGTTCACCGCCTCGCCCTCCATGAAACAGCCGGCCTCGAAGTTCAGCCGGAAGCTCCGAATGTCGACGTTCGCGCTCCCGCAGACGGCCCAATCACGGTCGAAGATGAGCGCCTTGGCGTGCAGGATCCCCGGCTCATACTCGAAGACCCGCACGCCCGACGCGATGAGACCGTCGTAGTAGGAGCGGCTGGCCAAAGAGGCAAACGGCACGTCGGCGGTCCGAGGCAACATGAGGCGCACGTCGACCCCTCGCTCGGCCGCGCTGCACAACGCGACCATCATGGCCTGGTCGGGGATGAAATACGGCGTGACGATGTAGATGCGCTCGGTGGCCGTCGTGCAGGCCAGGAAGAAGACCTGGAACATGAGGTTCGTCGCCGCGTCGGGGCCGCTGGCGATGATCCGGCAGCGGGCCTCGAGCGTCTCTCGCGGATCGGACCCCATGGGCAGCTTACCGACCTCATCGAAGCGACCGAAGTACCTTCGCGTGGCGATGCTGAACCCCTCGGCGAAGTACCAGTCCTCGGCGAAGACCTCCTGGAGTTGATCCACCACGGGCCCCTCGAGCTGGAGCGCGAGGTCGTGCCACGCGCCCATGTACTCGTCGCCGATGTTGAGGCCGCCGGTGAACGCGACACGCCCGTCGACCACGAGGATCTTCCGGTGGTTTCGGAAGTTGATCGAGAGACGCCGACGCAGGAATCGCAGGGGAAGAAACGTCGAGACAAACGCCCCTGCCGCGCGCAGAGGGTCAAAAAACTCCCCGGCCGCGCTCGCCCCACCGACGCCGTCGACCAACACTCGGACGCGGATGCCGGCGCGGGCCCGCTCGGCGAGGAGGTCGCGGAACCGACGGCCGGTCGCGTCGACCTGGTAAATGTAGAACTGGAAGTGGACGTGATGCTCGGCCGCACGAATGGCCCGCTCCATCGCGTCGTAAGCTGCGGTCGCGTCGACGAGCAGCCGGACGTGGTTCGACGCCCGCGAGCGAAAGACCCGTTCACTCTCGGCGAAGACGAGGGCGCGGGCCTGGTCCCGTGCGGTGGCCCGCGAGAAAAGTGCGTGCTTGCCGCTCACGGGGTTGGGACCCAGATCCCGCCGCACGTCGGTGAGGCGGCTGATCATCGCGGCCTTGGCGCGATGCCGCCGCCGACGACGGCGCCGAAGATGAAGGCGTCCGATGCTCCACCACAGGAGCGGCCCGAGGTAGGGCAGCAGCAGCAGCGCCAGCATCCAGGCGAGCGCGGCGGTGGGCCGCCCCTTACGCTCGATGAGCACGCTGGGCACGTTAAACAGCCCGAGCAGGAACCCCAAGGCGAGCAGCGTCAGCGCGACCGTCGGCGTATTCAAAGTGAAGCCTCAGAACGCCCGCATTACGACGACCGTATGCGTCGTCATCTCGTGCTCGCCCCAGCGCTTCTTGTACTCCATCTCGCTGCCGAGATCGTAGACGTCCACCCCCTCGGCGGAGAGGCGCTCGATCATCTCGAGGTGGACGAGGACACCCGGCGCGAGGCGTCGCGCGGCGTTGTCGAAGCTGACTTGAAGGCCTCGGTAGAATCCGCCCATCACGCCACCGAAGACATAGGCGATGTCCTGGTCATTCTGGCGCGCGAAGACCAGACGAAGGCGACCCCGCGCGGCGAGGCGCAAGATCATCGACCGATAGAACGTGAAGGCCGGATCTCCGTCGATGCCGTTGCCGGTCAGGCCTTTCCAGCACCGTCGCTCGACGCTCTGGATGCGTTCATACAAAGCCAGGGCGAGGGTCTGTGTGGGCGCGTCGTGGTAGAACTCGTAGGTCAGGCCCTCACGCGCGGCGATCCGCCTCTCCCGTCGGGCCTTGGCTCGAAACCCCGGCGAGCGACGAGACAAGAAGCCGTCGAGCCCACCTCGGAGGCACGCCATGCTCCGACCCGCAGTGACGCTCGTCCCGGAGATCCAGCCTCGACGACCGGCCTCGCGGTGAATCGCTCGTTCGACCTCGCCACGGATGGGCAGACCCGACAGAAAGAGCGCGTGGGCCACCGGATCGGGTTGACCGACCACCTCAAAGAGGGCCGCGACGAGCGCGTCGGAGTCGGCACCCGCGAAGGGGCAAGCGAGGCCCCAGCTCGCCTCCAGCGGCAAGAGGCCGAAGCCCCCCTCGGCCAGCGGTAAGCTCATGAGCGCCACGAAACCGGCCGCGCACTCCAGCACCACCGGCCGGGCGCCTCGGGCGAAGGCCTTGCGCGCGGGCAGCACCCAGTCGGTCGACGAGCAGAAGTAGTCCACGTTCGGCGAGCGCATCACGGCGTCATCGAAGGCGTCGCTGCGCTGATCGAGCTGGCGGAAGGACAGCAGCCGTGTGCCGGAGCCGGGCGGGGGGGCAGGCGCGGTCATGGGTGTGAAGTACCGCGGCACACGCGGTCGCCGCAATCGACGCTTGGGTCCGGATTTACGATTCCCGACGCCCCTGCCCGGCGCCCGTGATAGATCGCGCCCACTGCGGGCCGTGGCGGTCTGCGAGCGACCGGAAGGACTCCCACCCCGATGCGCGTCGGCATTCCCAAAGAAACCCTCCAAGGCGAGCGACGCGTCGCTGTCACTCCGGACACCGTCCGGAAGCTGCGAGACTTAGGCTTCACCGTCGCGATTGAGACCGGCGCCGGACAAGGCGCGGCCTGCACCGACGAGGCCTACCAAGCGGCAGGCGCGGAGATCGTGCCCGACGCCGCGGCGGTCCTCGGGGGCTGCGAGATCGTCCTCAAGGTCCGTCCCCCCTCGGACACGGAGATCGAAGGCCTGCGCGAAGGCACGACCCTGATCTCGTTCGTGCACAAGCTCCAGGACCCGGCTCGCCTCGACCGCCTCAACGCGCGGCGCGTGACGGTGCTCGCGATGGAGGCGGTCCCCCGCATCAGCCGCGCGCAAAAGATGGACGCGTTGTCGTCTCAGGCCAACCTGGTCGGCTATCGAGCGGTCATCGAGGCCGCCCATAACTTCGGCAGCTTCTTCACGCAGCAGATCACCGCCGCCGGCAAGATCCCGCAGGCCAAGGTGCTCGTCATCGGCGCCGGTGTCGCGGGGCTCGCCGCGCTCGGGGCTGCCAAGGGGCTCGGCGCGGCGATCCGCGCATTTGATACCCGCGCCTCGGTCAAGGAGCAGATTCAGAGCATGGGCGGCGAGTTCCTCGAGGTGCAGTACACCGAGGACGGCGACGGCGGCGGCGGCTACGCCAAGGAGATGAGCCCGGCGTTCATCGAGGCCGAGATGGCCCTCTTCGCCCAGCAGGCCGCCGAGGTCGACATCGTGATCACCACGGCCCTCATCCCCAACAAACCCGCCCCGAAGCTCTGGCTCGAGGCGCACGTCAAGCTCATGAAGCCGGGCTCGGTCGTGGTCGATCTCGCGGCCGAAAACGGAGGCAACTGCGAGTGCACGGTCAAAGATGAGATCGTCGTCCGACATGGCGTGACGATCATCGGCCTGACCGACCATGCCAGCCGCGTCGCCACCACGGCCAGCCAGCTTTACTCGATGAACATGGTCCACTTCCTGACCGACCTCGGCGGCGCGGCCAAGTGGAACGTCAACCTCGACGACGAGATCATTCGGGGGGCGTGCCTGGCCCACGACGGCGCGATCCTCGCCCCACCGCCGCCCTCGCAGCCTTCACCTGGGGCCGTGAAAGCCGCGCCTGCCGCAGCCCCGATCGTGAGCCCACCGCCCGCCGCGAGGAAGGCTAAGCGCCACGGCGGACACAAGACCTTGACGGAGACCAAGACCGAGGCCCGCAAGTCCTATGTCTACGAGAGCATCGGCCTCTTGCTCATCGCGTTGTGGATCTACCTCAAGCTCTCCGTCACCGGCACGGTCAGCACGCATACGACGGAGTTTCTGCAGCACCTCACGGTCTTCATCCTCGCCTGCTTCGTCGGCTGGCAGGTCGTGTGGAACGTCACCGCGGCCCTTCACACCCCGCTCATGAGCGTCACCAACGCCATCAGCGGGATCATCCTCATTGGCGGCATGATGCACGCGCACGGCGACGCCATGGGCCCTGCCGCGCTGTTGGGGACCTTGGCCATCCTGCTGGCGACCATCAACGCTGCAGGTGGCTTCCTCGTCACGCACCGCATGCTCAAGATGTTTCGGAAGTAAGAGGCGAGACTCATGGAAAAAGCACTCCTCAGCGTCGCGTACATCGCCTCAAGCATCCTCTTCATCATGAGCTTGCGCGGCCTCTCCAGCCAGGAGACGGCTCGGCAGGGCAACCTCTACGGCGTGACCGGCATGGTGGTCGCGATCATCGCCACGACTTTAAGCAGCTCGGTGACCGCTTATGGCGCGCTCGTCGGCGCGCTGCTCGGCGGCACGGTCGTCGGCGGATTTCTGGCGTCGCGGGTGGCGATGACGGCCATGCCCGAGCTCGTCGCCATGCTCCACAGCTTCGTGGGTGCGGCCGCCGTGCTCGTCGGTTTTGCCAGCTACCTCGGGGACGACGGCCACGAGGGCAGCCGCACCATCCTGCTCATCGAGATCTTCCTCGACATCTTCATCGGCGCGTTGACCTTCACCGGCTCGGTGATCGCGTTCTTCAAGCTTCGCGGCACGCTCAGCGGCAAGCCCACGCTCCTGCCGGGCCGACACCTCCTGAACCTGAGCATTTGTGCGGCGACCCTCGTGCTTGTGATCCTCTTTGTTCAGGCGCCGGGCACCACCGGCCTGACGCCGCTGCTCATCATGACCGCGTTGTCGTGCGCGCTCGGCGTGCACCTCGTCGTGGCGATCGGCGGCGCCGATATGCCCGTCGTCGTGTCCATGCTCAACAGCTACTCCGGCTGGACGGCGTCGGCGGCGGGCTTCATGTTGGGCAACGATCTGCTCATCGTGACCGGCGCGCTCGTCGGCTCCTCGGGCGCCATCCTGAGCTACATCATGTGCCGCGCGATGAACCGCTCCATCTGGAACGTGATCTTCGGCGGCTTCGGGGCCGACCCCCCGAAAGGCAGCACCAAGGCCGCGCCAGTCACCCCCGAAGGAGAGATCAAGGAGACCAGCCTCGACGACTGCGCCGACAGCCTGCTCGCCGCCCGAGAGGTCATCTTCGTGCCCGGCTATGGCATGGCCGTCGCGCGGGCCCAACACGCCGTCCAACAGATCACTGATACGCTCCGCCAGCGGGGCATCACGGTCCGCTTCGCCATTCACCCGGTCGCCGGGCGACTGCCGGGGCACATGAACGTCCTCCTCGCCGAGGCCTCCGTGCCCTATGACATCGTGCTCGAGATGGACGAGATCAACGACGAGTTCCCCCGCACCGACGTGGTGCTGGTGATCGGCGCCAACGACATCGTCAACCCGGGGGCGCAGACCGACGTGTCGAGCCCGATCTACGGGATGCCGGTACTCGAGGTCTGGAAGAGCCGCAAGGTCGTCGTGCTCAAGCGCAGCCGCGGCGCGGGCTACGCGGGCGTGGACAACCCGCTCTTCTACCACGAGAACGCGAGCATGCTCCTCGGCGACGCGCGCACCACGATGGAGAGCCTCTTGGGTAAGCTGAAGGCCGCCTGATCACTCAGAACCGGAAGCCGACTCCGACACCCGCGTAGCTACCCATCTGTGGGCTGTGGCCGACCTTGCCCTCGACGAACCAGCTCTTCTTGGGGTCCTCGCGGCGCACGAAGGCCTCGGCGCTGTGGCCCTGGGGGCTGTAGCCGTAACGTCCGCCCGCCTTCCAGGTCTTCGCGTCGTTCTGCCAGGCGAGCTCGGCGGCCGCGGTCGTATCCCGCCCCGTGCCGTCCTGGCGCTGCTTGCTCTCGACCTCCACGGCGGCCTTCACGGTGCCGTCGAACATCCGACCCTCGGCCTCGATTCGCGCCTTGATTTGCTCCAGTGAGATCTTCTGGAACCGCCCGAGCTTCGCCTCGACCGAGGCCGAGACGCCGTTGGCGATCTTGAACTTCGACTTGAGCGCGGGGATCTCGGCGTTGGCGAGCACCATGCCGATCGCCGCCAGAATGGCCAGCGTCGCCACCTCTCGCGGGTGCGAGTCGACCCAGTCGGCGAGGCTCGCCTGGAGATCTTTACCCGGCCCCGAGGTCATGTAGGCGTCGACGTATGGGGACAACGTCACGTCGAGGGCCGAGGAGAACATCGTGAGCGCTTTGGGATCGGCCCCCGCGCCCGCAAGATCACCAATCTGCCCCGTTACATAGCCGATCGCGCCGTCGAGGGCCTGCTGCGCGAAGCCGGTCATCTTGTCGGCCGACACCTGCTCAGAGACCGCCTTGTAGAGCTTGGAGCCGAGATACTTGCCGAGGGTCGCCTCGTAGTTCTCGAGCCCGGTCGCAGCTTGTGACTCCACCGCGACAGGGCCCTCCGATTCAACGGCGGACTGCCCGCCCTGACCGGGTCGGAGGGACCTAAGATAGTCGGACTGCGCTTGGGCCTGCCTAGGGTTCGACGCGGTCGCGGTCGCCGGCGCGCGAGCAGGAGGCGCGGCCTGCGGGGAAGCTTGAGCTCGCTGGGTGGTCGGCGCGTTGACGGGCATGGGGCATTCCTTTGGAGGGCAGTCTATCGCCGGGACTTCGGGCATGACCATAGGCATCTGATTTACGGGGGCTCATGGGCTTCTTTGACACTCTCAGGGTCGTGTCATAGCGTGCGCCCCATGTCACAGAAGGCCCTGATTATTCATGCGGATCTCGAGCTCTCGGACCAGCTGCAGGACGCCCTGCTGCGCTTGGGAATCGAGGTGGAGACGACCACCAACGGGAACGAGGGCGTAGACCTCGCCAGCCTCGACCAGCCGGCCATCGTCTTCCTCGGCCTCATGGACAATAAGGGGGCCGGCTATGGCCTCTGCAGCAAGCTACGCCGGCGCGCGGCGGACGTGCCGGTCGTCATGGTCATCGAGCGCGACGAGGAAGAGTCTGATCGCCTCGACCGCCATCGGGTCCTCAAGACGAGCGCGGACGCGTACCTCGTGCGTCCCTTTACGGTGGCGTTGCTCGCCGCGACGTTGCAGCAATTGGCACCGGGCATCATCGACGCCGACGCGATTTCCCCGGACGCGGCCAGCGACCTCGTAGGCGAGACCAACATCGTCCCGAATGACTCGCTCTTGGGCGGCAGCCTCTTCGACGAAGATGAGCTCAAGGAGCTTGAGGCCGAGGCCGACAAGGCTTTCTCGTCGATCGTCTCGGAGCCCGTTGGCGGCTCGGTCTCGCGGGAGTTTGAGCTCGACGATCTCGACCTCTTGCAGTTCGACGGCGCGGAGCCCGAAGACGGCGCAGAGCTCGACGATGCCGGGGTCAACGAGGTGTCTGACGACGACATCGAGGACGCCTTGCCCGAGGAGGGGACCGCCGTCTTCAACGTCCACGAGCTGCGGGCGCAGATGGAGGCCGAGATGAGGGTGCCTCCAACGACAACGCCCAACCCTTCCCCCACCCGCGATGAGTTCGACTTCGAAGACGTGGCCGCCGAGACGCCGAGGCCGGGCCCAGACATGTCCCCAGAAATGGCCACGGACATGGCCACGGACATGGCGGCGACGCCGACGGCCAGCGGGGCGCGTCCCCAAGCCCCCGACCAAGGCCCGCCCCAAGGCTCGCAACTGGCCGACGCGGCCTTCTCGGAGGCCGAGCAACTCGCCCACGAGGCCGCGCAGGTCGATCGGGACAACCGCAGCCTTCGCGCTCGCGTCGTTGAACTTCAGCAGGAGCTCAAGATCGCTCGCGAGGAGGTCACGCGCCGCGAGAC
>SHZC01000068.1 GCA_009692505.1 Myxococcales bacterium
CAGGCGAACCTCGAGGGCCTCCGCAAGCAGCTCTCGAACTTCCTCGACTTCTCGGGAACAACCGGCGCCGTGCTCGTCGACAACTACGACTGGCTGGGCAACCTCGCGCTCATCGACTTCCTCCGCGACGTGGGCAAGATGTTCTCGGTCAATACGATGATCGCCCGCGACGCCGTGCGCGACCGCCTCCACCAGCGTGAGCAGGGCCTCTCGTACACCGAGTTCTCGTACATCCTCCTGCAGAGCTACGACTTCCTCGCCCTCTACGACCGCCTCGGCTGCCGCGTGCAGCTCGGGGGCAGCGACCAGTGGGGCAACATCGTCTCGGGCACGGACCTCATCCGACGCTCGCGGGGGGTCGAGGCGTTCGGCCTGACGCAGCCCCTCGTGCTGAAGGCCGACGGCACGAAGTTCGGCAAGTCGGAGCAGGGCAATATCTGGCTCGATCCGGCGCGCACGAGCCCCTACCAGATGTACCAGTTTCTCCTGAATACCGAGGACACGGATGTCGTTCGCCTGCTCGGCTACCTGACGTTCCTCGAGCTCGACGAGATCGCGGAGCTCGGCGCGGCGACGCAGACGCACCCCGAGCAGCGACGGGCGCAGAAGGCTCTGGCTCGTGAAATCGTGGAGATGGTTCACGGTCGGCAGTCGCGCGAGCGGGCCGAGCGGACCACGGAGGTGCTGTTCTGCGGCGGGGACTGGCGCAGCCTCGCGGCCGAGGATCTGGAACAGGCCTTCGCGGCCTCGCCGAGATCGTCGCTACCCCGCTCGGCCTTGGGCACGAGCGACGCTTCCCTCGTCTGCATCCTGACCGACGCCGGGCTGACGCCCTCCCGAGGTCAAGCCCGGCAGGGGCTGGCCACGGGTGGCTTCTCGCTGAACGACGAGGTCGTCAAGGATGCTTTACGATCCCTCGGGGAGGTCGACTTCCTCGGAGGCCGGTTCGCTGTCCTGCGGCGGGGCAAGAAGAGCTGGCACGTCGTCGAGCTCGTCTAAGGTCCAGCTCAGGGGGCGACCACCGGGAACCCATCGACGATCGTCGGGCCGGCCTCGAAGGTCAGGCAGAGGCTGTAGCTGTCGGCGCGATTGTCGCCGTCTGAGTCGATGTCCGCCCTGAGCACGATCGGCACGAGGGCCCGAATGTTCTCGGGCAGGATCTGAATCGCCGTGTTCAGATCCGCCTGAGAGAGCTGCCCCGAGATGACGCCTTGGCCGATGGTGAGGCCCCGGTTGGCGTCCGCGGCGATCTGCGCGCCGTTGATTGAGGCGTTGGTCAGCTGGAGCATGAGCGCGTTGCCCATGACCGGCAGCGCGAGCACGAGGTTGCCCGGACCGGCCCTCAGCCGTCCCCCGATCGCCTCGGCGCCCTCGAATCGGATGAGCGCGGTGCCGTCGGGGTTGAGCGAGCCCGGCTCGACGATGTACCCCGCCCCCCCGGCTTCGCCCGTCAAGAGCGACAGCGTGAACTGGCCGTCGGTGGCGAGCGGGGCGAGGCCCTCGGTCACGAGGAGGAGCGAGAGCGAGCCTTCGTCGATGGCGGTCTGGAGTTGGGCATTGGCCAAAAACGCGATGCGCGAGAACGAGTTGTCCGGCCGGCCGTCGCCGGTGAGGTCGGGGCAGGCCGCCTCATCGCCCCCGGCGATCGCCGCGGTGTCGACATGCCCATAGGCCACGTCCTCGGTGGGCGCGGGAGGCGGCTCCGCGCCCCCCATCGGCATCCCGCCCATCGGGGCGCCGCCGCTGCCGCCACCCCCACCGGGGGGCACGTCCGTGTCCTTGTCCATCAAGGCATCCGCGCCCCCGGCCATGAAGATATCCGCGCCCCCGGCCATGAAGATATCCGCGCCCCCGGCCATGAAGATATCCGCGCCCCCGCTCGGCCCGCCGTCCGCAAGAACGGGCGTGCCACCGGCTCCGACGTCGATCTCGACCCCAACATCTGCCCCTCCCGATCCCACGTCGACCGTCGGCCGCGGGACGGTGCCGGTGTCCGTCAGGTCTTTATCCGCGCCTGAGCCCACGTCGTCGACACAGCCGAGGGCGAGGGCCGTCAGGGCAAGCGCGAGGCTGAGTCTGGGGCGGGTGGCGTTCTCAAGCGTCATCGGGGGCATGAACATCTCCGTTTCGTGTTGCTCCTTCTTACCTTTAGGTGGCCCTTCGTCACAATGCACCCGAGAGCGTGTACGGTTGCGGGCTGTGACCGCTCACCTGCGACCGCGCCTGAACGTCCCCGCCGAGCTCCTCAGGCTCGGCTATGTCCTGCTCCAGCGTATCGGGGAGGGGGCCTCGGCCGAGGTCTGGGACGCGCGACATCAGCTCAGCGGACAGGTCGTCGCCATCAAGGTCTCGCGTTTCGACGTGCCCGAGGCCCGCCTGATCTCGGCCCGGATGCAGACGGCGTGGAACGTGGGCCGCGGGCTGAGGCACCCACACCTCGTGCTCACCTTCGACGGGGGGCTCCTGCCCGACGGTCGCGCGTTCATCGCCATGGAGCGACTCGTTGGCCACGACTTGCAACAGGAGCTCGACCTGAACGGGGCGATGCCCGCCGCACGCGCCGTGCACTTGGTCGAGCAGCTCTGCATGGCGCTGCAGGTGCTTCATCGCCGCGGGGCCGTGCACCGCGACGTGAAGCCGGAGAACATCTTCCTCTGCGCTTCGAGCCACAAGGTCGACCACATCAAGCTCATTGACCTCGGCGTCGTCTCCCTCGAGCGCGACGACCCGCTCCGTGCCCATGAGGACACGGGTCGGTACATCATGGGCACGCCGCTGTACCTGGCTCCCGAGCTGGCGATGGGGGCTCGACCCGATGCCCGGACGGATCTCTATGCGGTCGGTGCGGTGCTCTATCACCTGCTCGCGGGTCGGCCGCCGTTCATCGGGGAGGAGCCGACCGAGGTCATTCGGATGCACCTCGATCTACCCATACCCTCGCTCAACGATCTCGTCGCTGGCTTGCCGCCGTCCCTGTGTGATCTGGCCCTCTACTGCCTCGAAAAGGCGCCCGAGGACCGACCGCCCGACGTGGGCGCCGTGCTGGTGATCCTCAGTGAGCTCGCCGATGAGCTCGCCGCAGGCGTCGACGGGCTGGCCGCCGGCGTCGACGGGCTGGCCGCCTGCGTCGGGTCGACTTCGTCAATTCGGGAGGCGAACGTCCCGGCGATCCCCGGCGGCGGGACTTTCCCGGAGTGGAAGCACTTCCAGTCCGCGCTCATGCGAAATATGGCCCTCGTCTGGCCCGGACCGCCGATGCAGACGTCGACGCCGACGCCGCTCGTCGACGCGGTGGACTGGGCCTCGGACGCGAGGTTGACCTACGAGGACGCCGCCGCGACCGCCGCGCGCCGTCGCGAGACCGCCGATGCCATGGCGCGGACGCGCATCGCCCTTCAGACACGACTTGATGCACAGGCCAGTCAGCTGCGCGCTGCCGTGGTCGAAGCGCTCGAGAATTGCCAGCCCTCAAGCCGGGCGCTCGTGCGTCACGTTGAGCTCCGCGCCGCTCTTGATGAGCGACTGCGATCGACGATCCTCGAGTTCTCCGCGCTCGGGGAACGCCCGCTCGGTCACATCGCGGCCGCTACGACGGCGCCCCTGTACGCCGAGTTGAGGGGCCTGCTCGCCCAGCGAAACGAGGTCGAACAGCAGCTCTCCTCGGAGAGGGTCGTCGAGAGAGAGCGCGCCGAGCACTTGGCCCTACTCTCCGCCGAGGCGTTCGAGGTCGACCAGGCGGGCCACGAGCTGAGGTTGAGGGAGTGCGATGAGGAGCGGCGGGTCGAGCTCTTGGCTACGGTGGCGGCGGACGCAAATTTGACGGCCTTGCGCGCGTATGAGAACGCCTGCCTTCAGCTCTATTGCGAGTATGTCCGGCAGACTTCCGGTTGATTGGCGGTTCACAATGAAAACATCTCAACGGCTGCGAGAGCGCCTCCTTCCTGCGCTTGCTCTGGCCCTCGCCCTCGGATGTACCAGCGGCAACTCCGGCCGTCTCACGACCCAGGACGGCAGCACCGCGGACAACGGCGGCCCGACGCAGCTCGATATGAGGGTGAGCGGCCCTGATGCCGAAGGCGTACGCGGTGATCAGGGCACCGGACCCGTGGCCGACGCTGAGGGGCGTTCTGACGGCGGGCGGGCTGACGGCGGTGAGCCCCTTGATGCTTCCCGAGACGCTGCGGCGGACGCGCCTTCTGATCGCGTCTCCGAGGCCTCGAACGAGGTCGGCACGGACCTCCCCCTCTCCGACAGCGCGCTGCCCGACGCCGCCCTGCCCCCGCCGCCGGACCTCACAGAGGAGATGTTCAACCTCGACTTCATCCACGTCGTCGACATCGAAGTCGATCGCGCGCTCCTCGACGAGCTCGAAAACGACCGCGTGAACCGGATCCCCTGCACCTTCACCTTCGATGGGGTCCGCCGCGAACAGGTGGGCATTCGGCAGAAGGGGGGCATCGGCTCCGTGTCGAGCCTCGACGAGAAGCCGGGCTTCAGTGTCGCTTTCGACGAGTTCGTCGAGGGCCAGGAGCTCTTCGGCCTCGAGAAGGTTCGCCTGAACAACGCGATTCAGGACGGGACCTTCCTCCATGAACATCTCGGCTACGAGATCGCGCGGCAGTCGGGTCTGCCCGCGGCACGCACCTCCTACGCCGTCGTTCGGCTCAATGGTCGGAGCTACGGTATCTACGTGGTCGCTGAGGCCATCGACGAGGACTTCCTTCAGCGACACTTCGGGCAGATGAACGACGACGGCAACCTCTACGAGGGACCCTGCTGCGCGGACTTCGTCTTCGACATCCCGCACATGGAACTCAAGGACGAGGCCGAGGGTCGGCTGCGCGATGATCTCACCGCGCTCGCCGCGATCATCCGCGACGCGCCCTTCGAGGATTGGGTCGAGCTCGTCTCGCCCGTCCTCGACCTCGACGTCTTCGTGCGGTCCTACGCGCTCGACGCGCTGCTCGCGCACTGGGACGGCTATGCCTACAACACCAACAATCACTACATCTATCACCGCCCCGACGATGACCGCTTCTCGTTCTTCCCGCACGGCATGGACCAGGTCCTCGACGACGCCTTCTTCGATCCCTACCGCTGGCCCCAGGGCCGACTCGCGCAGCGGGTCCTTGAGGATCCCCGTCTCACGGCAGGCTTCACCCAGGCGATGCGCTCCATCCTCGTCGACCACTGGGATCTCGAGGCCTTGTATGCGCGCATCGACCGCGTGACGGGCATGCTTGAGGCTGCGCCGTTCTTCGGGGACTTGGCCGCCGCCCACCGGCGCCAATATCTGGAGCGGGTCCAAGGGGTCAAAGACATGCTCGCGCAGCGCAAGGAGTTCGTCTTGAACCTCGTCGGTGCCGTCTGCGGAGACGGGACCCGAGAAGGTCGCGAGGAGTGCGACGACGGCAACCTCCTCGATGGAGATGCCTGCGACAGCTTCTGCATCGTCGAGCCTCGTTGTGGGGACGAGTTCGTCTCGGCCAACGAGGACTGCGACGACGGAAACGTCATGAACGGCGACGGCTGTGACGCCCGCTGCCGCATCGAAGACTGCGTGCCAGCCCGATTTGCCGCCCAGGACTACGCCTTCTGCCCCCACCCCCGAACGGTCATCGAGGCGAGGGCGTTGTGCGCCGAGCGAGGCGGGGCCCTTGCGTTCCCGAACAACGCTCTCGAGCACCAGTTCCAGTTCAACACCGCCTTCGGCATTGGCCGCATCAACTGGTGGGTCGGAGTGGACGACGAGGCCAATGAGGGCGTCTGGGCTCTGCCCAACGGGGCGCGCGTCTTCTACTTCGCCTGGGGTGCCGGCCGACCGAACGGAGCCGAGGATCAGAACTGCGTGGTCATCGACGCGGGCCTCGGCGGCGGCTGGAACGACAAGCCCTGCTCGGAGGAACACGGCACGGTGTGCCACGTCCCGCGCGTTCCTTGACCACAGAAGGCACGTCATTCGTCCACCTGCCGGACGCTTGGTACGCCGTGGCCATCGCCAAGACGCTGAGGTCGACGCCGCGCTCGAGCACCCTCTTCGGTCAACCGATCGTGACGTTTCGGGACGCCTCGGGGCGACCGTCGACGCTGCTTGATCGCTGTCCCCACCGCAACGTGCCGCTCTCGCTCGGGCGGGTCGTCGAGGGGCGGCTGGAGTGCGCTTACCATGGCTGGCAGTTCGACGGTGACGGCACCTGTCAGGTCGTGCCTGGCCTCTGCCGCGTCGCGACCTCGCGGGGACGAACGGCGACCGCGTTCGAGACACGGGAGCAGCAAGGGCTGATTTGGGTCTGGGGCGTGCCGAATGCCATCCCGACGACGGACCCCCCGAGCTTCCCGCACGTCGGCGAAGCGGGCTACCACACGGTCTACGACGTCGTGGAGGCGCAGGGCACGCTGCACGCCGCCGCCGAGAACGCGCTCGACGTGCCGCATACGAGCTTCTTGCACCGTGGCCTCTTTCGGGGCGGCAAGGCGCGCAACGAGATTGAGGTCGTCGTTCGGCGGTTCTCGGATCGTTGCGAGGCCGAGTACATCGGCGAACCTCGGCCGAGCGGCCTCGTTGGGCGGCTCCTTGCCCCCGGCGGAGGCGAGGTCATCCACTTCGATCGCTTCATCCTGCCGTGCCTCGTCCAGGTCGAATACCGTCTCAGCGAGCGCAGCCACCTCTTCGTGAACACGGCGCTCACCCCGCTGAGCCGGGACCGGACGCGACTCTTTGCCGTCATCGCCTTTCGCCTGCCCCTACCCGGCTTCCTCGTCGCGCCCCTCGTCCGACCGATCGCGAGGGCCATCTTCGCCCAGGACGCCCGAATCCTCCGCGCCCAGCACGAGACCATATCGCGCTTCGGGGGCGAGCAGTTTCACTCGACAGAGGTCGATGCCCTGGGCCCCCACATCCTGCATCTCATGCGGCAGGCGGCGAAGGGGGGCTCGTCGACCGCGACCGAGGAGCCTTATACGCGGCGCTTCACGCTGCTGACCTAAGCCTTCACATCTCCTCGATGGGCGTCATCCCGCAGAGCTCCATGCCCGCACAGAGGACGCGGCGGGCGGCGCGGACGAGATCGGCGCGCGCTCTCCTGAGCCCGGGTGGGGCGCCAAGCACGCGGCAGTCCGGGTGGTTGAAGAAGGCGGCAAACGCGCGTGCGACGTCAAACACGGCCTTCGTCAGGATGTTGGGTTTGTCTTCGGTGGCCGCCACGATGATGCAGCCGGGAAACAAGAGAATGGCCGAGAGGAGGTCTTGCTCTTGCGCTGTCGTGAGGCGGTCATACTCGGGCGCGTCGAAATCGGCCGCGGTACCGAGCTTGCGCAGGATGCTCCCGGCGCGCGCGTAGGCATATTGGCAGTACGCCCCGCTCTCGCCCTCGATGGAGATGCTGCGCTCCTTATCAAAGACAAACGTCGTCGCGGGACCGAACTTCAGGAGGAAGAACTTCAAGCCGCCGATCGCGATGGCCTCGGCGCGGCGGTGGAGCTCCGCCTCGTCCAGGGGCGCAGCAGCATCGACCTCTGGCCCGGGAAGGTTGCGGGCCTGAGCCGCGGCGAATGCGATCTCGTGGAGCTCGTCCATGAGCTGATCGGCGTCGACGACCTTGCCCTCGCGGCTCTTCATCTTGCCGTCCGGCAGCTCGACCATGCCGTAGCTCAAGTGGTAAAGGCGGTTGACCAACTCGGGTCGGAGGTGTCGCAGGATCCCGAAGAGGACGTGGAAGTGATGGTCCTGCTCGTTGCCGACGACGTAGACCATGCGGTCAAATGCGTGTTCGTCAAGTCGCTTGACCGCAGTCCCGAGGTCCTGGGTGGTGTAGACGCTCGTCCCATCGGAGCGCAGCACGGCCTTCTTGCCCACAAGCCCGATTCGCTCGAGGTCGAAGGTGATCGCCCCGGTTGGGTCGCGCTCGAAGACGCCCCGCTCGAGCCCTTCGGCGATGAGATCCTTGCCGAGCAAGTACGTCTTCGACTCCCGATCGACCTGCTCGAACCCGATCCCGAGCCGAGCGAAGGTGGCGTCGAAGCCCAGCTCGCACCAGCCGTTGAGGCGGCTCCACAAGGCGTGGACAAGGGCATCGCCTCTCTCCCACGCCTGAAGGAGATCCCGAGTGGCGCGCCCAAGCTCGCTCCGCTCGTTGAAGTAGACGTCCTTGTCCTCGCCCGGCGCGTTCTCCGCGTACTCCGCCTGAAAGGCCTTCTCGAAGCGGACGTAGAGATCACCGACGAAGTGGTCGCTCTTCCGACCGATCGCCACGGGGTCGACGCCTTCACCCCAACGCTGGTACGCGAGCATCGACTTGCAGATGTGTACGCCCCGATCGTTGATGAGGTTGATGCGCCGGACATCCGCGCCCATCGCCCGAAACAACGCCGCGATCGTCGCACCGAGGATCATGTTGCGCGCGTGCCCGAGGTGAAGCGGCTTATTGGTGTTGGGCGAGCAGTACTCGACGAGGATCTTCCGACCGACCCAGAGGTCCGAGCGGCCGAGCGCGGCGTCGTCGGTCAACGCCCATGGGACGGCGCGGGTGGCGATGGCGCCCCAATCAAACCGAAGGTTGAGGAACCCCTGCACGGCCTCGACCGAGGAGACGAGCGGGTGAGCGAGGGCGACCTCTGCCAGCGACGTGGCGATGGCCTGGGGACTGAGCCGCAGCAGGCGCGCGTAGGGGTGGCAAGGCAGGGCGAGATCGCCGGCGCCCTCTCGGGTGGGCGGGCCCAAGGCCACGGGAGCTGGCAGGTCGGGCAGGGTCCGCTCGGCGAGCCAAGCATTGAGTGGCGCGGCGATGTCAGCGATGATCTCGGCGTGAAGATTCTTCGGCATGGGCGCATCTTGCGCAGCGACTCTTGGGGGCGCAAGGCGGCGCGACTTTGCTTCGCTGCGGTCGGCTTGGGCGGTTTTGCGGTGCTGGGCTCGGGCTGCTTCGACACCTCCACCGGCGATGCCGGGGCGGTCATCGACGAGAGTCGGGTCCTGCGTATCGCGCGTGTCGAACGGGCCTGCGACGTCGGGAAGACCGACGTGATGCCTTGCCCCCTCGCGGGCCTGTGGCGGCTCGAGGCCAGCGTCGGTCGCACGACCTGCGGCGACTTTCGCCCTGGCCCAGAGCTCGAGCTCCCCGTCGAGATTGGACCCCTTGAGTTTGAGCCCTTCGAGCTCTTCGTCCGCATCGACGAGGGGGGCCGGCTCTCGGCCCTGGTCGACACGGATGGGGCGGCCCTGACTTCACGATCCCGCATCTTCCCGCTCGACGGCGACGCCCGGTTTGAGCTCGGCTTTCACTACGACCGCAGGGTGGGTCTGAGGCGTCTGCTCATCGCCACGGGGCGGCTCGGCCTCAGCGGCGAGGTCAAAGACGGATCCATCGAGCGCCGCGATTATGGCCCTCTGCTTGACTGCTCAACGACCTACCGCATTGTGGACGCCAATCGCCTGGAGGAGTGAATCCCTCGTGGCCGCTCTGCATCCAATCGCTACACTCGCGCACGCACGCTCCGCACCCGAGGATTCAAGGACCCAAAATGGCCGACTCGCAGAAGCTCTCCATCGATGAACTCCGGCAGCGCGTGAACGCGATCTCCGGGCAATACGACGCGCACTTCGCCGGGCAGCCGCGGATCTCCCGCGACCCGATGCTCATGGAGGGGATGCGCGACGCCTTGGCCTCGGCCGTCGGTGCGCTGCTCGACTCGAAGGAGAGCCCGGACCGGAACTCTGTCCTGGAGACGGCGAAGCACAACCTTGGCCTCTATGAGCAGGAGGTCAAAGCCATCACGCAGGCCCAAAGCAGCGGTCCAGACGCCGTCGAGGCGCACCGGCTGGCCACCTGGGTCACGCTGGCGACCCGTCGATATCAGCGGCACTTCGCCGGCCAGTCGCGCCCGACCCGCGATCTCGGCCTGCTCGCTGAGCTCATCGGTGATCTCGAGCGCCTCAAGGAGGACATCTCCGGCCTCGCCGCCGAGTTCGAGAACGCCGAGCTCCTTGAAGGCCGCCAGATCGTCGAGCGCAGCGTGACCCTGTACCGGGCCGAGCGGGGCGAGATCGTCGCCGCCCGCAGCCGGTCGACGCTGGAGGAGCAGGTCAACCTCCTGGCGGCCGTGGCCAATGAGCAGTTTCAGATGTATCAGGACCACTTCGCCGGCAAGTCGCGGCTCTCGCGGCGTCCGGACCTGCTCGTTCGGATCATCACGAGCCTCGAAGAGGTTCAAGCGCAGATGCGGGCGCTCGGTGTCCTGCAGCCAGAGAACGCCAGCAATCAGAAGAACATCGGCACCGTTCAGGGCCGGCTCGACTTCTATCGGGGCGAGGTCGAAGAGGTTCGGAAGGTGCGGCAGACGAGCTCCTTCGATGATCTCGTCGCCGCGCTCGGCTCAGCGGCCAATCAGGTCTTTGACGAGTATCGGAAGAGCTTCGCGGGGGCTGATCGGGCGAGTCGTGAGCTGAAGCAGCTCAACCGGATGTGCGACCAGCTCTATGAGGTCGCCCACCAGATGGACGATTTGGATCGCGTGCGGGAGAACGACTCGAACGTCGCCAACTTGGCGATCGTCCTGGACACGCTGAGGCTGTACGAGCGCGAGTACGACGAGATCCGAAAGGTCCAGGTCGCGAGCACGGCGCCCTGAGCCGCGTGGCCAACCCGCTCTTGCTCTTCCTGGCGCTCGCGGCCCCAACCCCGCTCCTATACCCGCTCGATCAGGCCCCGAGCGTGACCGCGACCCTCGGCACCTCACGCATCGGGCACCACCACGCCGGCCTCGATCTCGTGCCCGGCGGTCGGCTCGACGCCAAGGTGCTCGCGACGCTCGACGGGGTGATCTACAAGATCCGCCGGAGCCACGGGGGGTACGGGCGCAGCGTCTATGTTCGACACGCGGACGGCCTCTCTTCGGTCTATGGACACCTCGAGAGGTTCTCGAACGAGCTCGAGGCGGTCGCCCTCGCCGAGGAGGGCCGCGTCCGGGCTTATGCCTTCGACAAGACCCTCGACCCGCCGATCACGGTCGCGAGAGGCGCGATGCTGGGCTATTGCGGGACGAGCGGAACCGACCTCGTGCACCTGCACTTCGAGCTGCGTCGAGACGGCGTGCCGATAAACCCGCTCACGAATGGGCTCTCGCTGCCGGACCGCGAGGCGCCCCGTTTTGTCCGCCTCCGGCTCGTCCCAAGGACTGCGGCGGCGCGCGTCAGCGGCGGGCATGATGTCGTCGACCGGCGGCTGCCGGGCATGAGACAGCCCGACCGGCGGCTGCCGGGCATGAGAAAGCCCGACCGGGTGATCGAGGTGCACGGGGATGTCGGCCTCGAGGTCGAGGTCCAAGACCGCATCGAGGGCAGCGCGCGGGGCCTCGAGCCCTACCGCATCAGCCTCGAGCTCGACGGTCGCCGCGTCCATCAGATCCTCTACGAGAGGGCCTCCTATGCCGACAAGAACATCACCGAGCTGGACTATGAGCCGGAGCAACGCGCGTCCCGCCGGGGTCGATTCCACAAGCTGTACCGCGAGGGGCCGGCGATTGGGCCGGTGCCCTTGGCCGAGGCCTCTCCGCTGCTGCGCCTGAGCCCCGGTCGACACAAGGTCCGTCTCGTGGCCCAAGACGCGCGAGGCAATGAGAGCAAGGTGATGGTGGAGCTTGAGGTCGTGCCGAGCGCGGAGCCGTGCCTGCTGCGTCGGTGGGAGGCCTCGGCTCGCCCGGCGGCGGAGACCTGGCCGCCACCTACGCCGGCCGCCTTCGAGTGGCGTGGCGGCACCTTGCTCGTGGACTTCGGCGACCTCTGTGGCTCGCTTGACCTCTTCGACGTGACGCTGGATGAGGTGCCCCACGCCGGCGTCTCGGTCACCCGGTTCGACGGTCGACCGGCCTTGGCACTCGACATCCCCGCGACGGGCGGCCGGCTGCGCCTGCTTCGTCAAGGGGCCGGTGGGGTCCGGCGCTTCGACCTTGATCTTCACGGGCTCAAGAACGGCGGGGACGTCTCGGCCAGAGACGGCTCTTGGCACGTCCGGGTCGGCGCCGACGCCCTCTTCTTCCCCTACGCCATCAGCGCGCCTCGGGCCTCGACGACGAACCTCGCACCCAAAGGGCACGGCCTCGTCCCGCTCACGCCGCTCTTCGACCTCGCGCCCCAGTGGCGACCGACCCGGGCCAACAGCGCCTTCGACATCAGCGTCCCAAACGCCATGGAGCTGCGCCACGCCGGCCTCTACTTTCGTGAGCGCGGCAGCTACTGGTTCATGGGTGCCGAGCTCGTCCCCGGTGCTGACCAAACGCGAGTCGGCGGCGCGGGGGTTCACGTCGGATCAATTGCGGTCCTGCGAGATGTCTCGCCGCCGTCCATTGGCCTGCCCGTCATCGTCGCCCACCCCCTCGGATCGGAGGTTCATGTGCCACTCAGCGATGCGGGGTCTGGCCTAGACCTCACGACGCTTCGAGTCCGGCTTGGGGGCCACGTCGTCTACCCGGAGTACGAGGCCGCTTTCGGACGCCTGAGCCTGCGACCCGGCGCCAAAGTGGCCACCGATTCTAGAGCGCGGCGGCTCAGTCTCTCGATCGAGATTAAGGACCGGAGCGGCCACGAATCGTCTCGGAGCTCGACGGTCACCTGGCCTTAACTCGCGCTCATCTGCCCCTGCGTCCCGCGTAATCCAAGGCTCCCCAAAGGGGGGGCGATTCGCATCCATAAGTAGGGCCGCAAATCGTTGCGCTGGCAGTGTAATTTACGGTAGGTTAGAGCTTCGAGTGCGAATAAACGTGGCCATGGTTGGCCGCGCCGCCCTCACCATCGCCTGCCCAAGCACGGATGCCGGGGCCTGCGACCACGGACCGTATTGGCCCCGCCGCTGGAGTCCGCCATGTATCGACCGTCTCGCTTCTCGACACTCGCGTTGACCTTGCTCTCGTCGCTCGTCGCGACCAGCGCCTTGGCGCAGAACATCGCGCAACAGGCGGATGTCGTCGTGGCGGTGCCGTACTCCCAAAAAACGCCAGAGATCCCGCACCCCATCCATGAGGGGGCCTACACCACGCTGAAGGCCTATGTGCGCTACGCCACCTGTGGCAGCTATACGGCCTGTTGGAACATCAACCGGAACGGCTCCTTCGACGACGACGCCTGCCGAAATTATGGCAATAACGGGCTCAACCGCGTCTGGGAGATCGGGCGAACGTTCTTGGTCCCGAACGTCGACGCCAGCGCGACGATGAACGTCAGCGTCCAGGTCCGGAACAACTGCAACGGCGGCCTCACCTTCGGCACCTACCGGATGTACGTCTACAACTGGACGCCGGCGGACGACCCTCGCCAGTGGACCGCGGAACAGCTCGAGATCCTCCAGGTCGAGGCCGTCGATGAGGGCATGTGGTACATGCACCGCAACCTTACGGGCATGGCGGGTTCGAACGAGAACAGCATCCGGGCCCAGTCGCCGTGGACGGAAGCCACCGGGATGTGGCTCTGGCTTTACAATATCAACGGCCACCTCCCGGCTTATCCGCCGGGCACCTACAATACCTTCGGCCAGCCCGTGCCCAACGGCTTCATCGAGGAGAACGCCCGCCGATGGGCCGTGGACCCCTATGCCGAGACCGCGCTCCGTCTGGCCAACGACCTCGTGGTCGGTGCCGGCACCGTGGGTGTGAACGCCGTCGACGAGGACAATACCCACGGCTTCGACATCGTCAACGGCGTCAAACGTGACCACCGCATCAACCGCCTCGCCGGCACCACCGATGGGCAGGGAGCCTACTCAAGCCGCGGCACCGGCGTTTACCAGATGGGCATCAACGCCGGCGGCGTCGCGACCGTCTTGGCCTCCCTCGCCGGCACCCGAATCCAGATTGGACCGCTCGCCGGCAACCTCTGGGAGTGGTTCGGCCAGCAGATGGTCGACTTCCTCGGGCAGCAGCAGATTGACTATGGCTCCGGTTACGGCTCCTGGTACTACCACGATGTGCCTCACGCAGATGAGTGGCCACCGAACGGAAACATTGCCCGCGCCGGCCAAGACGCACACTTCATGGATCTTTCGACGACCCAGTGGGCCTTCGTGGGCCTGGACGGCGTCGAGGAGACCGGCAGCGACTTCAACGTCATCGTCAACAACCGGCACAAGTACCGCATCGCCGAGCAGCTGGTCTTGAACCAGACCGGCGACGGCGGCGGCTGCTATGCGAACAACTACAGCACGCCCGACTTGAAGCTCACGGGTGGCTCTCTGCTCGGTAGCCGCTGGCTCGGCTTCCACAACTTCCAGCCGGGTGATGCGTCGATCCCATTCCCCGGTTATAGCCGCTACAGTGCTTCCCAGTTCCGCTCGACTTACGATCGCTACATCGCGTTTACCGTCGCTTGGTGGGGGCAACGCCGCGTCCATGGCACGCACTGGCTCGACGGCCTCTGGTCCCACGGGGACTACCTCTGCGGAGACACGTCCGGCATCTATACCCAGCCGCGCTGCGGCAATACCTACGGCATCTACTCGCACCAGAAGGCCTACCGCACGGGATTGCCTCTGCCGCCGGCCATCGGCGCGCGGGACTGGAACCGCGAGTTCTCCGTCTACTACATCCGGGCCATGGAGCGGCCGCTGGACGTCAACAACCCGTGGGCCAGCTACGAGATCTTCGGGCGAATCGTCGACGACTACTGCGATATCTGGGGCGTGACCTGCGGCTATGGCCCGGGCTACATGGGCGCGGTCATGGGCTACCTCGTCCTGACACCGACGATCTTCCACCCTAAGCCCGAACCCTTGGGCGAGGTCCAGCCGGGCGTCGTCAACGCCGGTTGCCAGGGGGGTAACTCCGGCAACGTCACCTTCGATCACGCCAAATCTTTCCATCCCAACTTCGCCGAACGCATCGTCCGGTTCGACTGGGACGTGGACGCCACCAACGGCCTCTGGTGGATCAATAACGGTCCGACCGACTTCACGACCCCCGGCGCCGACGGCGTCGTCAAGGACATCTTCGAGTACAAGTACCTGCGCGCCGGCCAGTTCACCGCGACCCTGCGCGTGGTCGATGGCGCCGGCGAGAACAAGACGACCACCGTACAGGTCACAGTCAACCCGGCCGCGAACTCCGCGCCCACGGCCCAGGCCGGCACCCCGTACGTCATCGAGGTCGGTGACGCCCTCCAACTGGCGGGCGCGGCCAACGACGTAAACCTGAGCTGCGGCGACACCATCACGGTGGGTTGGGACCTCAATAACGACGGCAACTTCAGCGACTCGAACCGCGCCGACGCGTTGATCCCCTTTGCGACCGTTCAGGCGCTGCCTCGCGGCGTGGCGAATCCGGTGCACTTCCGGGTGACGGACGCAGCCGGCTTGACGCAGACCTCGTCAACCACCTTGACGATCTTCGCCAGTGCGCCCACGGCAAATATCCGCGCGCTCCCCAACCCAGCGCGCTGCGGCGAGACGGTGCTCTACGATGGCAGCGCCAGCAGCGTGCCGAACATCAATCGGCGGATCGTCCGCTACGAGTGGGACGTCGACAATCTGCCCGGCTATGAGGGCGTCGGCTCGCTCTTCGAGAAGAGGTACGAGGCTTTCGGCCAATACACGGCCAACTTGCGGGTCACCGACGACCGGGACCGGACGGCGACCGCCCAGACGGTCATCAGCGTCAACCTCGGAAACCAGGCCCCCGTCGCCCGGATCTCTCGTGCGCAGTACGTCGTCCTGAGCGGCGATGCCGTGATCCTCGATGCCACCGGATCGTATGAGCCCAACGACACCTGCGGCGACCGCATCGTCTCGTACCAATGGGATGTCAACGGCAACGGCCTGTTCAACGACGCCGTCGATGGCGTGGGGGTGACCATGCCTCTCACCTGGGACTACATGCGAACGCGGATGCGCTGGCCGGCGAGCCAGGAGTCCGGGCTCCCGTCGAACCTCATTCGTCTCCAAGTGACGGACACCTTCGGTCTAACCCATATCGCCGAGTCGTCCATCATCATCTACGACGCCGATCCCGTGCCCGCATGGGCCCAGAGCCCTGACCCGGCCCCCATCAACGTCCGAAGCGGCCTGATCGCACCCTTCCTCGACGGGCGCGCGAGCACCTCTCCGATCCGGACCGCTCAGATAGTAGACTGGGACTGGGATCTCAACGACGACGGCAACTTCGAGACCGAGAACGTCAACGCCGTCCGCATGAACCGGACGTTGCCGTCCATCCCGCAGATCGGGGAACCCAGCCCGGAGATTTATGTTCGGTTGCGCGTGCGCGACAGCCTAGACCGAACCGTCATTCGCCGTGGGCTCATCAACGTTTCGCTGCCCCCGGCGCAGCCCACCGCAGACGCTGATCCTTCCGATGTTCCCGAACCCGGGTACAACATCCTGCTCGGCGAGGGGCTCACGCTCAACGGGGCCGCGTCCTTCGATCCGGACTCCTCGGACTTCGGGGACTTCGTGGAGTGGTACCGCTGGGATCTGAACTGGCGGGAGGGCACGCCCTTCTCCATGGACCGCGAAGCCCGCGACATGAACTCTGATGCGGTCGAGGCCGTGATGCCGCTCACCGTGCAGCAGTTGGCCGCCTTTGGCATCGCTACGCCCGGCCGCTATCTGGTCAAGCTGCAGGTCCAAGACACCACGGGTATGCGAAACGAAGACATCGCGCCCATCATCATCCACCCCGTCAGCCCGATCGCTCGGCTCACGGCGGATGCGCTGCGCTTGGCGTGCAACCAGGCGGTCATCCTTGACGGGCGCGCCTCCGGCCACCCCCACCCCTCGGTCCGCATCTCCCAGTACGAATGGGATCTGGATGAGGACGGTCAGTTCGACGACGCGGTCGGCGCACTCGTCCAGACCCGCTTCGCTCGCTACGGCTTCGGCGGGACCGAGACGATTCGACTCCGCGTGACGGACAGCTTGGGTGGGACGGCCGTGGCCAGCCTCGACCTCACAGTTGACCTCGGAAACGAGCCCGCGAACGTGGTGGCCGGGGGAAACCGGGCTGCCGACGGCACCATCATTGGACCCTACGTGGTCGCCGTTGGGGAACCCGTCACGCTCAGCCCGCTCGGCACCGCAGACCCCAACACCGACTGCGGTGATGCCGTCGTCCGGTATCAGTGGGACTTCAAGAACAACGGCAGTTATGAGTTCGACCGGGCCGACGCCACGCCGATCGTCCTGACGCCTCAGCTCCTGACTCAGTACGGCATGGCCGCGGTCGGGCGGTACGACATTCGGCTCCGCGTCACCGATCGCTTCGCTGCCACCGCAGAGCAGATCGTGCCCCTCCAGATCGTCGTCGGCCCGACTGCAATCGCGACCGCCACGCCCAACCGAACGAACTGTCAGGCGATGGTGACCTTCGATGCCTCCGCCAGCAGCTCCGACGGCCCGGTGGGTCAGGGCTTCGACCTGGTCGACTTCGCTTGGGATCTCGACAACGACGGTCAGTTCGACGACGCCAACGGCGTTCGAGCGACCCAGCCCGCCTTCGCCCTGCCCGATGCCCAAGCCAACGTCACCATGCGACCTCGCGTCCGGGTTCGAGACGCCTCCAATCGGGAGGCCATCGGCTCGACCACCGTGACCATCAACCCACAGAACCTGCCTCCCGTCGCCAACGCGGGCGGTCCCTACAACACCGGCCCGGTGGGAGCGTCCTTCGCCGCGATCCGGCTCGATGGCCGCGCGAGTTATGACCCCGACGCGCCTTGCGACGCCTTGACCGTGTTCAAGTGGGACATCGACGGAGACAACACCTTCGGGGCCGCAGACGGCGAGCCCGAGGGTGCCACCGTCGACAACTTCACCTCCCCGTTGTGGCGTCCGAATACGACGCAGACGGTGCGACTGAAGGTCTGCGATATGCGCAACACCTGCTCCGCTGCCAGCGAGGCGGACATCCAGATCCGAGCGGCCGCGCCGCCCCTCGGTGAGATGACCTCGCCACTGCTCGCGAATGCGGCATGCATTGGCCGAAACGCATTCAATGTCACCTTCCGCGCGGCGGATCCAAGCGGGCGGCCCACCACGGCCACGGTCAACATCGCCGGCCAGGATGTCGCCAGCCAGAACCTGGCGATCCCCGCGAACGGCACCTACATGAACGCCACGATCAACGTGAACCCGGCGAACATCCCCGAGGGCCGACACTTCGTGAACGTCATCCTCCGGAATAACGCCGGCGGCGTGACCGCCATCGACTCCGGGGGCCGCTTGGTCTTTGACCGGACCAACCCCGCCTTGGCTGTGGGCAATCAGCTCGTGGCCAACACCTGCTATTCCCCGGCGGCCATCCCGCGTCCGCTCATCCAGGCAACGGACAACTTCGACGGCTCTCCGGTCCTCGTGCAGAACACGGTCCAGAACGCCTGCCAGCGAACCTTGACCGTCTCGGCCACGGACGACTGTGGGAACAGCACCTCGACCACCAGACAGTACTTCGTCGCCGAGCAGGTTCCCGTCGTGATCACCGGGGTCGATGAAGGGACCCTCGTCAACTCTGCTCGGGTCAACTGGCAGATTGCCGGGCCAGCGCAGTGCGTGCCGCGCGTGACGGCCGCTTACACCCGAAACGGCGGCGCAAGCGCCGCTTATGTGGCCAATAATCTGCTCTCGGTCCCCGGCTCTCACATGATGAACATCACGGTCTCCGACTGTGCCAACCAGACACGACCCTTCGTTCGTCGCTTCACGATCAACGCGCCCCCGGTCGCCGTGCCTATCCCGGCCGGCCACCCCTCGGCGGACCCCGCGCGGGCAAACGCGTATCGCGTGCGGCAAGGCGACGTGCTCATCGTCGATGCCAGCGAGTCGACGGCGCCGGAGGACTTCGATCGGATCGTCACCTACGGCTGGGACTGGGACGCCAATGGAACCACCGATGCGGTGGGCCGCACCGCGACGTTCCCGACCCCCACGCAGGGCATTTGGAACGGCCGACTTACGGTGACTGACTCCATCGGGGCCACGGGCACGGCCACCTTCCGGGTCACCGTCGACGACGTAAGCCCGGTCTGCGTTGCAGGTGGTCCGTATGTGATCTTCTCGAAGAACGACTTCACCGCCGACGGTCGCGGAAGTCGTCCGGGCGCGGTCAATGAGCCGATCACCCGGTACTCTTGGAGCTGGGACGATGGAACACCCAACGTCGACGGCGCCACGGCGGTCCACCAGTACCGCGACTCCGGCAACTACTTCCTCAAGCTGACCTGCTACGACCAGGACAGCAACTCCATCTCGACCGTGCGGGCCGACATCCGCGATGTCTCTCCGATCCTCATCGCCTTTCATCAGCCGGAGATCATCTACGAGTCGATCCCCATGGAGTTCAGCGTTGATGCTATCCCCGCGCTCGAGAACGACCCCATCACTGCCTACGAGTGGGACTTTGGGGACGACAATCGGGCCGAGTACCGAGGGCTCGACAAGGCGACCATCGTTCACATCTTCCGGGAGCTCGGCCGATCCGTGCTCGCAATCCGAATCTACGACCTCGACACCCGCGCGATCCGAAAGTTCCCGATTGATGCGCGGGAGGCGACCCTCACCGTCATGCTGCCCCACGTCCTCCGCAAGGCGCAGGGCTACATCGCGTCGGGCCAATTCATGGCCGCTCAGGTTCAGCCTCTTCTTGATCTGGGGCCGTTCATTAATCGCGGGCTCTGGGGCGAACGAAACAATCAGCGCGGCGTGACCTTGCTCGCCTTGGACATGATCATCGCGCGGCTCGTTCAGGCCCAGGTTCGCGGAGTCGACTTCGGCGAAGAGTTGTGGTCCATGGCGCGCCAACTCTCCCGCGAGTTGGCCCGCATGGAGACCGAGATCCGTTCACGCGCCGGCATCGACTTGCGCGACCCCGATCTGGTTCAGGCCCGCGCGCTCGTCGTGGGACTCGAACAGTACCGTCAGGCTGCCTGGGAAGTGAAGGTCCGGAGCCCCGGCAACGCGGCCGTCGCGATCGACCAGGTTTCAAAAGCCCACGACGCCTACTACTACCTTCGTCACTTCGAATACCCGCTCAGGGCCTGTGACGCTGCGGCACTCGGTCGGGTCAGCGATCCCGTCACTCGGCATGACCAATGGAACGTAATCAAGAACACCTTGGGCGCCGACCTCCTCGCGCTCCGCGGTGACGTCCAGCGATATGTGGACGCGGGCATGCAGAGCAACGATCCCGGGCCCGACCGGGGCATGGTGCAGGCCGCGTTGGGTTCGATCACCGAGGCCGCAGCCGTCGGCATCCTGCCTCTCGGTCGGATCTGCGGCGCGGGGCAGAACTGCGTCTCCGAGGCCCAAGAGGCTCGGTACGCCACTCAGCTGCGAAACTTCGACAACGTCCTCAACCAGCTGGCGGGCAGCGGGGCCTATACCCGACTTTGGCGCGGCCTGGGCGGCTTGGCGCGGCAGTGTCGCTACGATCTCGGGATTCACCAGGTCGTCGACGCGAACGCCAACGGCATCTACGTTGGAGGCTTCCCCGGTCAGACCTACGACATCTACTGGTTCCAGGTCCCCGGCGAGAGCGAGAGCATCCGCCTCGAGACCAGCACCGGCCGAAATCAGTGCTCCACGGATACGCGCTTGACGATCATGAAGGTCAACCCGGCCGCGAAGGTGTTCATCCGGCAGGTCGACGACATCTCGCTGGCGAATAAATGTTCTGTCCTCGCCACCGACCTGGCGACGGGTCGATACGAGGTCAAGGTCGATCGCTCCGGGGTCAACGGTGTAGACCTCTACAACCTGCTCGTGACCCATGTGCGAACAGACGGTTGCGGTGACCGTCGCGTCACGCTCGGCGAGGAATGCGACGACGGCGGCTTGGCGAACGACGACGGCTGCAGCGCCGTGTGCCGCATCGAGCCGACCATCGTTCAGGCCGGCGGAGATTTCCAGGGCACGGTCCCGGACGGCGGGTTCAACCGTTACGCCTTCTCACTTGATCGACGGCGCACGATGACGGCGCTCGTGCACGACGGGGCGCAAGGATGCTCCGGCGATTCGCGCATGACGCTCTACCGCATGGCGGTGGGTGGGCTTCCCCAGATCGTCTCGACGGACGACGACAGTGGCCCCGGCCCCTGCTCCCTCATCGTCCAACAGCTCGATGCGGGCGATTACGAGATCAAGGTCGATGCGCTTCCGGGCGTGAACCTCCCCCCATACGTGCTCAGCGTGACGTTTGCGGGAGCCTGCGGAGACCTCACGATCGATCCGGGCGAAGGCTGCGACGACGGTAATCGGCTCGCCGGCGATGGCTGCACCGCGGTCTGCACGGCCGAGGCGGACTGCGGCGACAGCGTGTTGGACTCGGGCGAGCAGTGCGACGACGGCAATCGAGCGAACGGGGATGCCTGCGACCTCAACTGTCGCAACGAGCTCGGCGCGGTCTGCGGGAACGGTCGCGTCGAGGCCGGTGAAGGCTGTGACGACGCCAATCGGCTCAACGGCGATGGCTGCAGCGCGCTCTGCGCCCGCGAGGCCCGCTGTGGAAATCGAATCGTTGACGGCGGTGAGACCTGTGACGATGGGAATGTTCGCCTCGGTGACGGTTGCAACACCATCTGCCAGGTCGAGCTGCCTTGCGGCGATACGCGGGTTGGTGCCGGCGAACAGTGTGACGACGGCAACGCGCAAGCTGGAGACGGCTGCAGTGATCGTTGCCTCTTGGAGACGGTCGCTCTGCTCAAATACGAGGAGCGAAAGGTCGGGCGGATCATCGCTCGTGGCGCGAACTACTACGCATTCAAGGTCGACCACACTTCGAACTTCTACGCGGACTCGCACGATGGGTCCTTCGACTGCACGTTCGACACCCAGATGGCGCTCTTCCGCAAAGGCGCGAACGGGGCCATCACCTTCTTGGTCAATGAATTCGACAGCGGCGTCGAGGCCTGTGCTCGGTTCGCGAGGCTGGTCACGCCCGGCGAGTACGTCCTGCGGGTAGATGTTCGGAATGGGCTCAAGCTCGACGCCTACACCTTGGACTACCGACTCGGCTCAAACATGGTCGCGGCCGGCAACTTCAACGGCTCGTTCCCGGTCGGGGGCGACGACATGTTCTTCGTGCAGTTCGCGACGCCGCGCCACCTGCGCGCCGAGACGACGGGCGCCGGCGGGGTGTGCCCAGGGGATACGCTCCTGACGCTCCGACGCCGCGAACTCGACGGGACTCGCCGCGACATCGCCAGCAACGACAACCACGTGGGTGAGTGCTCGCTGATCGATCTCGACTTGCCCACAGGCAACTACGAGGTCGTCGCGAGCGGCCCAGCAGCCATCGATAGCTACGTTCTCCGGGTCGCGATTGGGGCCTCGATCGGGTCGTGCGGCAACATGAACGTCGACGCTGCGGAGTCCTGCGACGATGGGAACCTCATCGCTTCGGATGGCTGCGACTCTCAGTGTCGGCTCGAGTGCGGAAATGGGCGTCTCAACCTCATCGAGGCCTGTGACGACGGGAATCGGATCGACGGCGATGGCTGCGACGCCACCTGCCACAGGGAAGGCGTCTGCGGGAACGCCGCGCTCGAGCCGGGCGAGGCCTGCGACGATGGGAACCTCGTGGCCGGCGATGGCTGCGAGTCCAACTGTTCGCTCAGAAACGGCTGCGGCAACGGTGTCCTCGGGGCCGGCGAGACCTGCGACGACGCCAACTTCAACAACGGCGATGGGTGTGACGTCCTTTGCTCGCGGGAGAGCTTCACGGTCGAGAAGATGCAGATCATTCTCGGCGGCGCGCTGCCGAGCCTGCAGTCCGACGTCTTTCACTTCACCACGGAAGACGACTCGGTCCTCCGCGCCGAGACGAGCAACGGCCGCGGGGCCTGTCCGGGAAATACCAAGCTCACCTTGTTTGAGGTCGTCGACGGGCAACGCCTGCAACTCGGGACGAACGACGATGGCGGGGTTGCGCCTCCCTGTTCCTTGCTGACGCAGACGATCCCTCGCGGCAGCTATCAACTCGTGGTGACGAATAACGGCCCCACGGCGATGCCCACCTATTCCCTGAGCTTCCGGGACCACGTCGACGTCTCGATCGCCGGTGGCTTCCCGGGTGGCTTCAATAAGGACGGGAACGATATTTTCAACGCGGTCGTCGCTGAGGCCGGACGGATTATCTTCGAGACGAGCGACGGCAATGGCGGCTGCCCAGCGGACACAATGGCCACTTTGACGCGCCGTGGGTCTCCCGTTGTCCTCGCCAGCGACGATAACAACGGACCGGGGTCCTGCTCCCGGATCGACGTGCCGGTCGACGCGGGTGACTACGATCTCATGGTCGCTGGCCGGAACGGCATTCACATTCGCGGTGGCTACGCAACCCGCATCAGCTTCGCGCGCTGCGGTGACGACGTGGTCAACCCAGGTGAGCAGTGTGACGACGGCAATCTCGTCGCCGGTGATGGCTGCGACGCGACCTGCCGTGTCGAGAACCTCTGCGGCAACGGTCGAGTCAACGCGGGCGAGCAGTGCGACGACGGCAATCGTGTGCCGGGTGACGGGTGCAGCAGCGAATGCCGAACGGAGATCCTCTGCGGCAACGGCTTTATCAACGCCGGTGAAGGCTGCGACGACGGGAACGTCAGGGCTGGCGACGGGTGCAGTGAGGTCTGCCAAGTCGAGCCCGCCGCGTGTGGCAACGGTCGACGTGAAGGAGCCGAGCAGTGTGACGATGGAAACAACGCGGCCGGCGACGGCTGCAGCGCGAACTGCCTCCTTGAGTCGTTCTGTGGGAATCGGATCGTCGAGGGTCTTGAGCACTGCGACGACGGCAACG